>DATBPG010000140.1:0-4111 GCA_036561485.1 Steroidobacteraceae bacterium | reverse complement strand
CCAGCGATCAAAGTAGGGGAGCAGTTCGGGCGGTAAGTCAGCGCGAAATGCGGCGTCGAGACCGTAGTGCGGCATCCGTTCGGCAATGGCCGACAGCAGCAGAGCGCCTTGCTTCTCATCCTTGGGCTTCTTCAGCGGATTGCGGCCGATCTTGTCGGCAAGCCAAAGTTTGTGGAGCGCGAAGTAACGCGGATCTGGCGCCACGAGACGGCAGGGTTGGCCATCGATACCGCATACCACATGTTCGACTCTGCGACCGGGAAGCAGCCAGTCCTGCTCCGGCAATGCCAGCGGCCGAACAACTTCATTGCGCGGTAGCGTCCCTGCGAGGCTGCTGGGAAGAAGCAGCTCCACCTCGTAGCCCCGGGAGTTTCGGACCTGGAAGGATCGTTCGGTATTGAGCGTATACGTGCCGTCGGCGCGTTTCATCACCTCCAGCAGCGTGCGCGGCGCCGCGCCGGTGAGCGCAAGTGTCATCTGCCGCGCTTCGCCCGCCACCCAGGTCAGGTCGAAATCCGCGGTACTGTCGACCCCCGCTGCCGATGCGAAACGCGAGCGCGCTTCAATCTCGTAAACCGCCAGGGCATTCGTGCCCACCACGAGCAGCGATGTTCCCAGCAGCCCAAACCGGTCGAATTCGCGCGCCAGGCGCGCAGCTTCGGCGGCGACCCGAGGAAGATGCAACGTGCGGTACAGAGCGCTGTCACGCAACAGGATCGGCCACAGCGCCTCGCCCGTTTCACGCGCAGTCTGCGCTGTCCGCCAAATAGCCTCGGTCGCGGCGGAGCGAGGCCCAAGTGAGCGGCCATTGCCGTGGCCGTCGACGACGCGATAGAGGTAGTCCCTGCCGGAAACGGTCTTCCACGCCAGCCGTCCGCCACTCAGGATGCGCTCGGCATCCATCCAGGCGGCATAGCGTTGCTCCAGATTCGCGACGAGGCGCAGAGCCTCATCATCCAGATCGTAACTAATTGACACACAAAGGATTATCCTTTATCCAAATTAATATAGCAATAAAGGATAATTTCTTATATATCAATAAGATGATGCCCTGCGGGCCGGCGACGCCTGCTCGCACTGTCGTTGCGACCAGGAACTAGCCGCTCGGATTCAGCCACCCGTCGTCGGTTTCGATCAGACGCACTGCCTCGTGCGGGCCCCAGGAGCCGCAGGGGTATTCGTGCACGGGCGTTGCATCCCCCAGCACGGGATCGACGACGGACCACTGCGCCTCGATGGCATCCTGGCGCGCAAACAGGGACAGATCCCCACGCATGGCATCGCCGAGCAGCCGCTCATAGGGTGTCATCTCCTCGGCCGGTGAGCGCGTGACGATCAGCTCCACGTCCTCGCCAGCCATGCGCTCGCCCGGCACCTTCACGCGCATGCCCAGAGCGATGACCACCTCGCCGGAGAGGCGCAGCCGCAGATGGCTCGAGAGCGAGGGCACGAGCTCGCCGAATGCCTCGCGTGGCGGGCGGCGAAACTCGACCACCACCTCGGTCGCGGTCACCGGCAGACACTTGCCGGCGCGGATGTAGAACGGCACGTCCGCCCAGCGCCAGCTGTCCACGTACAGGCGCACGGCCGCGTAGGTCTCGACCTGGGAGTCTTCGGCGACGCCGTCGGTCTGCCGGTAGCCGTGATACTGCCCGCGCACCACGCTCTGGGCATCGAGCGGGCGGATGGCCCGCAGCACGCGCGACTTCTCATCGCGCAGCGCGTTGGGCGAGCCGTGCAGCGGCGGATCCATGATCAGATTGCTCATGACCTGCAGCAGATGGTTCTGGATGACGTCGCGGATTGCGCCCGCTTCCTCATAGAAGCGGCCGCGGCCGCGCACATCGAATGATTCGGCCATGGTGATCTGCACGCTGCGCACGTAGCTGCGATTCCAGATCGGCTCCAGAAAGGCATTGGTGAAACGCGTGTAGAGGATGTTCTGCACCGGCTCCTTGCCGAGGTAGTGATCGATGCGAAAGATCGACTCCTCTGGAAAGTGCTGCCGCAGAATGCCGTTCAGCTCGCGCGCCGAAGCGAGGTCGCGGCCGAAGGGCTTCTCGAGCACCACGCGTGCATGCTCCACGAGCCCCACCGCTGCCAGCCCCCCGACCACCGTCGCAAACATGCTCGGCGGAATCGCCAGGTAGTGCAGCGGCGCGTGCGCCGAGCCGAGCGCCTCGCGCAGCTTGCTGAAGGTCGATGCGTCCCGATAGTCGCCATCGACGTAGCGCAGCAGCGAGCAGAGCTTGCGGAATGCCGCGGCATCGAGAGTGGAGTGCTCGCTGATCGAGGCGCGCGCGCGCTCCACCAGCTGCTCGGTGTTCCAGCCGGAGCGGCCCACCCCCACGATGGGCACCTCGAGCACGCCGCGACGGACCAGCGCCTGCAGGGCCGGAAAGATCTGCTTGTAGGCCAGGTCGCCGGTGGCGCCGAAGAATACGAAGGCGTCGGAAAGAAGCTGCGGCTCCATGCGCCGTCAGCCCGCGGACTTACCGGAGCCGGGCCTGACAGACGCGCCGGCCGGCGTGGCAGGTGTCGCGGCCGGCTTGCCCGGTTGCTCCAGGTGCCCCCCGAACCCGTAGCGCATGGCCGAGAGCATGCGATCGGCAAAATCCGCCTGTCCACGGGAGCTGAAGCGGGCGAACAGCGCGGTGGCCAGCACCGGCACCGGTACGCCCGAGTCGATCGCCGCCTGCACGGTCCAGCGCCCCTCGCCCGAATCGGCGACATTGCCCGCGTAGCGCTCCAGGCCCGGGGCCTGCCCGAGCGCGCTGGCGAGCAGATCCAGCAGCCAGGAGGCCACCACGCTGCCGTGGCGCCACAGCTCCGCAATCTCATCGAGCTTGAAGTGGTATTCGCGCGGCACCAGCTCGTGCGTCGGAGCGGTCTCGGCCGAAATGACGCCATCGGCCGGGCTCGCGCCAGCCTGGTGCAGCAGGTTGAAGCCCTCCGCATAGGCCGCCATGAGGCCGTATTCCACGCCGTTGTGGACCATCTTCACGAAGTGCCCCGCGCCGCTCGGGCCTACATGCAGATAGCCACGCGTGGCGGTGCTGCCCGCCGCTGCCGCGGCCTGCGCGCTCGCAGCGCCCGAAGGATTCTCGCCGCCTGCGGCACCTGCGGCATCTGCGGCACCTGCAGCGCCGGCGACACCTGCAGCGCCCGGTGCCAGCGCGGTCAGAATCGGCTCGATGTGGCGCACCGCTTCCGTATCCCCGCCGATCATGAGGCAGTAGCCGCGCTCCAGACCCCAGACGCCGCCGCTGGTGCCCACGTCCAGGTAGCGCACGCCGCGCGATGCCAGCGCCTGCTGGCGCCGCCGGTCGTCGCCGTAATAGGAATTGCCACCGTCGATGAGGATGTCCCCCGGCTGCAGCGCCGGAGTCAGCGATTGCAGCAGCGCGTCCACGGCCGCGGCAGGGATCATGATCCACAGCACGCGCGGCGCGGGTAAGCGGGACAACAGGTCCGTGGCCGAGCTCGCCCCGGTGGCGCCTTCGGCCGCCAGGCGCCGCACGGCTTCCTGGTCGTGATCGAACACTGTGCAGTGATGGCCGGCCCGTGTGAGCCGGCGGACCATGTTGGAGCCCATGCGCCCCAGGCCGATCATTCCCAGTTGCACGCCGCCTCCACGCTCAACGGATCGCACGGCATCAAAGCACAATTCATCCGCAGAAGAAATGCTCGTCGTCCGACAGGGGCGGCCGGCGGCGCGCGCCGGCGATGCTCAGGCGTGCTGCGGTGAGGAGTGCGCGGCGGCCGGTAACAGATGTGCGAACGCCGGCCGACCCGACTGCTGCGCCAGCAGCAGCTGCAGCAGCTCCTCGGCGCTGCGGGTCTCGCCGAACAGGCGCCCCTGGCCGAGGTTGCAGTGGCATTCGCGCAGGAACTTCAGCTGACTCGGCAGCTCGACGCCCTCTGCGACCACGTCCATGCCGAGGCTATGGCCCATGTGGATGATGGTGCGCACCAGGACGGCATCGGCCGGATCATCGGCCGCATCGCGCACGAAGGATTGATCGATCTTCAGCGTGCCGATCGGAAACTGCTGGAGCGCCGAAAGTGACGAATAGCCCGTGCCGAAGTCATCGATGGAGAGGTGCAGCCC
>DATBPG010000139.1:0-7661 GCA_036561485.1 Steroidobacteraceae bacterium | reverse complement strand
AATGGACTTTCCGGACCGCAGCTGGATCAGCTGGTTGTGTGGCAAGCGTAGCAAAGCCGGTCATGCGCAGCACCCAGGCGATGTCGGGGCCTGGCGATACAACGGGGTGCGATGCCTGTTGGTTGACGACGCAACGCACCGCAGGCAGAACCTCGTGAAATCATCCACTTAATGGAGGGAACCGCCAACCTCCGCGCGGCGAATGGCGCGCTCGTGAGATGACCGTACTCGGTTCCAAATAAGGCATTGATTCTCCAAAGAAATGTCTGTTAACAAGGCTTCATGTGCAGAATCCGACCGCCCGCGCGAGTCGGAGCGGGCGTCGGGAACCAACGCGTTGTCCACAGACTTATCCACAGAAATGCAGCTGCCGGTGCCGCCGCGCGAGGCGCTGCAGGTGGCCGTCAATGCACCGCTGCGCCGGCTGTTCGATTATCTGCCGCCAGCGGATCGGCAGGCGCGGCAGGTTCTGCCTGGAGCGCGCGTGTGGGTGCCGCTGGGCACCCGGCGGGTCGTAGGCGTCGTCATCTCGCAGGCGCTGAGCGCCTCGCGCGAACCTACCGCAGCGCCCGGGCTCCCCGCAGCGCCGGAGCTGCCGGCCACGGCGACAGCTCCGCGGCTGAAGGCGGTCCATGAAGTCATCGACGCGCAGCCGCTGCTGAGCCCCGCTCTCATGCAGCTGCTGCAGTGGACGGCGAGCTATTACCACCATCCGCTGGGGGAAGTCATTGCGGCCGCTCTGCCCCGTGGACTGCGCGATGGTGCGCCTGCGGCGGCGCCTGCGCGCATGCTGCAGCGCTGGCGATTGACTGCCGCGGGCGCGGCCGCGGCGCTCGACGGCAGCGTGGGCCGCGCCCCCGCCCAGCGCGCCCTGCTCGGCTGGCTGGCCGATGAGCCGCAGGGGCTGACGGCGGCCGAACTGGCACAGCGGCATTCGGGCTGGCAGCGCAGCGCGCGGCTGCTCGAAAGCCGCGGCTACGTCGCGATCCACGAGGAATGCCTCCAGAGCGAAGCGCCGAGCGACGCAGAAAACGGGCTCGCCGGCACTGCGGCCGTGACGGCGGCGCCCACACTCTCCAGCGCACAGGCCGAAGCGGTGGAGGCCATCGACGCGGCCGCCGGCTCATTTGGCGCCTTCGTGCTGCAGGGAGCGACGGGCAGCGGCAAGACCGAGGTCTATCTGCAATGTGCCACGCGCGTGCTGGCGCGCGGAGCGGGCGTGCTGCTGCTGGTGCCCGAGATCGCTCTGACCCCACAGCTCATCGAGCGCTTTCGCGCACGCCTGCCCGGTGCGCTGAGCGTGCTGCACTCCGGACTCTCGGATGCCGAGCGGCTGGCCGCCTGGCGCGCGGTGCACGCAGGCAGCGCTCGCATCGTCCTCGGCACGCGCTCGGCGGTGTTCGCGCCGCTGCCGCAGCTCGGCCTGATCATCATCGATGAGGAACACGACAGCTCCTACAAGCAGCAGGAGAGCGGCTGTCGCTACTCGGCGCGCGACGTCGCCGTGGTGCGCGCCCAGCAGGGCCAGTCGCCCATCGTGCTCGGCTCGGCGACCCCCGCGCTCGAGACGCTGCAGAACATCGCCTCGGGCCGCTATCGGGTCCTGCAGCTGCCGCGGCGAGCGGATCAGGCCGCGGCCCCGCTGCTGCGGCTCATCGATCTGCGGGCTCATGCGGTTCATCAGAGCCTCGCCGCCCCGACCCTGACGGCCATGCGACGGCATCTGCAGGCCGGCTCCCAGGTGCTGGTGTTCATCAACCGCCGCGGCTACGCACCGACGCTGCTGTGTACCGGCTGCGGATGGATCGCCCCATGCGTGCACTGCGATGCGCGCCTGACCGTGCATCGCGCGCAGGAGCAACTGCGCTGCCATCATTGCGGCGCCGTCGAGGCGCTGCCGAGCCGCTGCACACGCTGCGGCCACGCGGTGAAGCCCGTCGGGCAGGGCACCGAGCGCATCGAGCAGACGCTGCAGGAACTCTTTCCGCAGTATCCGCTGCTGCGGCTGGATCGCGACACCGCCGCACGGCCCGCACAGCTCGATCAGATCGTCGCGCAGCTCAGGGGCGGTCAGGCACGCATCCTCGTCGGTACGCAGATGGTCACCAAGGGCCATCACTTCCCCGGCATGATGCTCGCGGTGGTGCTCAACGCCGACCAGGGGCTCTTCAGCAGCGATTTCCGCGCCGCCGAGCGGCTTGCCCAGACCATCGTGCAGGTGGCCGGCCGCGCCGGTCGCGAGAGCGAGCAGGGCGAGGTGCTGATCCAGACCGAATATCCCGACCACCCGCTGCTGCTGAGCTTGCTGTCGGGCGGCTACGAGGCTTTTGCCGAGGAGGCGCTGGCCGAGCGGCGCGCCGCGCGCTGGCCGCCCTTCGCGCGCCTGGCACTGCTGCGCGCGTCCGCCACGGATGCGCAGGCCGCGTTCGAGTTTCTGTCCGCCGCGCGCGCCGCCGCCCCGGCGGATGCCCACGTGCGGCTGCTGGGACCGGTCAGTCCGCCGATGGCGCGCCGTGCGGACCGCTACTACGCGCAGTTGCTGGCCGAGAGCGCCGATCGCAGCGCCCTGCACCGCTTTCTGGACGCGTGGCTCACACCGATCGAGTCGCTGGCGCGCACTGCGCGCGTGCGCTTCGCGCTGGACGTGGATCCGCTGGAGATCGGGTAGACTCGCGCCGCCGCGCCACGGGCGGCGTCTGCACCGAGGATGGCGAATTGAAGGAGGAATTGTCCCGCCTGCTCGCTCAGGCCCTGCAGTCGCTGCCGCACGGCACGCTGCCGGATGCGCTGGACAGCACCTCGATCAGCATTGAACGCACGCGCGACAGCACGCACGGCGATTACACCAGCAACGTCGCAATGCGACTGGCCAAGACTGCGCGCCTCGCCCCACGAGCGCTCGCCGAGGCGATCGCCGCGGCCATGCCCCCCAGTGCGCTCGTGGCCGGTGTCGAGGTCGCAGGCCCCGGCTTTCTGAACTTCCGCATCAGTCCCACGGCGCAGCAGGCGGTGGTGCTGCGCGTGCTGCAGGCGGCCGACCGCTATGGTGAGAGCACGCTCGGCCACGGCCGCCGCGTGCTGCTCGAGTATGTGTCGGCCAATCCGACCGGCCCGCTGCACGTCGGCCATGGACGGCAGGCCGCGTACGGGGCGACGCTCGCGAACCTGCTGGTGGCCACCGGCCATGCCGTGCAGCGCGAGTACTACATCAACGACGCCGGCCGGCAGATGGACATCCTCACCGTCAGCACCTGGGTGCGCTATCTCGAGCGCTGCGGCGAGTCGATCGCCTTTCCGTCCAACGGCTATCGCGGCGACTACGTGCACGAGATCGCCGCGGAGCTGTATGCGCGGCACGGCGCGGCGCTGCAACGCCCGGCCCATCTGGTCATGAGCGGCCTGCCTGCCGATGCCCCGGCCGGCGACAAGGAGCAGCACATCGATGCGCTCATCGAGCGCATGCGCAGCCTCCTCGGCGCCGAGGCGACGCGGCAAGTGCACGAGCTCTCGCTCGGACAGATGCTCGCGGACATTCGCCGCGACCTGGCGGAATTCGGCGTGCACTTCGACCGCTGGTATTCCGAGCGCGAGCTCACCGAGAGCGGTGCGGTGCAGCGCGCCATTGCAACGCTCAAGGCCGCCGGACACCTCTACGACAAGGACGGCGCGGTGTGGTTTCGCGCCAGCCGCTTCGGCGACGACGAGGACCGGGTGCTGGTACGTGCCAATGGCCAGCATACCTACTTCGCGCCCGACATCGCCTATCACCTGCAGAAGTGCGAGCGCGGCTTCGAGCGGCTCATCGATGTGCTCGGCGCCGATCATCACGGCTATGTCGCGCGCGTGCGCGGCGCGCTGATGGCGATGGGACAGCCCGCCGAGCGGCTGGAAGCCTGCCTCATCCAGTTCGTCAGCCTGTTCCGCGACGGACAGAAGATCCCGATGGGCAAGCGCGAGGCGCAGTTCGTCACCCTGCGCCAGCTGCGCGAGGAAGTGGGCAACGACGCCTGCCGGCTGTTCTACCTGATGCGCAGCCACGATCAGCATCTGGACTTCGATCTGACGCTGGCACGCTCGCGCAGCAACGAAAACCCCGTGTACTACATCCAGTACGCGCACGCGCGCGTGGCAAGCGTCATGAAGCAGCTCGCCGCCCGCTCACTGGCGTACGACGGCGCACTGGCAGCCGAGCACCTCGCGCTGCTCGACAGTGCGCACGAGCAGGCAGTCACGCGTGAGCTGGCACGCTTTCCCGAGATCCTCGAGCAGGCGGCCAGCGCGCGTGCCCCGCATGCGCTGGTGCACTACCTGCGCGAGCTCGCCAATAGTTTTCACACCTGGTACAACGCGGCTACGATCCTGATCGAGGACGTACCGCTGCGCCAGGCGCGCCTGGCGCTCGCGCTCGCGGTTCAGCAAGTGGTACGCAACGGTCTGACCCTGCTCGGCGTGTCCGCGCCGGAGAGTATGTGACGGGACGGCGGCTCAGCGTTCGCGACTACAAGGGACCGCGCCGCGACGGTCTGTCCTTTGCGTGGCTGCGCCCGTTCGCGCTCGGGCTCGTGCTGGGCCTGGCGATCGCAGCCGCGGTCTTCATCGAGTCGCGCCGCCACCTCGCCGCGGGCAACGGCGCAGTCGACGTCGTGGCGCAGGCCCCGGGCAGCGAAGGGCACACGGCAAGCAGCGCCAGGGCTGGCGGCAGCGGCAGCGACACCGAATCCCACTCCGCGGCTTCCGCGCCGCCGGCCGCCAGCGCCTCAGGCACGGCAGCGGGAGCGGCGCTTCCCAAGTACGACTTCTACCAGATGCTGCCGCGCTCCCAGGTGTTGATTCCCGCGCGCGAGAGCGCGGCACACCTGCCCGCGAGCGCACCGGTGGATCGGCCCGGGACCTACTTCCTGCAGATCGGTTCCTATCGGGATGCCGCCGTCGCCGATCGTGTGCGGGCGCAGGCACAGAAGCTCGGGGTGACTGCCAGCGTGCAGCGTATCGTCGTCGATGCGGCGACCTGGCACCGCGTGCGGGTCGGTCCCATCCACGATCTGGCCGTGCTCAACCGCGTGCGCCACCAGCTGCAGGCCGGCAATCTCGAAGCGATGATCGTGCGCGTCAACCCCTAGCGGGCTGCGTGCCGGTGGGAGCGGGTTTCGGGTCCGTGGACGCCGGCGCCGGCTTGCTGTAGGGCACGAACGTGCTGAGAAACTCGGGCCTCGCCTCGCAGCGGTTCACCACCGCCGACAGCCCCGGAAAGCGCCGCGGCGCCGCCTCCTCGATCTGCAGCGCCTGAATCACGAACGTATAAGCGCAGCTCACCGTGACATCGGCCTGCGACAGCGCGTCGCCGACGAGCCAGCGCCCGCCGCGACGCTCACAATGTGCCGTCAGCTCGCTGAGCGCCCCATCCACCTGCATGCCGCAGCGGGCCATCCACGCCTCCGAGCGCTGTTCCGGCGGCCGGAAGCGCTGCTCGTACACCACATCGCGCGCCTTTTCGGCCGCACCGAGCGCAAATGCCATGAGTCGCAGCGCCTCGCGTCGCTCGCGCCCTGCAACGGGCAGTAGCGCGCGACGCGGCCCGACCAGCTCGTCGAGGTGATCGAGGATGGCGCTGGAGTCCATCAGCACCTCGCCCTCATCGAGCACCAGCGTCGGCACGCGGCCGAGCGGGTTGTACTGGCGGATGCGCTCCAGGTCCGGACCGATGGACCAGGCGGCGTGCTCATAGCCGAAGCCGAGCAGCTTCATGCTCACGGCCACGCGCCGCACGAATGGGGACTCGAATCTGCCGATGAGCAGCATGGCCTCGCCGGGGCGCCGCGGGCAGCGCCGCTAGTCCTCCGCGCCGTGGCCGATGTCGATGCCGAGCGAGCGCAGCTTGCGGTACAGATGCGTGCGCTCCATGTCCACGCGCTTGGCGAGCAGTCCCACCTTGCCGTTGCACAACTGCAGCTGCTGCTGCAGATAGGCGCGCTCGAACTGCTCGCGCGCCTCGCGCAGAGGCAGCGCGAGCAGGTCGTGCTTGACCAGCGGCTCACCCACCGGCGTCTGGCTGGACAGTTCCCGCTCCACCTCTTCCAGTCCGATCTCCTCGGTGCCCTCGTTGAGCAGGAAGCGACGCGTGAGATTACGCAGCTCGCGTATGTTGTCGGGCCATGGGTAGTGCCGCAGGCGGTTCTGCGCGGCCACGCTGAAGCGGCGGAAGCGCAGCCCCGCATGCTCGGTGAGCTGATCGACGTGATAGCGCAGCAGCTCGGGCACGTCCTCGGCATATTCGCGCAGCGCCGGCACACGCACCAGCAGCACCGAGAGCTGCGCATACAGATCGCGCCGAAAATCCTCGGAGAGCACGCGATTGGTGATGCCTGGACGGGCCGAGGCGATGATGCGCGCGCGCAGCGGTACCACCTCGCTGTCG
Organism: Steroidobacteraceae bacterium; assembly: GCA_036561485.1. Lineage (GTDB taxonomy): Bacteria > Pseudomonadota > Gammaproteobacteria > Steroidobacterales > Steroidobacteraceae > FEN-1191. The sequence continues at coordinate 1,246 of DATBPG010000139.1, read as the reverse complement.
CCGGTGCGCACGAAGCTGCCCTTCTCCAGCACACCGCTGAGCAGTCGCTGCGCGGCGGCGGACAGATCCTCGATATCACCGAGGAACAGCGTGCCGCCGTGGGCCTGCTCGAGCAGCCCCGGACTGCTGCGATCTGCGCCCAGGAGCGACACCGCCGTGGTCTCCTCGCGCAGCGTACGCGCATCGAGCATGATGAACGGGCCGCCCGCGAGCGGGCTGGACTGGTGCGCGAAGCGCGCGAGCTGCTCGCGATCGGTGCCTGACTCCCCGAGCAGCAGCAGCGGTGCGCTCGAGACCGCAAGACGCGTCAGCTCTGCGCGCAGCTGCGCCATCGCACGGCTGCGACCCACCGGCGCGACCCCGCTCGGCGGCGCGACCCCCACGAACTTGCCCGGCTGCGAGCGTGTGCGCGTTTCGAGGGCGCGCTGCACGACCCGCAGCAGCTTCGCAAGCGACACCGGTTTCTCGATATAGTCGACGGCACCGAGCCGTGTGGCCTCCACTGCGGTCTCGACGGTGCCGTGACCGGACATCATGACCACCGGACAGCCGTCGAGAGAGTCCGCGGACCACTCACGCAGCAGCGAGATACCATCGATATCGGGCATCCAGATATCCAGCAGCACCAGATCCGGCTGTATGCGTGCGCGCGCGCTGCGCGCCTGGCCGCCATCGGCGGCGACCTCCACCTCGTAACCCTCTTCCGTGAGAATTTCCTGCAGCAGGCGACGAATGTCCGCCTCGTCGTCAACCACCAGGATTTTGCCGGAATTCATGCACGTTCCCTCCGCAATTCCATGCGTCGTTCTGCTGCCATGAGCGGCGCCCTATCCTGGGCACCCACAGGTAGATAGACCTGCACTCTCGCTCCCCCCGCTGGCAGATTCTCCGCCTCTATACGCCCGCCATGCTCCTCAACTATACGCTTGACGATGGCCAAACCGAGCCCGGTGCCGCGCGGCTTGCCGGTTACATAAGGGTCGAACAGCCGGCCGAGGATCTCCTTGCGAAATCCCGGCCCGTTGTCGCGCACGCTGATCAGCACCGTGCCCACCTCCGCGAGCGACTGCAGTGCAGTGTCGATCTGCACGCAGCCGCCGGGCTGGCCGGCCAGCGCCTCGATGCCATTGGTGATGAGGTTCGCAAGGATCTGGCGCACGCGGCCGCGGTCGGCCTCGATCTCGGGCAGGCGCGCGTCCAGGTGCAGGCGGATCTCGGCGCTCGGATCCTGCAGGCGGTAGAGCTC
>DATBPG010000138.1:0-3375 GCA_036561485.1 Steroidobacteraceae bacterium | reverse complement strand
CCGAAGCCTCCCGGCACCGCGCAGGAAGCGGCGCCGATCGATCTGACGGGGTACTGGGTGTCGGTCGTCACGGAGGACTGGCGCTGGCGCATGCTCACGCCTGCGCACGGCGACTACGCCAGTGTGCCGCTGAATCCTGCGGGAAAGAAGCTCGCCGACATGTGGACGATGGCGCAGGATGGCTCCTGCATGGCCTACGGCGCCGCCGGTGTCATGCGCATGCCCACGCGCGTGCACATCAGCTGGAGCGATCCCAATACGCTCAAACTGGAGACCGACTGGGGGGAGCAGACCCGCACGTTTCACTTCCTCCCCGGCAGGCCCTATAGCGCAAGCGCCATGGGGGACAATCGCGGTCTGCCGGCGATGGCGCGCGCTGCGGCTGGAGCTGACCAGGGCTCCGCAATGTTGCAGGGCAATTCCGTCGCCGCCTGGCAGTTGCCGTACGCCATCAACGCCAACGAGGGCCTGCGCGGCCCGCAGCGGGGTGGCGGATTTGGCGCGCCCGGAGCAGCCGAACCCGGCGGCGATCTGGAGGTAGTCACCTCGAATCTGGCTCCGGGATGGCTGCGGCGCAACGGCGTGCCTTATGGATCGCACACGCAGCTCACCGAGTACTATCAGACGTTCACGGACCCGGTGGGAAAGAAGTGGTTCGATGTCACCACCGACGTCGTGGATCCGGAGTATTTGATGGCGCCGTTCATCACCAGCTCGGATTTTCGCAGCGAGCCGGATAACGCCAACTGGGCACCGCATCCCTGCAAGGACAAGGACGCGGGCTGAGGAGCCGTCCCGCGCGAGGCGCCCTGTTCGCGCGCCGGGTCCAGCGCAGCATGAATAAAGCGTACCGGTCTGGCGGGCGTTGGATGCGATCGGTAATGGGAGTGGCTGCAGGGCTGCTCTTCGGCCTGAGCGGACCGGCAACCTCGATCGCCACCGCTGCGACTGCAGAGCAGACGGTGAGCGCACCCGCAGTCGGGACCGCCGGCGCGGTCCAGGTGCTGCAGCTGCGGCCTGATTTCTACATGCTCACCGTGGACGGGACGAACCTCGGCCTGCAGACCGGTCCCGAAGGCGCCGTGGTCGTGGATCCGGGAGCGGCAGGTGCCTCTGCGCGGCTGCTCAATGCGATCCGGCAACTGTCTACGGCACCCATCCGTTTCGTGATCGATACCAACGCTGATGCGGATCTCACCGGCGGCAACGCGACGCTGTCGGCAGCGGGGCTGTCGATGATGATCGGCTGGCAGATTCTGACGCGCAATCACAATCGGCCCGATACCATCAAGGATCATCCGCTCGACACGCGCGCGCCGATCATCGCCCGCCAGGGCGTGCTCGAGCAGCTGGCCATCGCCGCAGGGGCACAGTCCGACCTGCTGGCACTGCCGAGCGAGACCTTCACGCGGGAACAATACAACCTGCGCATCAATGGCGACATTATCAACGTGGTCGCCTTGCCGGCGGCCCATTCCAACGGCGACAGCGCGGTGCTGTTCCGGCGGGCGGACGTGGTGGTTACCGGTGCCGTCTTCGACATCACACACTTTCCGGTGCTCGATCTGGTGCACGGTGGGAGTATTGATGGCGAGATCGGGGCTATCGAGAAGCTGATGAACACTCTCGCGGTGCCGAGCGGACCGGTGGTGCAGGACGAGGATGGCACGCTGATCATTCCGTTACGCGGGCACGTGTGCAATCAGCCGGATCTGTTGACTTACCGGGACATGCTGTACGCGATACGCGCTCGCATTCAGGCGCAGATCGCCCAGGGCCACACACTGCGGCAAGTGGAGGCGTCGGATCCGGCGCGCGGCTATGAGGAGCGCTGGGGCTCGACGAGCGGTCCCTGGACGACGAAGGATTTCGTCGATGCAGTCTATGGGAGCCTCGCGAAATCCGCCGCCAACGGCGCGGGCCGCAGGGTAAGACAGTGAGATCGACCAGAACGCCAACGGCGCTCATAGCGCTCGCTGCGGCCGCGCTGAGCATGGCAGTTGCACCGCTCTGGGCGCAGCCTGCCAGCGGGCGGCGCGCCGCCGGGGATGCACAGGCCGCGGCACCGTTCGACCCTTCAGGCTATTGGGTATCGATCGTGACGCAGGACTGGGTATTTCGCATGGCAGTGCCGCAGCGGGGCCAGTACTCAGACGTGCCGCTGACGCTGCAAGCCAAACAGTTTGCCGATGCGTGGCAATCTGGCCCGGACGAGGCGGCAGGCAAGCAGTGCGAGGCCTACGGAGCCCCTGCCATCATGCAAATACCCGAACGGCTGCACATCGGCTGGCAGGACCATGACACGCTCAGAGTGCAGAGCGATGCGGGCATGCAGACGCGATTGCTGCACTTTCAGCCATCCCCTGACGCGGCAGGTGCGCCACCGAGCTGGCAGGGCTATACGACGGCGCAGTGGATGCTTTATCGCGCGGTTGCGCAGCGCACGCCGCAGCAGGCCATCCCTCCCGCGGGGGAGGCCGCTGCCGCAGGGACTGCGCCAGCGACCAGGGCAGCGCGCTTTGGCTGGCTGCAGGCCGTCACGACGCACCTGCGCGCCGGGCTGCTGCGCAAGAACGGCGTGCCGTACAGCGCTCAGACGAGGATGACTGAAAACTGGCAGCTCAACGACAGCGGCGAAGAATATGGCGGTGTGTGGCTGACGGTCACGACCATCCTGCGCGATCCGCAATACCTGGCAGGCCCGTATGTCCAGAACGCGCTTTTCAATCGCGAGGCGGACGGCTCGAAGTGGGCCGCCGCACCCTGCAGCCTCCAGGATTAATGCGATGAAGCGCTATGCAAGGGTTGCAGTGACAGGCCGCGGGGTGCTCATGGGGCTCAGCGCAGGCCTGCTGTTGGCCGCGGCAACGGCCAGTGCGCAGGTCGATCTTTCGGGCAACTGGCAGCCGAACCAACCCATCGTCCAGGAAACGGGAAATGGTCCGCCACCCGGGGATTTCCTCGGGGTGCCGCTGAGCGCCGCCGGACAGGCCCTGGCGGCGACGGCCGATTCATCCGGCGAATCCGAGGAGATCAACCGGCAGTGTCAGGTGTGGTTGGCGGACTACTATATCGATGGTCCGTTCGGACTGGAGATCAGACCCATCGGCGACCCGCTGGACGGCAACAACATCCTGGGCTGGCACATCGAGGGCACTGCGGATCGCCCGCCGCTGACGATCTGGATCGACGGACGGGCTGTTCCGCCGTCAACGGCGCTGCACACCTGGGCCGGCTTTGCGACCGGGACGTGGCGTGGCGATACCCTCGATGTATCGATCACCCATCTGAAAGACGGCTGGATGCTGCGCAACGCCGCCTCGCAGAGCGACCGTGCGACGGTGCGCATGTTCCTGACGCGCGAGGCTGAACTGC
>DATBPG010000137.1:0-9437 GCA_036561485.1 Steroidobacteraceae bacterium | reverse complement strand
GCAACAATGACAAGGGTCCCTGGGCCGATGCCCTGCCTGCGTCCGCCCTCGTGCCGCTGGGCGCGGTGTTGCTCTATGTGATACACGATCTGACGCAACTGGACATCGAGCCGGCCGCAGCCGGCGTCGCCGTGGTGGTCTGCGGCCACTCGCATCGTGCGCTCATCCACCAGCGCGAGGGAGTGATGTACATCAATCCTGGCAGTGCCGGCCCGCGACGCTTCAGGCTGCCCATCACCATCGCACAGCTCGAGATCTCCGGCACCTCGATTACACCCAGTGTCGCCGGGCTGTCGGATCACCCGCGTGCGCGGTCAGCGACTCGAGGAACGTCCTGACCAGTCCGGCGAAGTGTTCGGGCTGGTCGTAGGGCAGCCCGTGCCCGGCACCTGCAATCTGCTCGATCCGAACGCGCGGATGCAGGCGTTGCAGCGCCCGTGCCGTGTCGATCGATACGACTGGCCCCCTGTCGCCGATGACCAGCATGCTCTGAGCGCACACTGCGCTCAGCAGCTGCCGATAGTCCGGATTCGGCGGCGTCAGTACCTCGAATGCCTGCAGCCGTGTTTGCAATCGCGCCTCGGCCAGCAGTGCCAGGATTTCATTCGATCGCTGTGGGTGCCGGGAGCGCAGCTGTGCCAGCAGGCTGTCCCGATCGCAATTCAGTAGCCTGCGATGCTGCTCGATCACATCGCTCTCATATACTTCACGCTGGCGCTCAGCGCTCAGGTACGTCGGATCCGCCAAGACGAGTCCGCCGATGGCATCGCCGAGCTGGCTGGCCACCAGCGTCGCCGTCATCCCGCCCATCGAATGCCCGAGCAGCACAGGGCTAGACAGGCCAAGCTCGCGGATGAGGTTCACGACATCGCGCGCGTGATCCTCGTACCGATATCCCGCCGCCGGTGTGCCCGACAGACCGTGCGCGCGCGCGTCGGGCATCAGGAGGTCAAATCCATCTTCGAGAAGCCGCGCCAGTGGGCGCCAGCACTCTCCATTGCCAGTCAGTCCGTGCAGCAGAATCACCGCTGGTCCGGGCCCGCCAGTCCTGAGGTAATGGATGGCGTTGCCTTCGGCCGCGCAGACACCCATCGTCCAATCCGTCATGCAGGTTTCCGGCGCCGCGTGCGCCGGGCCGCTGGGAGCTGGCAGCGGTCCGGCGCTCGCATGCGAGCGGGCAGGCTTCTCAGCCGTGTCCGATATGCTGCCTGGCGCGTGCGCTGTTCTGCTTTGCCTCTGCGGCCGGCGTCACCGGAGCGTATTTGGCCACATAGGCCGCCCGTACGCGCGGCGCGTTCACCGAGTCGACCGCACGTCCGACCGCACTCAGGTAGCAGCGGTGCGCGGCCGCTTGCAGCAGCAGCGGTTCGAGATTCTGGTCGAGGCAAACCTGGTGGGCTGCCATTTCGATCCGACGCAGCAGTTGCTGCGCATTCGCCTTGCTGACGAGATCCCGAGCTGCGTAGCGCACGACGATCGCGGGTGCATCTCCCGCGGCATGAGCAGCAGACAGGGGAGCGCTCAGAAGCACCAGGGTCGAGGAGGCGAGCAGGCCGTAGAGGCAACGCTGAATGAGGCAGGAGGCGGTAGGCATGTAAGTTCTCCCAATTGGCAGTGAGTTCATTCCGATTGCAGTCAGAACCCACGCGGGAGAAAAAAGTTACAGCCTGCCAGCCACTCACTACGCTGGCACAGGGTGTCGGCCGCTGCGCCATGAAGGACCTCAGCCCCGGCCGCGCAACTGCCGCAGCAATCGGCGGCCGTGCTTGTCCGGGCGCTCCTGCGACACGGGGGCACCCGCGGCCGTAATTCTGCGGCGTGCCAGGTATTGCTCGCGTCGCGCGCGGCTCGCGGGAGCCTCGTCATAGCAACCCGCTGCATCGCTCGCCGGTCCCCGACGCAGCGGGATGGCTGCCACCGTGCATTCAAACAGCACGGCACCGCGCGTGAAGCTCACCGTGTCGCCGGGCTTCACCGCACGGGAGAGTTTGATGCGTGCGCCGTTCAGATGAACCCTGCCGCCATTGACCGCCTCGCCCGCGGCGGACCGGGATTTGAACAGGCGCACAGCAAACAGCCACCGGTCGATGCGCGCTCTGCCGGGACCGGCGTCGTCGGGTCTGTCCATGTCAGCGCAGGACCTCCACCGCGCGGCGCGCGCTCAGCTCCGCCTCATCCAGACGCCTGGACGACACCGTTACCACCGTCCTGAGCTCCTGCGCGAACAATGACACGCCATACTCCTCGATGAGCCAGCGCAATTCCATCAGGGCGCGCGGTCGCTGCGTGTCCAGTGAGGCGGCGAGCGCACTCAGTGCCTCGTAGCGCTGCCAGCGCTGACGCAACTCCTCCTGTGCTCTGGCGACCGCCCCGTGTGCGCCGGGCAATTTGGCAATGCGGCGTTCAAGCGCCTGCAGATAGCGCGGCAACGAATCGAGCCATGGGTCCGGCGTCGCCCTCACGAAGTCGGCAGGCATGAGGCGCGCGCGCGCCTGACGCACATCGGCAAGCAGTTCGGCATTCAGCGCGGGGGAGAGCGCATCCAGCGCCCGCATGATCTGCAGATTCTGCGCCAGAATCCCGCGTACTGTGCCGCCAGTTCATGGACAGCCCCGCTCAGGCCACGTGCGCCGCGCTCGCGCGCCGCGTCGAACTGCTCTCGCGTGCGCGGCGTGGGCACATCGGCGGGCAGACTGACACGCAGCAGTGCACGCTCCACGATGTCGGTCGGCCAATGGGCCGTGCCTGCAACGGCATGCTGCAGCAGGACCAGATCGCGCTCGTTGGAAATCTCGCGCGTCAGCGCACGCACGCTCGGTGCCAGCGCCAGGGCCAGCAAACGCAACACTCCGGCGCGCGTGGCCGCGGCGGCGCGCTGCGCGTCAGGCTGCAAGATCAGCGCGGCGCTGTCGCCCCGATCGATGAGCGCTGGATAGAGTTGCAGGCGAACACCGTGCTGTTCCTGGGTCACGCGCTCGGGCAGTTCGTCGAACTCCCAGCTGCGCAGGCCCTCGCGCTCGAATGCTAGCGCGCACGAGCGAGCCGCGCGCCGCAGGTCGCCGGCCTCGCGGCTGGCGGCGATGACGCGGCCCTGCGAGTCCAGCAGTGCAAGATTCAGGCGCAGCCAGGGCGGCAGCGTGATGCCCGCCAGCGCGCTGGGCGAAATCGGAAGGCTCGCCTCGGCACGCAGCGCATCGCTCAGCGCCTCATAGAAGGGGCGGGCGCGCTCGGCGGTGAGCCGGCGCAGCAACCGCTCGGCCACAGCGGGCACCGGCACCAGCTCGCGCCGCTGCGCTTTCGGCAGCCCGCGCAGGATGGCGATGATCTTCTCCAGGCGCCATCCCCCGATGCCCCAATCCAGATCGCCGCGATCGAGCTTTTCCGCCAGTATCAACGGTACCTGCAAGGTGGCGCCGTCGGCGGGGCTGCCGGGATCGAACTCATAGGTCAGCGGCAGCAGGCTCTCTCCCACGCGCCAGTGAGTGGGAAAGCACTCGCGCTCGAGCACCGGCGCATCGGGCAGTCGCAGATCCGACTGCTGCATGAACAGCAGTTGCGGTGAGGTTCTTTCGGCGCGCCAGCGCCAGCCCTCGAAGCGGTCAAGAGAGTTCACTTCGGCGGGAATGCGCGCCAGATAGAACTCCGCCTGCTTCACCTCGTCGGCCAGGGTCGCGTGCCGACGCAGCGCCGCCTCCTCGGCCGCGAGCTGCGCCCGCAGGGCAGCGTTGTGCGCCAGGAAGGGCGCCGTGAGCCGCGAGTTGCCATTGACCAAGGCCTCATGCACAAAGATCTGGCGTGCCTCCGCCGGTGCGACGCGTCCGTAGTCCACGCGTCGGTCCGCGGCCAGCACCAGCCCGTACAGGATCACCCGCTCGCGGGCATAGACCGTGCCGCGACGCGCGTTCCAGCGCGGTTCCAGATACTCGCGTTTGAGCAGATGCCGCCCCGCCCATTCGATCCATTGCGGCTCGACCTGGGCGACGCCGCGCGCGTAGACGCGAGCACTCTCGAGGATCTGGGAGCACACGATCCAGCGCGGGGCGCGCGATCGCACGGCAGTTCCCGGCGCAATCAGGAAGCGCAGATCGCGCGCGCCGCGATATTCGCCACGCACCGCACCGCCTTCGGTCTTCTGGCCGATGTTGCTCAGCAGCCCGCACAGCAGCGCACGATGCAGATTGGCATAGTCCGCCGGCTGCTGGTTCTCGTGCCAGCCGAGCTCGACGGCGACGTCCTGCAACTGGCCGACCAGCTCCTCCCATTCCCGCATGCGGGCAGCGGACAGAAACTGGCTGCCGCACCAGCGCCGCAGCGCGGAGCGCGACACCTGCTGGCGTTGCGCCTGATAGGCCGCCCACAAATTCAGCAGCGTGTTGAAGTCCGAGCTGACATCGGACCAGGCCGCATGGCGTTGGTCCGCGGTACCGGCCCGGTCGGCCGGACGCTCGCGCGGGTCCTGCAGCGACAGCACGGCAGCCAGCGGCAGCATCTCTCGCAGCGTTCCCAGGCGCTGGGCGGCCACCAGCATGCGGGCCACGCGCGGGTCGACGGGCAGGCGCGACATCAGCCGTCCGATGTCGGTGATGCGGCGCTGCTCGTCCACCGCCTGCAGTTCAGCGAGCAAGCGATAGCCATCGCTGACCAGGCGCGTCTCGGGAGGATCGAGAAACGGGAACTCGGTGCAGTCGCCCAGTCCGAGCGCCGCCATCTGCAGAATGACGCGCGCGAGGTTCGTTCGCTGCACCTCGGGCGTGGTCTGTGCGGCGCGTGCGTTGAAGTCCTCCTCGGTGTAGAGGCGGATGCACAGACCCGCACCGACACGGCCGCAGCGCCCTCGGCGCTGATCGGCGCTGGCCTGGGAGATCGGCTCGACCAGCAGGCGCTGCAGCTTGGCGCGCGGGGAATAGCGTGAAATGCGCGCGAGCCCCGAATCGATCACGGAGCGGATGCCCGGTACCGTCAGCGACGTCTCCGCCACGTTGGTCGCCAGCACCACGCGCTGGCGATGCTCGCGCTCGAAGACGCGTCGCTGCTGCTCCCAGGACAGGCGCGAGAACAGCGGCAGAACCTCGAGACGATCAGCGTACTGCGCGCTCAGGGCCTCGGCGCAGTCACGAATCTCACGCTCTCCCGGCAGAAAGACGAGGATGTCCGCGCGCGCCAGCTCCGATGGCTCGGTCAGAATCTCCGCGACCGCTGCGAGCACTCCGGCGTTCAGACCGGGATCGAAGGCGTCCTCCTCATCGTCGGCTGGCGGACGATAACGCGTCTCGATCGGCCAGATGCGCCCGCTGACCGTCACCACCGGTGCGGCGCCGAAATAGTTCGAAAAGCGCGCCGCCTCGATGGTCGCGGAGGTGATGAGCAGCTTCAGATCCGGCCGTCGCGGTAACAGCTCGCGCAGGTAACCCAGCAGAAAATCGATATTGAGAGAGCGCTCGTGCGCCTCATCGATGATCAGCGTGTCGTAGCGCAACAGCTGCGGGTCGGCACGGATCTGCGCCAGCAGGATGCCGTCGGTCATGACCTTGATGAGGGTGCCGGGCTCAGTGCGATCGCTGAAGCGCACCTGAAAACCCACCAGTCCGCCCACCTGCATGCCGATCTCGTCGGCGATGCGCTGGGCGACGCTGCGCGCGGCGATACGACGCGGCTGGGTGTGCCCGATCATGCCGCGAGTGCCGCGCTGCAGCTCGAGCAGCAGCTTTGGCAGCTGCGTGCTCTTACCCGAGCCGGTGTCCCCGCAGACGATGACGACCTGGCGCGCTTTCAGCGCCTCCTCGATGGCGGCACGCTCCCGGACGACGGGCAGATCGGGCGGATAGCGCAGCGGCGGCAGTTGCCGCGGATGGGCCGCTGAGAGCCCAGCGTGGTTAGAGCTCACCGCTGGCGGCGTCTCCGGCCCGGGCGCATCGGCCGCCGAGGCGGGCGTAGCGGGCGTTGGCACCGGCGTTGCAGGCGTGGCGACCTCGTTCATGCGGTCAATGGTAGCGGGACGAATACGCAGGGCTGTAGCTCTTGACCGACGTCCGCAGCCGACGCCGGCTGTCAGTCACGACCACTGGGCGCTGCCAAGCTAGCGGCAGCGCATCGGGGAAGGGAGACTAATCATGTCAGAAGCGCCCGCAGCCGGGGCCCGCTGGCTGCTCGGAGGGGCCGTCGCCGCACTGCTGTGCCTCTGTGGCTGCGGGGGTGGCGGTGGCAGCAGCAGCGGCGCGAGCGGCACGAGCCCCGCGGCGAACGGCTACTCGCTCAGTGCCAACATCAGCGGGCTCAATGCCTCGGGATTGGTTCTGGCCGTCAATGGCGCTGCCATCGGCGTCAGCAGTGGCGCGACCACGCAGATGCTGGCCAATTCGCTGACCTCAGGCACGCCCTATAACGTGACCGTCACGACCCAGCCCGCGGGGGAAACCTGCTCGCTGAGCGCCAGCTCCGGCACCATCGCCTCCGCCAACGGCAGCGTCGTTGTCACCTGCTCCGCTCAGGCTTACACCCTGGGTGGCTCGATCACCGGATTGGCCACCAGCGGGCTGGTGCTCACCAATGGCGCCAGCACCCTGACCGTCAGTGCGGGGGCGAAAAGCTTCAGTTTTCCCACACCCATCGCGTTTGGCAGCCCCTACGATGTGAGCGTGCAGACGCAGCCCGTCGGGCTCACCTGCACCCTCACCAGCAGCAGCGGGACCATACCGGCCGCCAATGTCACCAGCGTCGCAGTCGGCTGCACGACCAATTCCTATACGGTGGGAGGCAGCATCACCGGACTCAACGCCAGCGGGCTGGTACTGCAGGACAACGGTGCAGATGCGACGCCCATCAGCGCTGATGCCACGACCTTTGCCATGCATACGCCGGTGGCGTACGGGAGCAAATACGAGCTCGCCGTTCAGACGCAGCCGACGGGGAGGCTGTGCACGCTGAGCAATGCCTCCGGTACCGTAGGGGCTGGCAACGTGACCACTATCACCGTGGCCTGCCTGCCCAATACTGCGATCCTGTACTCCTTCGCGGGCGCTCCGAGCGCCGGGGCGAACTCCTATGCCGCCCTCATCCAGGCCAGCAATGGTCTTCTGTATGGGACGACCGAGGAGGGCGGCTCGGGCAATCTGGGCTCGATTATCCTCTTCCATCCAGGCACCGGCGTCGCAGGAATGCTGCACTCCTTCGGCGGCGCTGGCACCGACGGTGCCAATCCCTACGCCGGGCTCATCGCGGACAGTGCGGGCAACCTTTACGGGACCACCGAGGCTGGCGGCGCCTATTCCTCTGGCGCCGTTTTCCGGATCAACTCGTTCACCGGCGCCGAGACCCTGCTGTATTCATTCGGGCGCAGCAGCTCCGATGGCGCCTCCCCTTACGCGGGTCTGCTGCTCGTGGCTCACGAGTTCTTTGGAACGACGCAAAAGGGCGGCCCCGGCGGCTACGGCACGGTCTTCAAGCTCAACCCAATCAACGGTGCCGAGACGGTGCTGCATGCCTTCGCCGGCAGCGGCGGCGATGGTGCCTATCCCTATGCTGGCCTGATTCAGGCGAGCGACGGCAACCTCTACGGCACGACGCAGCAGGGCGGCGCCAGCGGTAACGGCACGGTGTTCAAGATCAATCCCAGCACGGGCGCTTGCACGATCGTCTATTCCTTCGCCGGCGGCAGCGACGGCGCCAGCCCCTATGGCGGACTGATCCAGGCGAAGGATGGCAATCTGTATGGCACCACGGGAGCGGGCGGCCCGGCCGGTGCCGGAACGGTGTTCAAGATCGTCCCCAGCAGCGGTGCCGAGAGCGTCGTATACGCCTTCGCCGGCGGCAGCGATGGCGCGAACCCGTATGCCGGAGTGATCCAGGCAACGGACGGTAACCTGTACGGCACCACGGTGAGTGGTGGCGCCGGCGCGGATGGCACGGTATTCATGCTCACGCCGGGCAGCGGCGCCGAAAGAATCGTGTATGCTTTCGCCGGCGGCAGCGGCGACGGTGCCAATCCCTACGGCGGGCTGCTCCAGGCGACGGACGGCAAGCTCTACGGTACGACGTCCAAGGGCGGCGCCAGCGGCGCCGGAATCGTCTTCAGTATTCGTCTGCAGTGACCGCAGTGCATCGGGCTGCGGACCGTGTGCTTGCGAGGCAGACTTCAATGGTCCACTCGGAGCTGCTCTGGCCCGAACTGAATTACCCGACGTGGCGCGACACGGCAGCGACGCTGCAGCTGTGGACCCAGATCGTGGGCAAGGTGCGGCTCTCGCTGACGCCCTGGATCAATCATAGCTGGCAGGTGCCGTTCTATGTCACCGCCCGCGGCCTCGGCACCTCTGCCATACCCGTAGATCGGGAGCTCATCGAGTTCGAATTTGATTTCATCGCCGACAGGCTCGTGCTGCGCTCGAGCTGGGGCGAGGAGCGCCTGCTTGCGCTCGAGCCGCAGTCGGTCGCTGCGTTCCACGAGCGCGTCATGCGCCTTCTGACCGAGATTGGTGTTGCAGTCACGATCAGTGCGTTGCCGAATGAGGTCCCCGATCCCATCCCATTTTCGAAGGACGATCGGCACCACACCTACGATCGTGGCGCGGCACATGCCTTTTGGCGCGTATTGCTGCAGGCCGACCGATTGCTCAAATTGTTCCGTAGCAGCTTCATCGGCAAGGTCAGCCCCGTGCACTTTTTCTGGGGCAGCTTCGACCTCGCCGTGACGCGCTTCTCCGGGCGGCCGGCGCCGCTGCATCCGGGTGGTGTGCCGGGACTACCCGACCCCGTGACGCGCGAAGCCTATTCACACGAAGTCAGCAGCGCCGGATTCTGGCCCGGCAACGACGCATTTCCGCGCGCTGCCTTCTACTCCTACGCATACCCGGAACCGCCGGGCTTCAGGAATCAGGCGCTGCCGTCAGGCGCCGGTTTCGATGGGCAGCTCGGCGAATACATTCTGCCGTACGACGCGGTTCGGACCGCTGAGGACCCTGACGCCCTGGTGCTTGAATTTCTCACCGGCACCTACAGCGCTGCCGCGCAGAATGGCGGCTGGGATCGCGCGCAGCTCGAATGTCAGGCTGGCGTTGCCGGTCGCGTGCGGCCGATCAACTGACCGATGCGCGCCCGTGGCCGGGCTACTGGCCGCTCGCCCTCGCAGCGTAGTAGTCGTGCACGTAACGGCTGACCGCATCGATCATTTGTGCTTCGCGTTGCATGAAGCTGGCAAAACGCACGTCGGGCATGTAGAACTCCAGCTGCTTGCCCGCCCTGCGGGCAGCGCGCCGGAATGGTCCGGCTCCGGCCGCGAAATCCCCCACAGAATATCCCCGCGCTGCATCGACGTAGCGATCCTGGTCGTAGCCAAGCATGAGCTGGTCGGGCAAGCCGGGCACCCAGCTGACCGCGTCGTTCAACTGGTTCTGTGCGTTCCCGAACGCCGCGGGAAAATCCCGATTCAGCATCTGGCTGCT
>DATBPG010000136.1:0-7116 GCA_036561485.1 Steroidobacteraceae bacterium | reverse complement strand
GGGTGCTCTCGCTCGAGCACCCCGTGGTCATGGGGGTGATCAATGTCACGCCGGATTCCTTCTCGGACGGCGGGCAATTCGGCTCGGTCGCCGAGACGGTGGCGCGTGGCGAGGAGATGGTCGCGCAGGGGGCTCAGATCCTGGACGTCGGTGGCGAGTCGACGCGGCCGAGCGCGACGGCGGTGCCGCTGGAAGAGGAGCTGCGGCGGGTGCTGCCGGTCGTTGAGGGGCTCGCGGCGCGTCTGGGAGCGGCCACCCTCATCAGCGTCGATACCTCACAGCCGCAGCTCATGCGGCGCGCGGCCGACGCCGGGGCGAGCATGATCAACGACGTGCGCGCCCTGCGATCGCCCGGGGCACTCCAGGCAGCGGCTGACGGCTCGCTGGGAATATGTCTCATGCACATGCTCGGAGAGCCGGCGACCATGCAGCAGGCGCCCGAATATGCCGATGTGGTTGCCGAGGTGCGCGACTTTCTGGCCGCCCGCGTGCAGGCGTGCCTGACGGCAGGCATCGCGCGCGAGCGACTGTGCGTGGACCCGGGATTCGGCTTCGGTAAGCGCCTGGGTCACAATCTGCAGCTGCTGCGCCGGCTCGATGCGCTGGCGGTGCTCGGGTTGCCGGTGCTCGTCGGTCTGTCGCGCAAGGCGATGAGCGCGGCGCTGCTGGCACGCGGCACGGCTGCGCTGGCGGTGAGCGCGCCGCCGCCTCCGGCACAGCGGCTTGCGGCAAGCCCGCCGCCAGCGCCGGGACAGCGGCTTGCCGCGAGCTTGGCGCTCGCTTGCATGGCGCTGCTCAAGGGCGCGCGCATCATACGTGCGCACGATGTGGCCGCCACCGTGGACGCGCTGCGCGTCGTGGATGCGGTTTACGGGACGGCAATCGCCGACGGGGAGGACAGCTGATCGTGGGACGAGTGCATTTCGGCACCGATGGCATCCGCGGACGCGTCGGCAGCGAGCCCATGACCGTGGACTTTACGCTGCGCCTGGCCAGCGCCGCGGCACACGTGCTCGATGCGCGCAGTGGCACGGTGCTCATTGGCAAGGACACGCGCGTCTCGGGATACATGTTCGAGGCGGCGCTGGAGGCCGGATTCGTCGCGAGCGGCGTCAACGTGCTGCTGACCGGGCCGTTGCCGACACCGGCCATTGCCTACATGACGCGGCATCTGGCCTGCCGTTTTGGTGTCGTGATCAGCGCTTCGCACAATCCATACGAGGACAACGGCATCAAGTTCTTCGATGCTCAGGGGCTGAAGCTCTCCGATGAGATCGAGGAGCGCATCGAGGCACAGCTCGCAGCCATGCCGCGTACGCGTGCGTCGCGGGAGCTGGGACGCGCGCGGCGCCTGGATACCTCGCCCCTGCACTATCAGCAGTTCTGCGCGGGCATCCTGCCGGCCGGCATGAATCTGGCGGGCCTGAAGCTGGTGGTGGACTGCGCCAATGGCGCCGCCTACAAGGTTGCGCCGCGCATCCTCGCCGATCTCGAGGCCGAGATCGTGCCCATCGGCTGCTCACCCAACGGGCGCAACATCAACGATGGCTGCGGCTCGACGCAGCCTGAGCTGCTTCAGCTGACGGTCTCGGGCGTGCGTGCGCATGCGGGCATCGCCTTCGATGGCGATGGCGACCGCGTCGTCATGGCCGATCATCTGGGCCGCCTGGTCGATGGGGATCAGCTGCTGTACGTCATCGCCTCGGATGCACATGAGCGCGGTGAGCTCACCGGACCGGTGGTCGGCACTGTCATGAGCAATCTCGGGCTCGAGCTGGCGCTGCGGCGACTGGGCATTGCGTTCGAGCGCGTGCCGGTCGGCGATCGTCACGTCCTGGCACGGCTGATGGAAATCGGCGGCACGCTCGGCGGTGAGACCTCAGGACACATCCTGAGCCTGGATCGCACCACCACCGGTGACGGCCTGGTCACCGCGCTGCGGGTGCTGGCCATCATGAAACGCACCGGTCGCCCGCTGGCCGAGCTGATCGCAGGGATGGATAAGCTGCCGCAGACGCTGCTGAACGTGCAGGTCGCGCGGCGCTTTGATCCTTCGCGCGTGCCGCAGATCTCGGAAGCCATCAGGCGCATGGAACAGCACCTGGCGGGCGAGGGACGCATCGTGCTGCGAGCCTCGGGCACCGAGGCCGTCATCCGCGTCATGGTCGAGGGCCGCGATGCCGCAGAGGTGCGCGATTGCGCCGATGAGCTGGCGCGGGTCGTGCGCAGCGTAGCCCCGGTCTGAGGGCGTATCCTTGCCGCGGCCGCGCACTTAGCATTTGGGGGGGTACTCAGCCATGCGACGCAAACTGGTGGCGGCGAATTGGAAGATGCATGGCTCCCGGGCCGAGAATGCGCCGCTGGTGGATGCGCTGCTCGGTTCACGCAGCTTATCGGACGTCGACTGTGTGATCTGCCCGCCCTTCGTGTACCTGAGCGAGGTCGCGCGGCTTCTGCGCGACACACCGGTGCGCCTCGGCGCTCAGGATGTGTGCGCCGAGGCCACGGGTGCCTACACCGGGGAGGTCGGCGCAGCGATGCTGCGGGACGTCGGCTGCCAGTATGTGATCGTCGGGCATTCCGAACGCCGCAGCCTCTATGGGGAAGACGATGCATTGGTGGCGCGCAAATTTGCCGCGGCGCAGTCCCGCGGACTGATTCCCATCCTGTGCGTGGGCGAGCAGCTCCTCGAGCGCGAGGCTGCGCGCACCGAGCAGGTGATCAACCGTCAGCTGGATGCGGTATTGGCGCTGTCCGGTATTGCCAGTCTGGAGCGCGCGGTGATCGCGTACGAGCCCGTATGGGCCATCGGCACCGGACGCAATGCCACCCCGGAGCAGGCCGAGGAGGTCCACGCAGCTCTGCGCGCACGGCTGGCGCAGCAGGATGCTAGAATTGCCGGCGGCTTACGGATCCTGTACGGGGGCAGTGTCAAGGCGGGCAACGCCCGCGAGCTGTTCACCCAGCCCGACGTCGACGGCGGCCTGATCGGCGGTGCGTCGCTGAAAGCCGAGGAGTTCCTGAATATTCTTGCCGCGGCGCGCGGTTGAAGAGCGCGGGTTTGTCATGCTGCATACACTGCTGTTGATCATCCAATTATTCTGCGCAATCGGCATCATTGCGCTCGTGCTGTTGCAGCGGGGCAAGGGAGCTGACGCGGGAGCCGGCTTTGGCGCCGGCGCTTCCGGCACCGTGTTCGGCGCGCGTGGAGCGACCACGGCGCTGTCGCGCGCCACGGCGATCCTGGCGGCAGTCTTCATGCTGACGAGTCTGTCACTCGGCTATCTGAGCTCGCACGGAAGCGCTGCGGCTCCCTCGAGCAGCCTGCTCGACAAGCTCTCGCAGCCGGCAGCGCCAGCGCGAGCGCCGGGAACCGGGCCGACGCTGACTCCGGCGCCGCATGCGACTGTGCCGGCCGCGCCGCCCACTCCTGGCAGCGCGACAGGTGCGTCGCCCGCGCCAGCGGCACCTCCCGGCGCGAGCGGCAGCGCACCCGGCGCAGGCGGGACGCACTGAGGGCGGGGCGCGCTGCACGCATTCGAAAACGCCGACGTGGTGGAACTGGTAGACACACTAGCTTGAGGGGCTAGCGCCGCAAGGTGTGGGAGTTCGAATCTCCCCGTCGGCACCAAAAATTCGCATCGCCTGTTACAATACCGCGGATGCGGGGGCGGAGCGGTTGTACAGCAACTGTCCGCCCCTTTTGATGCGTGGGTTTCCCCAAAAAATGCTAGCGAACTACCTGCCGGTGTTGATCTTCCTCGCCCTGGCGACGGCGCTGGCGGCGTTGCTGCTGACGCTCGGTGGCGTGCTCGGACGATTGTCGGCCCGCCACCACGGGGATCCGCAGAAACTCTCCGCCTATGAATGCGGCTTCGAGCCGTTCGAGGACACGCGCATGCGCTTTGATGTGCGCTACTACCTGGTTGCGATCCTTTTCATCATTTTCGATCTGGAGATCGCCTTTCTGTTTCCCTGGGCGGTGGCGCTCGACCGTATCGGCGCCGTCGGTATGACCGCGATGGCGGTGTTTCTGTTGATTCTGGTCATCGGTTTCGCCTACGAGTGGAAGAAGGGGGCGCTGGAGTGGGATTAGCGGCAGCGGATACCGGTTATGCACCGGACGCGCAGGGTTTCGCGCAGCGCGGCTTTCTGACCACCCAGGTCGACAACCTCGTCAGCTGGGCGCGTACCGGGTCGCTCTGGCCAATGACCTTCGGCCTCGCCTGCTGTGCCGTGGAGATGATGCACGCCGGCGCCTCGCGCTACGATCTGGACCGCTTCGGCGTGGTGTTCCGTCCAAGTCCGCGCCAGTCCGACGTCATGATCGTGGCCGGCACGCTGGTGAACAAGATGGCCCCGGCCCTGCGCAAGGTCTATGACCAGATGCCCGAGCCTCGCTGGGTCATCTCGATGGGTTCCTGCGCCAATGGCGGCGGCTACTACCACTACTCGTACGCGGTGGTGCGCGGCTGCGATCGCATCGTGCCCGTGGACGTGTATGTACCCGGCTGTCCGCCGACTGCCGAGGCTTTGCTTTATGGGGTGCTGCAATTGCAGCGCAAGATCGCGCGGCACGAGGCCGCGACGGCGTAGGGCCACGACGGCCAGTTTCGTCAGCCGCATCGGGGACCTGCCTTGCCAGCCGACATCGAGGAGCTTGCCGCGCGCATCCAGGCCGAGCTGGGAGAGCGCGCGCACCGCTACGCGTCTCTGCCCGACGAGCTCGCCATCGAGGTGGGCGCGGGGCAGCTGCTCGAGGTCGCCCGCACGCTGCGCGATCACCCGGATCTCTCGTTCGAGATGCTCGTGGATCTGGCCGGTGTCGACTATCTGGACTACGGTCGGGCCGAGTGGCGCACCAATTCAGCGACGGCCACGGGTTTCAGCCGCGGCGTCAATCGCGCCGCCCCGCATACGCTCGCCGGCGACAAGCGCTTCGCCGTGGTCTGGCAGCTGCTCTCGGTGCGCCACAACCGCAGACTTCGCGTGCGCGTGTGGTGCGAGGAGCTCGAAGATCCGGTCGTCGATTCGGTGACGCCCATCTGGGCCGGCGCCGACTGGTTCGAGCGCGAAGCCTTCGATCTCTTCGGCATCCTGTTCCGCGGACACCCGGATCTGCGGCGCATCCTGACCGACTACGGCTTCATCGGTCATCCGTTTCGCAAGGACTTCCCGCTCATCGGTAATGTCGAGGTGCGCTACGACCCGCAGTTGAAGCGCGTGGTCTACGAGCCGGTGAGCATCGAGCCACGCGTGCTCGTGCCGCGCGTCATCCGTCACGACAATCGCTATAACCCCGCGCTGCAGGACATACCGGTGCAGGAGCGCGCAGGGGTCGCCGACGCGGTGAATCCAGCCGCCGATCCGCCGGCCGCTGCGCCGCTCGTGCGCCAGGGTGCCGCGGCCGCGGCGGCCTCGCCGCCCGCGCTGTCGGCAGGAGACAGCCGTGGCTGAGATCCGCAATCTGACGCTGAACTTCGGTCCGCAGCATCCGGCGGCGCACGGTGTGCTGCGTCTGGTGCTGGAGATGGATGGTGAGACCATCCAGAAGGCCGATCCGCACATCGGCCTGCTGCACCGTGCGACCGAGAAGCTGGCCGAGTCCAAGCCGTTCAATCAGTCGATCGGCTACATGGACCGGCTCGACTACGTGTCGATGATGTGCAACGAGCACGCCTACGTCATGGCGATCGAGCGGCTGCTGGGTATCACCCCCCCGCCGCGCGCGCGCTACATCCGCGTCATGTTCGATGAGATCACGCGCATCCTGAATCACCTGATGTGGCTCGGCGCGCACGGTCTGGACATCGGCGCAATGACGGTGTTTCTGTTCTGCTTCCGCGAGCGCGAGGATCTCATGGACTGCTACGAGGCAGTCTCGGGCACGCGCATGCACGCAACCTATTATCGTCCCGGCGGGGTCTATCGCGATCTGCCCGAGGTCATGCCCAAATACCAGCCGACGCGCTGGCGCACGGCGCATGAGGTCGATCGGCTCAATCAGGCGCGCGCAGGCTCGCTGCTGGACTTCATCGAGGCCTTCACGCGCAAGTTTCCCGCCTGCGTCGACGAGTACGAGACGCTGCTGACCGACAACCGTATCTGGAAGCAGCGCACCGTCAACATCGGGGTGGTCTCTGCCGAGCGGGCGCTGCAGCTGGGCTTCACCGGGCCGATGCTGCGCGGTTCGGGGATCGCCTGGGACCTGCGCAAGAAGCAGCCATACGAGGAATACGCCAGCGTCGATTTCGACATCCCCGTGGGTGTGCATGGCGACTGCTACGACCGCTATCTGGTGCGCATCGCGGAGATGCGCCAGTCCAATCGCATCATCACGCAGTGCGTGGACTGGCTGCGCGCCAATCCCGGGCCGGTGATGGTGGATGAGCGCAAGGTACGCGCGCCAAGCCGCGAGGAGATGAAGGACAAGATGGAGTCGCTCATCCATCACTTCAAATTCTTCACCGAGGGCTACTGCGTGCCCGAGGGCGAAACCTACGCAGCGGTCGAGGCGCCCAAGGGCGAATTCGGCATCTATCTGGTGTCCGACGGTGCCAACAAGCCGTATCGCGTCAAATGCCGCGCGCCCGGCTTTGCTCACCTCTCGTCTCTGGGCGAGATGGTGCAGGGCCACATGCTCGCCGACGTCGTGGCGGTGATCGGTACCCAGGATATCGTGTTCGGAGAGGTCGATCGCTGATGAGCGGCATCGAGGGACAGGGTGAGCAGGGTCGGGAAGTGAACGCGCAGGCGCGGGCTGCGCCGCGCGTGCAGCTTGCCCCCGAGGTGTGTCGCGAGATCGATCACTGGGTGGCGAAGTTTCCCGCCGGCCGGCAGCGCTCCGCGGTGCTCTCCGCGCTGCGCAGCGCGCAGGAGCACAATCACGGCTATCTCACCGTGGAGCTGATGGATGCGATCGCGGCCTATCTGTCGATGCCGCCCATCCAGGTGTACGAGGTCGCAAGCTTCTATTCGATGTTCGAGACCCATCCGTGCGGCCGCCATCACGTCAGTGTCTGCACCAACATCTCGTGCATGCTGCGCGGCGGGCAGGAGATGGCCGCGTACGTCGAGAAAAAACTCGGCATCCGCACCGGTGAGAGCACGGCCGAT
>DATBPG010000135.1:0-11569 GCA_036561485.1 Steroidobacteraceae bacterium | reverse complement strand
ACGCGCATCATCATCGTGCTGTCGATCCTGCGTCAGGCCCTCGGTGCCGGCAACTCCCCACCCAACCAGGTGCTGGTCGGTCTGGCGCTGTTCCTGACGCTGTTCGTGATGTCCCCGGTGATCAACCAGATCCGCACCAATGCGGTCACGCCCTACATGGCCGGCACCATCGATACCACCACCGCGCTCGAGCGCGGTATCGCCCCGCTCAAGACCTTCATGCTGTCGCAGACGCGCGAGAGCGACGTGGCCTCATTCGTGCGCATCTCGGGAGCCAGGGGCTATGCAACTCCCCAGGATGTACCGCTCTCGACGCTGGTGCCGGCGTTCGTGACCAGCGAGCTCAAGACCGCCTTCCAGATCGGCTTCATGCTGTTCATCCCGTTCGTCATCATCGATCTGGTGGTGGCCAGCGTGCTGATGTCGATGGGCATGATGATGCTCTCGCCGGTGCTGATCTCCCTGCCCTTCAAGCTGATGCTATTCGTCCTCGTGGACGGCTGGAGCCTGGTGATGGGCTCGCTGGCCGCGAGCTTCTATCACTAACGCTGCACGCCTGCGAGACACAACTATGACCCCCGAAGTCGTCATGACGCTGGGACAGCGCGCCCTGGAGATGGCCCTGATGCTCGCCGCGCCGATGCTGCTGGCCGCACTGCTCATCGGCCTGCTCGTCGGCATCTTCCAGGCCGCCACACAGATCAACGAGATGACGCTCTCGTTCATTCCCAAGCTGCTGGGCATGGCGACCGTGCTGGTGGTGGCCGGCCCCTGGATGCTCAAGGAGCTCATCGGCTACACGCGTCTGCTCATAGAGAGCATTCCGTCGATGGTGGGCTAGCGCCCCGGCCTCGAGGCGCGCGACGAGCCGATACATGCCGGTCGTCACCTATGGCGAGATCGAGAATTGGCTCGGTCAGGGTTTCTGGCCGTTCGTGCGCATCGGCGCCTGCCTCATGGTCGCGCCGCTGTTCGGCGCAACCTACGTGCCGCCGCGCATCCGCATCGTGCTGTCCCTGGCGCTGACCATCATGGTGCTGCCGGTGATCCCGCACCCGCAGGGACTGAGGCTGCTGTCCGCGGACGGGATCATCACCACCGCGCAGCAGATCGTCGTCGGCGTGGCCATGGGATTCGTGCTGCAACTGATGTTCGACGCGCTCACCCTCGGCGGGCAGATGCTCGCCAACGGCATGGGACTGGGCTTCGCCTTCAACGTCGATCCGCTGCGCGGCGTGGACACCCCGGCGCTGGGTCAGTTCTATGTGCTGCTGGGCTCGCTGACGTTTCTGGCGCTGGATGGGCACATCGCGCTCATCCAGACGCTGGTCGCGACCTTTCGCGGGCTGCCGGTGGGGCCGACCGGCTTTTCGCCTGCGGCGCTGCATGCGCTGGCGAACTGGGGCAGCCAGATGTTTCTCGGCGCCCTGCGCATCGCACTGGCGGGCATCACGGCCCTGATCGTCATCAACCTCGGCTTCGGGGTGATCAGCCGTGCGGCACCGGCCATGAATCTCTTCGGCGTCGGCTTCCCCATCACGCTGATGTTTGGCATGGTGGTGCTGCTGCTCGGACTGCCGACGCTGCAGACCGGCCTGATCGACATGCTGTCCTCGGCGTTTGCGTTCATACGCGCCCTGACGGGCCTGCCCTGAGGCCGAGCGCGCGGGGTTGATGCAGCGTGGCCGAGAACGACAACCTGGCTGGCGATCGGACAGAAAGTCCATCCCAAAAGCGTCTGGACGATGCGCGCAAGGCCGGTCGCGTCCCGCGCTCGCGCGACCTGGGCACGGCCGTGGTGGTGCTCACCGGCGCCGTGGCGCTGCGCCTGCTCGGCGAGGGCCTCGGTGCCCGCCTCGCGGGCATCATGCGCGACGGCCTGTCGTTCGATCACACGCAGATCGGCGATGGCACGCTCATGCTCACGCGCCTGGCGCATGCCGGCGCGCAGGCACTGATGGCGACCGCGCCGCTGCTCGGCGTGCTGGTGGTCGCGGCGCTGCTCGCGCCGCTGGCAATCGGCGGCTGGACCTTCAGCACCTCGGCCCTGGCACCGGATTTTTCCCGACTGAATCCAGTGTCAGGGCTCGGCCGTGTGTTCTCGCTGCGCGGCTTCATCGAGCTCTCCAAGGCGCTGGCGCGCTTCGTCGTCATCGCGCTGGTAGCGGTGATCGTGCTCAAACACCAGTTCCGCAGTTTTGCAGGTCTGGGCACCGAGCCGATGGGCAGCGGCATCGCTCACGCACTGTCACTCATCAGCGCGGCCTTCATCGCGCTCGGCGGTGCACTGGCGGCGATTGCGCTGGTGGATGTGCCGCTGGCGATCTGGCAATACAACAAGGGAATGCGCATGACCCGTCAGGAACTGCGCGATGAGCACAAGGAGACCGAGGGCAGCCCCGAGAGCCGCTCGCGCGTGAGGCGCGTGCAACAGCAGCTGGCACGCCGGCGCATGATGAGCAAGGTGCCCAAGGCCGACGTGGTGGTGACCAACCCGACGCACTTCGCGGTGGCGCTGCAATACGACGACAAGCGTCATCGCGCACCGATCGTGGTCGCCAAGGGCGTGGAGCTGATCGCGCTGAAGATCCGCGAGATCGCCCAGGAGCATCAGGTACCGATCGTCGAGGCGCCGCCCCTGGCGCGTGCGCTGCATGCCAACTGCGATCTGGGCGACGAGATTCCGACGCGACTGTACGCCGCGGTGGCCAAGGTGCTGACTTATGTCTATCAGCTGCGCGCGTCCCGGCGCGGCGCGGCGGTGCGGCCCGCGGCACCCGACATCGAAGTGCCAGAGGAGTGAGAACTGTGACGCGGCTCTCACGTCCCGCGCGCGCTGAGGTGCCGGCATTCTGTCGCGCCCACGCGGCACGGGAATTGCTCCCATGCTCCGGATGGCCGAGATAGCACTCAATGCGGCCCCTGCCGCGGGCGTCGCGGCGCCGGGGGGTCTGTCGCGCACGCTGCTTCTGCGTGGGCTCGGTGCGCCGCTGGTGCTGCTGGCGGTGCTCGCCATGATCATCCTGCCGCTGCCACCCCTGGCACTGGATGCGCTGTTCACCTTCAACATCGTCCTCTCGCTGCTGGTGGTCATGGCGGTCGTCAATGTCGCCAGGCCGCTGGACTTCGGCATCTTTCCGACCGTGCTGCTGCTCGCGACGCTGCTGCGCCTGGCACTGAACGTCGCCTCCACGCGCGTGGTGCTGCTGCACGGTCATCAGGGCGCGGGCGCCGCCGGTCACGTGATACAGGCGTTCGGCGAATTCGTCGTCGGGGGCAACTACGCGGTGGGAATTGTCGTGTTCGCGATTCTCACCATCGTGAACTTCGTCGTGGTCACCAAGGGCGCCGGGCGAATCTCGGAGGTCAGCGCGCGCTTCACCCTCGATGCCATGCCCGGCAAGCAGATGGCCATTGACTCGGACCTGAATGCGGGGCTCATCACGCAGGATGAGGCGCGCACGCGGCGCACCGAGGTACGCGCCGAGGCGGATTTCTACGGTGCGATGGACGGTGCCAGCAAGTTCGTGCGCGGTGACGCCACCGCGGGCATTCTTATCCTTGTCATCAACATCATCGGCGGGCTTGCCATCGGCACCTTGAGCCACGGCATGCCTTTCAGCGATGCGGCCCATGTGTACACGCTGCTGACCATCGGCGATGGCCTGGTCGCGCAGCTTCCGGCGCTGCTGCTGTCCACCGCGGTCGCAATCATCGTCACGCGTATGTCGCGCCCGCAGGATTTGGGCGCTGAGCTGCGCAGGCAACTCTTCATGCAGCCGCGCGCCCTGGCGGTGGCCGGAGCTCTGCTGGGAGCCATGGGACTGATCCCCGGCATGCCCAATGTGGCTTTTCTGGTGTTCGGTGGCCTGTGCGCGGCCGGTTCCTGGTGGCTGTCGCGGCGTGCGCGCGCCAGTGCGGCGGCGGCTGCCGCCTCGCCTGCGCAGGCGGCCGCGCCGGTGCCGATCGATCAGCGCGAGCTGTCCTGGGATGACGTGCGGCCGGTGGATCTGATCGGCCTGGAAGTGGGCTTTCGCCTGGTGCCGCTGGTCGACAAGGCGCAGGGCGGGGAGCTGCTGGCGCGCATTCGTGGCGTACGGCGCAAGCTCTCCCAGGAGCTCGGCTTCCTGGTGCCGGCGGTACACATCCGCGACAACCTCGAGCTTGCACCCACCGCCTATCGCATCAGCCTGGCCGGTGTGGGCGTCGCCGAGGGCGTCATCCATCCGGACCGCGAACTTGCGCTCAATCCCGGACGCGTCTTCGGCAAGCCGCCGGGCATCGAGACGCGCGACCCGGCCTTCGGCATGGAGGCGATCTGGATCGAACCGGGCAAGCGTGAGCACGCGCAGACCCTCGGTTATACGGTCGTGGATGCCAGCACCGTCATCGCCACGCATCTGTCGAGTGTGATCCAGGCACATGGGCACGAGCTGCTGGGACACGAGGAAGTTCAGCAGCTTCTCAATGGACTCGCCAAGAGCGCACCGCGGCTGGTGGAGGATCTGGTGCCGAAGGTGTTGCCGCTCGGCGCTGTCGTGCGCGTGCTGCAGGGATTGCTCGCCGAGCGCGTGCCGATCCGCAATCTGCGCACCATCATCGAGACGCTGGCCGAGCATGCGGGGCGCACACAGGATCCGCAGGTGCTGCAGTCACAGGTGCGCATCGCCTTAGGCAGGCAGATCGTGCAGGACATCGCCGGCAACACCCCCGAGCTGCCGGTGATCACGCTCGAGCCCGACCTCGAGCAGCTGCTGCAGGGCAGTCTGACCCAGGGCGCCGGCAATGCGGCGCTGGAGCCTGGACTGGCCGAGCGGCTGCAATCGCGCCTGTCCGAGTCGGCGCTGCGACAGGAGGCCGTCGGAGAGCCGGCGGTGCTGATGGTGGCGCCGGCGCTGCGCGCGACGCTGGCGCGCTTCACGCGCGCGAGCGTGCCGGCGCTGCATGTGCTCGCCTGGAATGAGGTCCCCGACAACCGTCGAGTTCGTCTGATCGCCGCCATCGGGCGGTGAGGCTGGAGCCAGGGATGAAGATCAAGAAATACGTATCCACCGACATGCGCAGCGCACTGCGCGCCGTGCGCGAGGAACAGGGACCCGACGCGGTCATCCTCAGCACGCGGGCCGGTGCGCAGGGTGTCGAGGTTTGTGCGGCCGTCGATCTGGAGCTCGCTGCCGCGCCCGGAACGCTGGCGGAAACCGCCGCCCTCAAGCAGCTCGAGCGCGACACGATCGCACATCTGGAGCGCGGCGCGATCGCGCAGGCTCGATCCGCGCCGGCCCCGCGCGCGAGCGCGACGGCGGGGGCACCTGCGCCGGCGGCGCAGAGCCTGGACTACGAGCCTGAGCCGCGGCATGCCGCGCCGGGCGAATGGTCGCTGGATGCTGCGGCGGCGCTGGATGCAGTACTCGGCGTTCCCGGCGGCGCGGGTCCCGCCACCTCCGTCGGTGAGGAGCTGCGCTCACTGCGTGCGCTGCTCGAGCAGGAGCTGGCCGCATTGTCCTGGAACGAGTTCACGCGCCGCGAGCCGTTGAAGGCGCGTGTGCTCTCGGACCTCGCGCGCCTCGGTCTCGACCGCGCGCTCGCCGTCAAGCTGGTCGAGGAGCTGCCGGGGGGCCTTTCTGCCGAGCAGACGCAAAGGATGCCCTATGCGCTGTTGTCGCGGCGCATCGTCACCTGTGACTGCCCGACCGAGCGCGGCGGTGCCATCGCGCTGATCGGTCCGCCCGGCTCGGGCAAGACCACCACGCTCGCCAAGCTCGCCACACGCTACGTGCTCGAGCAGGACGCGGCGAATCTGCTGATCATCTCCACCGACGATGAGCGCCTGGGCTCGCATGAGCAGCTCGCCTGCCTCGGGCGACTGCTCGGCGTGCGCGTCGAGACGCTGGTGGGCACCGAGGAGCTCGCGCGGCGTATCGCATCACTGCCCAATCGCTGCATCCTCATCGACACCCCCGGCGTCGGCTCGCGCGACACCCGCGCCGCGCAACGCTATGGCGAGCTGCGCGAGCGTTGCGGCTCGCTGACACAGATGCTCGTGCTGCCGGCCAGCGCGCAGGGCGGTGTCATCGAGGATGCGGTGGCCCATTTCGGTCCGCCACTGGCCGACTGCTGCGTGCTGACGCGCATCGATGAGGCCGTGAGTCTCGGCGGCGTGCTCTCGGCCCTGGCGCTGAGCCGCCTGCCGGTGGCCCTTACCAGCGAGGGAGCGCGCATTCCAGAGGATCTGCGTCCGGCGCGCGCGCATCAACTGGTTGCCCGTGCGGTGGAGCTTTCGCGCACGGTGCAGGGATCTGCCGACGATGACCTGCTGGCGCGTCGCTATGGAAGGAGTGTGCATGCTGCAAGCTGAACTGCGGCCGCGTCTGGCTCTGCCGCCGCCGGTGCAGGTCATTGCCGTCACCGGGGGCAAGGGTGGCACGGGCAAAAGCTCCGTGGCCGTCAATCTGGCCACCGCGCTGGTGCAGGCCGGACGGCGCACGATGCTGCTCGATGGCGATCTGGGACTCGCCAATCTCGATGTGCTGCTCGGGCTGACGCCGCGCGCTACGCTCGAGCACGTGCTGCGCGGTGAGCGGCGGCTCGAGGAGATCATCGTGCAGACCGGCAGCGGCGTGCGCGTGATACCGGGCGCCTCGGGCGTGGCCAGACTCGCCATGCTCAGCAGCAGCGAGCAGGCGGGGCTGATCCAGGCGTTCGGCGCGCTGCCCGAGCCGCTCGACGTGCTGATCGTCGACACAGCGGCGGGCATCTCCGATACGGTGCTGCAGTTCTGCCAATCCGCGCAGCAGGTGCTGGTCGTGCTGCGCGATGAGCCGACGAGCCTGACCGACACCTATGCGCTGATCAAGGTGCTCAGCCGCCAGCGCGGCGTACGGCAGTTCCGCGTGCTCGCCAACATGACACGCAATCTCGGACAGGGCGAGTCGGTGTTCCGCCGCCTGCAGCGCGTGGCCGACCGCTATCTGACGGTGTCGCTGGACTTCGTCGGCGAGATTCCCGAGGACAGCGCACTGCCAAGATCCGTGCAGGCGCAGCGGCCGGTGCTCGAGCTCTACCCCGGCAGTCCCGCCGCGCAGGCGTTTCGGCGTCTGGCGCATACGGCCTGTCGCTGGCCGCTGCCGCTCGGCCCGAGCGGGCAGCTGGAGTTCTTCTTCGAGCGATTGCTGGCCCGGCCCGTCCCGCAGCTGAAGGTCCTCAAATGAATCCCGGCGTGCGCGCCTATGCCCAGACGCAGCCGGCGCCGGATCTGGATGCGCTGGTGCGCAAGCATGCCGATCTGGTCAAGCGCATCGCCTATCACCTCGCCGGCCGTCTGCCGCCGCAGGTGGAGATCGCCGACTTGATCCAGGCAGGCATGATGGGACTGCTGGAAGCCGCGCAGAACTACGCCAGCGGGCGTGGCGCGAGCTTCGAGACCTACGCCGGCATCCGCATTCGAGGCGCGATGCTCGATGCGCTTCGCAAGCTCGATTGGGCCCCACGTTCCGTGCATCGCAAGGCACGCGCGGCTGCGCTGGCGCTGCGCGAAGTGGAGGCGCGACTGGGCCCGGAGGCGAGCGAGGCGGATGTGGCCGCGCAGATGGGCGTACCGCTGAGCGAATATCAGCAGATTCTGCGCGATGCGCTCGGCTGTCAGCTGCTGCGCCTGAACGAGAGCGAGGATGGCGAGGATTCGCCCCTCGATCGGCTGCCCGACGATGCACCGGATCCGGAGGGGCTCGCAGTGGAGGGCTCGCGCCGCCATGCACTCGCCCAGGCGATCGGCACGCTGCCCGAGCGCGAGCGGCTCGTGCTGTCGCTCTACTACGAGCAGGAGCTGAATCTCAAGGAGATCGGCGCGGTGCTCAAGGTGAGTGAATCACGCGTCTGCCAGCTGCACGGCCAGGCACTGCTGCGCCTGAAGGCGATCCTCGCCGAGTGGTATCACTAGGGGCGCTGGTGGATATTCTCAGCATCATCGGGCTGATCCTGGCAGCCGTGTCGATCGTGCTCGGCGCGATCCTCAAGGGCGCCGGCGTGCATGCGCTGATCTCCTCGGCCGCGTTCATGATCGTGATCGTCGGCACCGTGGCGGCCATCTGCGTGCAGACGCCGCTGCCGGTCATGCGCCGCGCACTGGCGATACTGCACTGGGTGCTGCGGCCGCCGCCCTGCGAGCCGGCGCTGCTGGTGCGCAAATTCCTCGACTGGAGCAACATCTCGCGCCGCCAGGGTCTGCTGGGGCTCGAGACGCTCATCGCCCACGAGGAGGATCCGTTCCTGCGCAAGGGCCTGCAGCTGGTCGTCGATGGCAGCGATCCGGAGGCGATCCGCGCCACGATGGAGCTGGAGCTGCACACGCGCGAGGCAGCCGATACGCGCGCAGCGCGTGTGTTCGAGGGCATGGGAGTGTATTCGCCCACCCTGGGCATCATCGGCGCGGTGCTCGGGCTCATGGCCGTGATGCAGAACCTCAACGATCCCTCCAAGCTCGGCCACGGCATCGCCGCCGCCTTTACCGCCACGGTGTACGGCATCGGCATGGCGAATCTGTTTTTTCTGCCGGTGGCCAACAAGCTCAAGGTCGCGGTGCAGGCGCACACGCATCTGTCGGAGATGCAGATCGAAGGATTGATCGCGCTGGCGCAGGGCGAGAATCCGCGCATCATCGAGGGCCGGCTGCTCGGCTTTCTGCACTGAGGCGGCGCCGCCGCGCAGACACTCATGGCCAGACGCAGACGACAGGAGGAGCCGGAGCATCACGAGGCCTGGGCCATTCCCTATGGCGACCTGGTGACGCTGCTGCTGGCTTTTTTTGTCGTCATGTATTCCATGTCCGAGGTCAACGACGGCAAATACCGCGTGTTGTCGGACTCGCTCTCCGAGGCGTTCGGGGGCACCGCGCATGCGAGCGTCACAGGCAACTCGAGCAGCCCCTCGCTGCATTCCATCGAGCTGCTGCCCGACGAGCAGGTGCGGCGCATGATCGCCGCGGGGCTGCCGGATCGCCGGCTGACCGAGGTGCCCCGCGGAGCGCAGCGGCCGGGCACGACGCCAGCGGCCGCCGCGCAACCGGTGCAGACAGTGGCGCAGCTGCCGCCGCTGTCGCCGGCAGCGAACACAGCGAACGCGGCGAGCCCTGCTGCGACGTCTGCCGCGACGGCGGACGATGCGCAGGGACAGCGTGAGCTCGATCGCGTCACTGACGATGTCAGTGTGGCCCTGCAGTCGTTGATTGCTGCCGGACAGGTGCACGTACGGCGCTATGGCAGCTGGATTGCGGTGGACATCAGCACCGACATTCTGTTCGACAGCGGCGTGGCGCAGCTGTCCGCGCCGGCGGTGCAGGCGCTGCAGCGCCTGGCCGCGGCGCTCGCCCCCTGGCCCAATGCGGTGCGGGTCGAGGGCCACACGGACGATCGGCCGATTCGCACGGCGGCATTTCGCTCCAACTGGGAGCTATCGGCGGCGCGCGCAGCAAGTGTCGTGCACCTGTTCATGGACCATGGCATCGCCCCCGAGCGCCTCGCGGTGGTCGGCTTCGGCCAGTACCGGCCGGTGATGCCCAACACCACGACGGCGGGCCGTAACGCCAATCGTCGCGTTGCCGTGGTCATTCTCGGGCGCAACGCGGCCCCCGAAGCGGGCCTGTAAGGTCGCACGTTAGGTGAAGATGGCGCTCTCGAGATCGCGAGCGCCGGTGTGCACCATCCGCCGCCGCAGGAAACGTGCCGCGCTGTAGAGCGGCCCGGTGCGCGTGATGATCAGCCGCGAGGTCAGCTGCGCACCGAATCCGAGAAAGAAGCGCAACTGACCGCTGTGCACGATGCCATCGAAGTCAAACGCCAGGCCGCGCTCCTGCGCACGGCGGATCGCGCTCCATACCAGCAGATTCGCCGCATTGGCGCTGCTGGCGTCGGGGGCACGCGTGGCCAGCAGGTAGTACAGGCTGGCGCGGTCCCACACCAGAAAGGACATCGCAGCGGGAGAGCCCGCGCGATCGCAGACCGAGATGATCTCCCCGGCCTCGCGCGCCCGGCATTGCTGCCAGAGCGGCGCACAGCGATCGAGCGCGACGCGGTCGGTGCGTCCCGTGCGCACCATGTTGAGCCGATAAAACTCCACGAATTGGCTTGGGTCGGAAACCTGACTGACGGTGTAGTCCTTCTCGGCGCGATGGATGTGCCCGCGGGTCTTGAAGTTCATCTGCTCGAGCAGTGCCGGCAGACCAATGCCGGCAGGCAGGCGGAAATTGCACTGCGGCTTGACCAGATAACCGCACTGCTGAAAGGCCAGCACCATCTGCGGCGAAGCTTCGCAGCAATGCATGAAGCTGTCGGCCGGCGGCAATTGTTCCAGCAGCCCCTGGATGATCGAGAGGTACGTGCGCAGTCGTGTCTCGGGCTTGCCCGGCCCGGCATCGATGAGAGGACCGAGCACGTGAGTCAGCGGCGGCAGGCCGATGAATCGAAAGCCGTAGCGACGCTGATAGAGATACGCCAGTCGGCCGACCACCCGTCCCGCCAGTTTGACGATCGCCTCATCGGCCATGCCGTTGCTGGCCGCATCCAGCCACCACCGCTCTTGAAAGATCGTTCCCTGCATCATCGCGGTTGTGATCCGTCACTGAAGCGGCCCCGACGCCGCCCGCGCCTTTGCGTGACTCCGAGCGCCCGCCAGCATAGCGAAGCGCGGTCGCCCGGCCGCGGTCGCTGCCGCGGTAAATGCCTTCGGCGGGTTCCTACACGTCGCGCATGCGCCCTGTCCGTGCCGGCGGCTGCTTTCGACAGCTCTGATCGGCCAGCCGTATAGTGCGCTTCATGAGCCAGCCGCAGCATGCGCGCCGGGGGCCCCGCCGGGTGAGTCTCGCCATCGGCGCTCTGTCGCTGCTGCTCGGCCTGGCCGCCAACGCGCAGCATCCGTTCCGCAACTACCCGCCGTTCGAGGGCGCGGAGTCCGGCGCGCCGATTCCGCCCGATTACCGCACGCCCGCTGAATTCGTCTTCGGTCGCCTGATGTATCCGCCCAACAATCTGTTCGGCTTCATCGGCAGCAACTGGAAGAGCGGCGATTCGCCCTGGACCATCGACTATCCGCTCGGCGACCGCAATTTCCTGCGTATATTGCGCCGGCTGACAACCATCCGTGCACGCTCGGTCGAGCAGACGATCGACCCGGACGATGGTGACGAGATCTTCAACTGGCCTTTCATATACATCGATACCCCCGGCGCGATGGATCTCACCGATGCGCAGATCGCGAAGCTGCGCGAGTACCTGCTGCGTGGCGGCTTCCTGCTGTGCGACAGCTTCTTCGGTACGCGCGAGTGGGGACCGTTTGCCCAGACGCTGCAGCGACTGTTTCCGGGGCGCCAGCCGGTGGAGCTGTCGGATGACAACCCGGTCTTCCACACGGTCTACGATCTGACCCAGCGCTACCAGGTGCGTAACGAGCGCTCCATGCGCTCACGCGGGGTGGGCTACCGCACCGACGGGGCGGTGCCGCACTGGCTGGGGGTGCTGGATGACCAGGGGCGCATCATGATGATGATCCTGTACAACAACGACATGGGCGACGCCTGGCA
>DATBPG010000134.1:0-7640 GCA_036561485.1 Steroidobacteraceae bacterium | reverse complement strand
GAGCCCGCGAATCGAACACCGGGGCCGTTCGTGTGGCGCGTCGAGCGCGGCAATGCGATCCCGGCGGTTGATTACCAACGGATCAAGCCCCGGCGCGTCAACTTCAACGAAGGCCAAACGGCGCGTACGCTGTTCATTCCGCTGCTGAACAAGACCACAGCACAGCTACCGCCCGGGCCGCGCTTTTTCGATGTCGTGCTGCAGTCAGTGGCCGGCGGGCCGACGCTCGGGCGCATCGCTCGCATTACCGTCGTCATTGACCCGATGCCATCTGTCTGGGTGGCAAAGTCCGATTCCCCCAGCAGCACCCTGCGCTGACTCGCGCCTGCGACGCCTGCGCGCGCAAGCTCGCCGTGCGCTCAGCGCGCGATCGTGATCGTGACCCACGCCAGCGGCACCGGTGCACCGCTCCAGGTAAGTCCGGCGATGCTCATGCGATAGTCGCCCGGACCGAGGGCCGAGCTGTTGAGCGCGATGCGCAGATCCCCATTCGAGTCGCGCGTCATGTTATGCAGGATGGCCACGCGCCCCTGGTCCACACGGTCGATCGTGACCTGATAGATCGTGTACTTCACCCAGCTCATGTCGATCTTCAGATCGGCCAGCTCCGCCGCACCCCCGCCGATCGTCACCACGCCGCCCGAGCCGGCCGAGCTGCGGCTCGGGATCAGCAGGATGGAGCGCGTCGATTCGACCGGATCGAGCGGCTGAGTCGTGAGCTGCTGCTCGAGGGCGCTGACGTGCCTCGCGGCCGCGGACAATCGTCCCGCCGTCATCAGGGTCGCAAACAGCAGCAGCACGCACAGGGCCAGGGCCGCCAGCAGTGCCTGCGGTCGCTCCCACCAGCGGCGCGGTTTCTCTTCCCAGGGCATGGCGCGTCCACCGGCCTCGAGCAGACGCAGCGCCGCCTGCAGCCGCTTATCCAGCCCGAGCTCGCTCAGCAGCTCGGGGTGTCGACGGCAGAATTCCTCGAAGTCGAGCACGCCCTTGGCCGGGAGGCGGCCGGCGAGATAGCGCTCAACGATCTGATTCTGCGCGATGAACTGCCGGTCCATGCGCGCCGGCAGTGCGCGCGCCGCCGCGACTGCGCGCAGTGGGGTGGCAGGGGCCGGCGATGCATCTGCCGGCTCAGGGACCGGATTGCCGGAGAGTGCCCGCATGGATCTATCGTGCCGTGCCCGGCGCAGTCGGGCGCAGCGGCCCCCTCACAGTTTGGTGCATGCGGCGCACAAACTGTGACGCACGTCATGTTCTGTCTTGACGTGCCCCGAGCCGTTTTGCCCGCGCTGTCCCAGCGCCCCAGCCGCCCGGGCCGTCCCCGCCGGCCGGTGCCTTCGCGTAGACTTACTGACCCCATGTACCAGGCGCCGCTGCCGGATCTGCGCTTCGTGCTCGAGGAGCTGCTCGAGGTGGGTAGTCTCGGCCGCCTGCCACGCTATGGCGATTTTGGCGTCGAGCTGCTCGGCCAGATCCTCGAGGAAGCCGCGCGCTTCGCCGAGCAGGTGCTCGCCCCGATCAACCGTCTCGGCGATGAGGTGGGGGCGAGCTTGCACGACGGCCGCGTGCAGATGCCCGCGCCGTTTCGCGAGGCTTACCGGCAATTCGTCGAGGGCGGCTGGACGACCCTCTCGGCCGCCGCTGAGCACGGCGGACAGGGCCAGCCACTGGTGCTCGCCGCGGCGGTCGAGGAGATCTGGTCGGGCGCCAATGTCGCCTTCACGCTCTGCCCGCTCCTCGCGCGCGGCGCTGTGGAAGCCCTCGAGCGCAACGGCGCCCCCGAGCTGCTCGCGCGCCTGCTGCCCAATCTGGTCAGCGGCCGCTGGACCGGGACCATGAATCTGACCGAGCCGCAGGCCGGCTCGGATCTTGCCGCCATCCGCACGCGTGCCACGCCCGAGGCAGATCACTACCGGCTCCGTGGCCAGAAGATCTTCATCACCTATGGCGAGCACGACATGGCCGAGAACATCGTGCACCTGGTGCTCGCGCGCATCGATGGCGCTCCGGCCGGCGTGCACGGCATCTCGATGTTCGCAGTCCCCAAGCGCCTGCCGACTGCCGATGGCGCCGCGGAGCAGGCGAACGACGTGCACTGCGTATCGATCGAACACAAGCTCGGCATCCATGCGAGCCCCACCTGCGTCATGTCCTACGGGGACCAGGGCGGCGCGCTGGGCTATCTCATTGGCGAGCCGCATCGCGGTCTCGAATACATGTTCGTGATGATGAACTCGGCGCGATTGTCCGTCGGCGTGCAGGGCATCGGGCTCTCCGAGCTCGCCCTGCAGCAGGCGCGGGCCTGGGCGCACGCCCGCGTGCAGGGACACGCGGTGGGCATGCCGGGCAGCGCCGCCGGCCCGATCATCGAGCATCCGGACGTGCGACGTATGCTGCTGACGATTCGCGCCAACGTTGAGGCCATGCGTGCCCTGGCCCTGTATGCCGCGCTCGAGCTCGATCGTGCGCGCGCCGAGCCCGATCCGGCCCGCGCTGCGGCGGCACTGGTGCGCGGGGAGCTGCTCATTCCCGTCGTCAAGGGCTGGTGCACGGAACTGGCCACGACCCTGGCCTCCCTCAACGTGCAGATTCACGGCGGCATGGGCTTCATCGAGGAGACCGGGGCGGCGCAGACACTGCGCGATGTGCGTATCACCTCCATTTACGAGGGCACCACCGGCATCCAGGCCAACGATCTGCTCGGCCGCAAGCTCATGCGTGACCGCGGCGCGGCCATGGCCAGTCTGCTGCGGGACATGCTGCGCGAGCTCAATGAGCTGCGAGGTGATGAGCCGGCGCTGCGCAGCACCCGCAACGCGACCATCGAGGCATTGACCTACCTGCGCGACGCGACCGAGACCCTGCTGCAGCAGGTCGCGGAGTCGGCGCCGCGTGCCTTTGCGGTGAGCGTGCCCTATCTGCAGCTCGCCGGTCGCGTACTGGGCGGCGCCCTGATGGCCCGCAGTGCTGCCATCGCCGTGCGCCATCTGCATTCAACCGACGGCGCGGCTGCGCTCGCGCCCGCCACGGCCGACGCCGGCTTCTATCGCGCCAAGCTGCAGAGCGCGCGCTTCTATGCCGAGCACCTGCTGCCCGAGGCGCTCGCACTGTTGCGCATCGTCAAGTCCGGCGGTGCCAGCGTGGCCGACGCGGCCCCCGATCTCCTTTGAGCTGACCAAACGGCGCCGCTGGCGCTGCAGCATGCGCCAGGCGCCGACGGCGTGGCGCGCGGGCGAGGCAGGCGGAACGGGGTATCGAGTACACTGCGCCGGGCGCGCGCGGCGGCATTGCCGAGGACAGGTAGCGATCATGAGGATAAGGATGAAGCGAGCGTTGTTGCTGCTAACGGTGATGGCAGTCGTGCCGGGCATGGCACTGGTCGGCTGTTCGCGCGGCAAAGCGCCGACTGCGCGCGCCACGGCACCGGCCAAGGCGGCGCCATCACCCACGGTTGCCACCCCGACTGTACCCGCTGCGCCGAGCGCGCCAGCCACGTCGTCTGCGATCGCCCCCGCCGCCGCCAGCGGTGCCGCCGCGTCCTCGGCCACGGACAACGGCGCCCCGGCGCACGCCGATCTGGTGCTGCTCGCCGGTGCGGCGTTCGATGGTTGCAAGGTTCCCACACCGCCGGTCGATCCGCCCGACGGCCATGTGGCGACGCAGGCGCAGATGCTCAACTCGCACAAGCTCACGTCCGACTTCAACTCGGCGACCGATGCCTATCTGGCCTGCCTGGATCACGCCGCCGACACTTTCAATCGTCAGTACGGACGCATCATGCCCCTCTCCGGCGTGCGCCAGGTCGTCGATCTGCGCAATCGCATCCACAATCAGGCGGTGGAGGCCGATCAGGCCGTGGCAAACAAGTTCAACGTCCAATTGCGAATCTACAAGACCCGCGCCGGCGCGCCCTGAGCGGCAGGACACGGGCGCTGTAGAGCGCGCGACTCCTCCAGGTCGCCATCCGGCGACAGACCTGCGGTCAGCGCGGCGCGCGCTGGGACGTTCTCCACTGCGAGGAACTCCGCTGCGCCGCCGTCGTCACAGCGGCAGGGCCGCCGCATCCATTCAAACTTGAGAGGTACTCGTGAAGCAGAAGACACTCGTATGCATGTCGCTGGCGGTGATGGCCGCCGCAGGATCCACCGCCGCACTGGCGCAGCCGCGCTATGGCTATGGTTACGGCGGCGCCGCCGGCGCGGACTTCGGTCCCTACCTGGGTGTCAGCGCCGGGCAGCTGCTCTACAAGGAGGACGGCCTTCCGCAGATGAGTCCGACCATTGCGCTGTTTCATTTCGGCCAGCAGTTCAATCCCTATCTGGGCGTTGAGGGACGCATCGGCACGAGCGTCAGCGGTGGCCGCGCCTTTGGCTATCACGTGGATGCGCAGATCATCTATGCCGGCTACATCCGCGGCACCCTGCCGATCAATCCGCTGTTTTCGGCCTACGGCGTCCTCGGACTGGGCGGCACGCAGTGGCATCGCAACTACGACGAGCGCGACAGCAACAACGTCGGGGTGTCCTTCGGCATCGGCGGGCAGTTCAACGTCGGCGGCAATGCTGCCCTGACACTGGAATGGACGCGCCTGAACAGCGGCACCAACGTCGGCTATGGCTTCACCGACGATCAATTCACCTTCGGGGTCAACTGGCGCTTCTTCTAGTCGCGCCCAGGGATGAGCACGGCCGCGCCGCTGTAGCGACCGGCGCGCAGATCATCGAGGGCGCGCTGTGCGTCCTCGAGCGCATAGCGATGCGTCTGCACGCTCAGGGGCAGCTGCGCGGCCAGGCGCAGAAACTCCACCCCATCGGCGCGCGTGAGATTCGCCACCGACAGCAGCTCGCGCTCGCCCCAGAGCAGATCGTAGGAGAACGAGGGGATCGCGCTCATGTGGATGCCGCCGCAGATCACGCGGCCGCCCTTGCGCACCGCTGCGAGCGCGCGTGGCACCAGCTCGCCGACCGGCGCGAAGAGAATGGCCGCATCCAGGGGCTGCGGCGGTGGCTCATCGCTCGCGCCCACCCACTGCGCCCCGAGCGAGCGTGCAAACGCCGCGCCCTGTGCATCGCCCCGGCGCACGAAAGCATAGATCTCCCGGCCCTGGTGGCGCGCCACCTGCGCGATGAGGTGCGCCGCGGCGCCGAAGCCGTAGAGGCCGAGCCGCCGCGCATCGCCCGCCTTGACGAGGCATCGATAGCCGATGAGTCCGGCACACAGCAGCGGGGCGGTATGCTCATCGTCGAGCGTGCCGGGCAGTGCCAGACAGAAACGCGCGTCGGCGAGCAGGTAATCCGCATAACCGCCGTCGATCTGATAACCCGTGAAGCGCGCCAGGTCGCACAGATTCTCCTGGCCGCGACGGCAATACTCGCAGCGCCCACAGGCATAGCCGAGCCAGGGAATGCCCACGCGCTGGCCGGGCTGCCAGGCGTTCTCGGCCGCCGTGCCCTCGCCCACCGCGTCGATGGTGCCGACGATCTCGTGACCGGGGACGATGGGCAGGGTGGGGTCGGGCAGCTCGCCGTCGACCAGGTGCAGATCCGTGCGGCACACGGCGCAGGCACTGACGCGCACACGCACCTGCCCGGCGGCCGGCACCGGCAGGGCGCGCTGCTCGAGGCGCAGGGCGCTGCCGGTCTGCGTGAGCACCATGGCGCGCATCGCTGACATCGCTGCCTCAGTCCTTGTCGAGGCCGCTGCGCTCGGAGCCGCCCAGCACCGGCACCAGGTTGGCCAGCAGAAACTCGAGGAACTGGCGCAGGGCCGCCGAGCCCTCGCGATCCGCGGCATACAGCGCGAGCAGCTCCAGCGGCTCCCCAACCGTCCACTCGCTCAACACGCGCTCGAGCTTGCCCAGGGCGAGTCCCTGGCGGCAGAGGAATTCCGGCAGCACCGCGATGCCCAGGCCGGCGGCGGCGCTGGAATGCACCAGCGCCGGGTCATCGACCTGCAGGGCCGGGCGCAGCCGCAGCTCCTGCGACTGACCGTCCCGCCGCAGCAGCAGCGTGGCCGCGGGGCTCGCCGGCCGCAGCACCGTGTGCTCGAGCAGATCGGCGGGCTTGCGCGGTCGGCCGTGCTGACTCAGATACGCCGGGGTTGCACACAGCAGCAGCGGCGGGCGGCCGAGCAGCGTGCGGCTGAGCCCGCTCTGGGCGCCCGCGCCATTGCAGATGAGCAGATCCCACTCCTCGGACGCGCCGGTGGGCATCGAGTCCACGACATTGACCGCCAGCTGCACCTCGCCGTAGCTCTCCATGAAGCGCGGCACCAGCGGCGTCACGAGCAGGCGTCCATAGCCCGGATCCACCAGCAGCCGCAGCCGCCGCGCCTCGCTGCCGGTCGGCGCAAAGCGCGAACGCACCGCCTCGACCTCGACCAGCAGTCGCTGGCAATGCGGTCGCAGCAGCTCCCCGGCCGCTGTCAGACTCACACGACGCGTGGTGCGGATCAAAAGACGGGTGCCGAGGCGTCGCTCCAGGCTTACTATGGCGCGGCTGACAGCTACTTTCGGCACGCCGAGCAGGCGCGCCGCTGCGGTGAAGGACTTCAGCTCACAGACGTGAGCGAAGGCGGACATCTCCGAGGCCAGCCACATTGATTCGTTTGCGCCTGATCGAGTCTCGAGTAGCTTAGTATTGTAGCAGTTGGGGAACAATTGCGATGCAGTGCCCCCCACCGTTTGAACTGCCCGCCGCCTCCGAGCCGCGCGAGACGCGCGAATTCGTCTACGAACTGAAGTTCTACGTCGCCGAACACAGCGCTGCGCCCCTGCTGCACTGGGTGCGCAGCCAGCTCTCGCCCGATCCTCACGGCACCGGTGCGCATGGCGATAGCTACCGCGTCAGCAGCATCTACTTCGACACCGCCTCGCATGATGTGCTGGCGCGCCACGGCTCCTTCGCGCGCAGCAAGTACCGCGTGCGACGCTATGGGGACAGCCCCGAGGTGTACCTCGAGCGCAAGACGCGCGGCGCCTACCGCGTCTTCAAGCGCCGCTCGGCGATGCCGGCCGGGGCGCTGCCTGAGCTGCTGGCGGTGGAGCCGATGCGCGGATGGAGCGGCTACTGGTTTCATCGCCGCCTGCTCGCGCGCCGGCTCAGCGCCGTGATGCGCGTCGACTACCAGCGCATCGCGCGCATCGGGCAGAGCAGCTACGGTCCGCTGCGAGTGACACTGGACGAGGCCCTCACCGCCGCGCCGGTGTCCGAGCTGGCCTTTCCGCCCGGCAGCGGCGGTGTCGCGCTGTCCCGGGGAGGGCTCATCCTGGAGCTCAAATTCGGCCAGGGCGTGCCGGCGCTGTTCAAAACCCTCATCCGCGAGTTCACGCCACGGTTGGCGGGCATCTCCAAGTACCGGCTGGCTGCGCAGGCACTCGGCCTTGCGCCGGAAGTGGCCGCAGCGCTGCCTGCGGGCGCACTGGCAGGCCCGGCCGCTGCCGGCCCTGCCGACCTCGAGCCGCCCGCCGCGCTCGCCTCGCTTGCCGCGCTCGCACCGGCCGCCTGCTGAGTCATCGTGCCGGAGTGGTTGCGGGAGGGGCTGGCGCGCACCACGGTGATCCCGACACCGGAGATCGTCGTGCGCCTGCTCGCGGCGCTGCTGTTCGGTTACCTGGTGGCCGGCATCTACCTGCGCAGCCGACG
>DATBPG010000133.1:0-3015 GCA_036561485.1 Steroidobacteraceae bacterium | reverse complement strand
CGGGTCAGTTCAGGCACACCACCAGACGCGCGTGATAGGTGCGCCAGGCGATGGGGATCACGATCGGCCGGGAATCGAGCGGATAATCGACGGCGCTGCTGCGACCGTGCACCACCGCCGGCACCGAAATATTGAACCGATGGCCGAAGTCCCGGCGCGCATTGCCCGACAAGGTATTGGCGATCTCGCCGACCAGATCGCACAGGTTGTGATGACTCATGTCGGTCTCGTGCATGCGCATGAGCATGACGCACAGCATGCTCTTGGGTGCTGTGAAGAAGACCAGACCGTCGCGCTTGCCGCTGATGCGGATCATGCCGGTATAGTCGGAGATCTCCGGGCTCTGATTGAGCGCAAGGTAGGGAGTACCGCACTCCGCCGTCTGCTGCATGCTGGTGTCGAAATAGTTCAGCACGCCTTCGACAAATACGCGGATTTCGGTTTCAGTTTGGGTGGCCACGAGCGAGCCTCACGGGTTCATTCGATCAACTTGCGCAACGCGTTGTTGAGCTGGCGGTCGGTAAAGGGCTTGTAGAGAAAGCCGCGCGCGCCCTTCTCAATGGCATCGATGGCGGTGAGCTTGTCGGCAAGCGCGGAGATCACGAGGATCAGGATTTCCGGGTCGCGCTGCATGAGCCGCTCGACGCATTCCCCGCCATCCATTTCCGGCATGGTCAGGTCCATCGTGACGATGGTCGGTCGCAGCTCATCGTGCATCTCGAGCGCCTCACGCCCATTGCGCGCGGCACCGACGAATTCAACGCCCGGCAGGTCCTGAACGCGCTCGATGCGGCGGCGGATGATATTGGAGTCGTCGACGACCATCAGCCGGTGTGCCATCGCCTGGCTCACGCGACTGAGGCGGTCGAATCCACGACCTGCTGCGGCAGTCGTACGCTGAAGCGCGTGTACTCGCCCGCCGCGGTCGCCACTTCGATCCTGCCTCCGGCCTCGCGCACCCGGGCGCTGACCGCATCGAGGCCGACACCGCGGCCGGCATACTCGGAGACTTCGTCTGCGGTGGAGAAGCCGGGCTCGAAGATCAGCCGGTAGATGTTGTCCCAATCGAGCGTCAGGGCCTGCTGCGGGCTCAGGAGGTCAAGACGCAGCGCGCGCTCGACGATCTCCTCATAGTTGAGGCCATGGCCGTCATCCTCGACGGTGAGCTCATAGCCGCCCGCCTCGTCCGCCGCGAAGCTCACCTGCAGGCTCCCCTCCTCCGGCTTCCCGAGCTGCGCGCGCCGATCGGGCCGTTCGATGCCATGGGCAATGGCGTTGCGGATCATCTGAATGCACACCTCCTTGACCACCGGCGCATAGTGCGGGGGTATCTCAGCCAGCCCCCGCGTCAGGAGGCGCACCGAGCGTCCGAGCGCTCGCGCCTCTTCCAATGCCAGACTGCGCAGCATCTCGGCGAATTGCCGCCCGCGACCGCTGCTCAGCGGGATAGGCGCGGCAAGCGAGAGCGGCCGATCGGCCGCCGCGACCGCTCGAGCGGCTGAGTCTTTGCCCTCGTCCGCGGCAGCCGCCTCGTTGATGGGCTGCACCAGGCCACGGGTCTGCGCACGGGTCTGATTCAGATGGGCCAGCAGCTCGTCGAGTCGCACGACCACCGGCAGGAAATCATTGCCGGAGAGCGATCGGCGCTGACGCAGCGTCGCCAGTGCATCTTCGACCGCATGAACGCGCATGACAAAGCTGTTGAGCGCCAGCGCCGTAGCCTCACCCTTCACGGTGTGCAATTCGCGAAATACCGCGTTGAGCTTCCTCTTCAGATCTTCCTGCTCGATGCCGGGCGCTGTCAGCACGGCATTGCTCTTGCGCAGCGCGACGTCGGCTGACCACAGGAACCCCTGCAGTGCCTCCGGATCCACCCGCAGCAACTGCGACTGCAGGGTATTTTCGCCGTCGCTGCGGACGTGCTCGAGCTCGCGAGCGAGCAGCACCCGATCCGTGATATCGGAGACGACGCCGAGGATATAGTCGCCAGCCGCGCCGACAGAACGCACGCGTCGGAACGAGAAGGCGAGATGACGCGTCTCGCTACCCCCGCGGGGTTTGACGAACTCGACCTCTATCTCGCTGATTGGATTTACCGACTCGATGAGCTCCTCGTTGACCTTGTCCTTCCAGAGCAAGGCCATGTACTTGAGGGTCGCGCTGACGGTTTTGGAGTCCACGAGCGGCTCCAGCAGCTTTTCCATCGGCAAGCCTGCTGGGGCGGGCAGGCGCAGCAGCTCGCCCAGTGAGCGCGAATGGGTGGAACTCAGGCGCAACTGCCGGTCCACGAGAAACAGCCCCTCACGCACGGTGCTGAGGATATTGCTCATCTGCTGCTCGGTCTCGGCCGCTACCCGATGAGCGCGGCGCGAGCGCCAGGCGTAGTAGAGCGCCAGCAGCAGCATCAGTCCCGCGAGCGTGCTGCCTCCCACCAGCAGCGCCCGCAGCCGCAGGCCACTCTGGTCTACCGCGGCCTGCAGAATCGCCGCCAGTTGGCTCATATCGGCGCTCATCTGCTGCAGGCTCTGCGTATCGGCCAGCATGCCATCGACGATGTTCTTCATCGCCCGGCCTGAGGGCGAGAGCTGCGATCCTGAGAATGCATCGATGTAGAGCGAATCGCCCTGCTGAGCGTCCAGGCCTTCGAAGCCGCGGTCGAGGCTTTGCCAGCGCAGGCTGTTGGTCTGCAGCGCGCCGCTGATCGCGGGGTCGGCAAGCAGCCCCGCCTGCGACAGCGAGGCGCGCAGCGCCGTCAATGCGCTCGAGGTGCTCTGGCGCAGCGTTGTGAGCGTGCGCAGCGGGCGGCCGATGTACGTCGTGGATTCCAGGCCACGCTGGATCAAGGTCAATTGTGCGGTAAGCAGCTCAGGCCGCTCCGACAGCTGCGTGGCCAGCCGCAGTGCCGAGGAAGCCGCCCCGAGCCGGGCCGCATCGCTCACGCCAAAAACCAGCAATACCGTCACGACAGCGGCAAACACAGTGCTCGCAAGAACCTGCACCCACTGGGTGGAATTC
>DATBPG010000132.1:0-2045 GCA_036561485.1 Steroidobacteraceae bacterium | reverse complement strand
CTATGGGATCGTTTCCGTGATGATGAGCGCTGCATCTGCACCGGCGGATTCACCTTGCGCTCGCGCCGATTGCTGCGCGCGCTGCTGGACGAACGGATCGAGCCGCACAAGCCGGAGGATGTGTGCATCGCAGTGGAATACCGCGAGTATCTGGAGCGCCGGCACGGTATACGCTATGCCGACAAGGAGAGCGCCCACCGCTTTGCGATCGAAGATCTGTACGTACTACCCTCGGCGTTCGGGTTTCACGGGGTGCACAACCTGCTGTGCGTTCTCTCGCCCGAGGAATTCGAGGAATTCATGGTAAATGCGCCAGGCGCGGTGTTCGCGAGCTGGCGAATGCGCAAATTCATCAAGCATGCACTGATGCAGCAGGAGTTTGATCTGGCGCATCGTGCCTTGCTGCGGCGCCGCAGCAGCCGCGGCCTTGATGCGAGCGACATGCGCCTGTGGCTGCGTCTCTGCGGAGCCCTGTGTCTGGTCAAGGCACGCGCATCCTACAGCAGTAAATGATCAGCGTAGGCGGTCCGGCGCGAGCGCTGCAGCCCGTAGTGATCCTCTTTGGCCGAGTGGGGGACATGATCATGCTCACCTCCGCTTTGAGCCTGCTGCACCAGCGGTTTGGCGTCCCCTGCCAGGTGGTGGGCGCAGGACCCTGGAATCGCGATCTCTATCGGGGACATCCCGATGTGGCACGGTGCTGGAGCTTGCCGCGGCATCTGCCATTTGCGGCCACGCTGGAGTGGCTGGCGGTGGTCCGTGCGTTGCGGCGGGCGGCGCCGGCCCCGGTCTATATTCTCGAAACGATGCCTCGCCAGCTGGCGCGGATCAAACGCCTGCTGGCGCTCAGTCGGATCGATCAGACACGCTGCGTGTATCCCGATGAGAGTCCCCGCGAGGGCGGGCACTACATCGATGCGCTGTTGCGGATGGCAGCGCGGACACCACCCATCCTGGCTGCGGCGGATTATCCGGCCGCCGGCGCTCTGCGCGGCCCGCGGCTGGTGACACTCGCGACGGAACGATCGCGGCGCGACGCTCTGCTGCAACAGCG
This sequence comes from Steroidobacteraceae bacterium, assembly GCA_036561485.1. Taxonomy (GTDB): domain Bacteria; phylum Pseudomonadota; class Gammaproteobacteria; order Steroidobacterales; family Steroidobacteraceae; genus FEN-1191. The sequence continues at coordinate 991 of DATBPG010000132.1, read as the reverse complement.
AGGCTGGAGCGGCCGGCCGCTCGTCCTGATCCAGCCGGGTACGGCCCGCACCATCAGCGCACGCAGCCGCAAGCGGTGGCGGCGAGACAATGACCGGTCCTGGCCGATCGAACGCTGGCGCGAGCTGTTGCACGCCCTTCGTTGCCGGCATCCGCAGGCCCTCCTGGTCCTGCGCGGCGCTGTGAGCGAGCTGCCGTTCCTACGGGAGATGCGGACCGCGATCGGCCTCGAAGGGCTGGAGGTCGCCGGGCTTGGGCTGCGCGCGAGCTTCGCCTTGATGGAGGCGGCCGAGAGCATGATCTCGATGGACACGGGCATGGCACACGCCGCCGCAGCGCTTGGCCTGCCGGTGGTCGTGCTCATGGGGTCCAATCCCCAGTCGCGCGTGCTGCCGCGCAGCGCCTCGGGCTCGGCGGTGGTGGGGGTGGGTGGCCCGCCATTCTGCAGCCGCGCCGATCAGATCCCGGTCCCGGCCGTCCTGGACGCATGGTGCTCGTTGCCGGCCCGTCGCGCCGAGTGATGGTGCGGCGATCGGGCGAGATCTCCGGCTTCCCGGCAGGCCGCGGCGAATGGTCCAACGGTCAAAAATCGTGCGACAGATATAACGTGAAGCTGTCGATGCTGTGATACGACTCCCGCGTGGCGGGCTCGGTCGGCAGATCCACCAGGCGCTGTGCCGAGACTACGCTGCGGTAGTCGAGTCCCACATCCCATCCGGGCAGCACGTGCCGCCATTGCAGGCCAGCGCCAAGGTATAGGCCGTAGGCCGGAGTGGCGAGCGAATAGCGTGCCCCGCCGACGAATGCATGGAACGCCAGCGGCCAGCCGAAGCGGTATCGGTAATCGACCATACGCACTCCGAGCAGCAGACGGCCACTGATCGAGTCCGCGTCGAGTGCCGCACCGATGTCCTGATGCGCCGAGACTCGCCGCCGGGCGCCGATTGCCAGATGAGGTGAGCCGGCCCAGGGCGTGTAGTAACGGATGGGTG
>DATBPG010000131.1:0-6070 GCA_036561485.1 Steroidobacteraceae bacterium | reverse complement strand
GCGCCGCCCCCAGAGCTTCTTGCTGATCCAGTTGGCGAACCCGACGCTCATTGGCACCACGTGCACGAGCGTGTAGAGCAGGTACAGCGGCAGGATGGGCGCGACATAGCCGCGCTCGCCTTCGGGCACGATGGTGAACAGCGCGATGATACCGAGCGTGAGATAGCAGCCCACCGCGGTCGCGAAGTACAGCGGGTTGACCCAGCCGCTGTCGGGCATGATGCCAGCGGCGAACAGATGATCGAAGCCGGCGATGAGGCTCACCAGCAGCACGCCGGTTGCCACCATCTTGACCAGGTGCAGACCGAGCGTCAGCAGGCCCATGTAGATCAGGTAGTGGTAGAACGCAAACGGCGCGCGGCGGCGGATGCGCCGGATCTCGGCAAAGCGCTCGGTGTAGACCTTCAGCAGCCCGTAATACCAACCCACGCGCTGCGAGAACCAGCGTCGCCAGGAGCCCGGGCCCTCGGTGCTGACCAGCAAGCGTCCGTCGTAGTAGATGCGCTCGCCCGCAGACAGCAGGATCAGCGCATTTTCCAGATCCTCGGCGTACACCGAGAGCGAGTGACGCGAGAGGGCGAACTCCAGCGCGTCGCGCCGGTACAGCGACACACCCGAGGTGATACTGAAGTCCGCAAGGCTTCTGCGGCCGATGCGAAAGCCGAGCGCGTATTCGAACGCCTGAAAGCGCGTCAGGAAGCCATCGGGCTCGATCATGAGCCGCGGGCAGACCGCCGCGGCACCGGAAGCCTGGAAGTCGCCGATGTAGCGCTCCAGATCCACGCTGCTGCCCTCGCTGCGCAGGCGGATGCGACAGTCCGGATCGATGACCATGACGGTCTCGATCGACAGTGGCAGCTGCTCGAGCAGCCGTCGCAGCGCCGCGGGCTTGCGGCGGTTGACGGTCTCCTCCATGCAGCGCCAGCCTGCCTGGCGCAGGCGGCGCACGGTCTGATCGCCCGAGCCATCGCTGATGAGCCAGACGCGCTCGCGATGGCGCCCCATGCTCTCCATGAAGGCATCGAGCTCGCCGCGGCTGTCGAGATTGTGAATGGAAGCGATGATCGCGTACGGGCGCGTCGGCACCAGGCGCTGCATGGCGCTCGGTGCCGCAGCAGCCAGGTCGATCGACAGCTCCACGCCGCGGGTCGAGGTATGAATGCGACGCACATATAGTCGCAGCAGCAGGTCGACGGCGTCGGTGTAGACGACGAAATTCGCCAGCAGCGCGATGAGCACCGAGAAAGTGCGCGCCTGATCGCCCACGGCCGAGAGCGCAATCCAGCCCGCCAGCAGCGCGCAGGCGGCGAGCGGGGTGAGCAGCGGAGAGATGCGGCGGCGCCGCGCCGGTGGCGCGGACCTGAACGGGCGCGCAGGGCGAAAGTCGGGAAGTGCGTTCACGCGATGCTCACGCGCTCACCAGGCTCGGCTCGGCGGCCTGGGTGGCACGGCGCGCCGCCGCCATGCCTGGAGCCTGGGGCAGCACCGCGGCCAGGTGTGCCGAGAGCTCCTGCGCATCGGCGATGGCATAGCCGTGCTCGGCCATGACCGGCACCGAGGCCAGCAGCCAGAGCACCGAGCGCACACGAGAGGGCAGGTGCGGTGCACGGGGCGCGAGCCCCTCGAGCAGCGCCTCGAAGTCGTGTTCGATGCGCAGGATGACCTCGCTGACTTCGGGATCGAGCGGCAGGATCTTCGTGGGCTGCTGCCACTCGATGCTCGTGCCGGCGATGCGCTGGCGCGCAAAGGTCGTGTGCTCCTGCATCGCCGGGTCGCGCGCGAGCGCGGCGCCCGAGAAGGGCACGACGTAGGGATACATGCCGATCTCGCAGCCGGCGCGCAGCCAGCGATAGGCCTCGCGCAATGTCTCCGCCACGTCCGACAGCCGGCAGTGCGGAGAGGTGAGGATGAGGTCCAGGAACGGTGTGATGCCCACATCGAGCGCGGCGCGCAGCATCGGCGCGATGAATCGATGGATGTGGCCCTTGTTGAACTCCTGCAGCACGGCGGCGGAAAAATTCTCGATGCCGAAGCCCAGCACGCGGAAGCCCGCACGACGCATGGCCGTCAGCCGCTCGACATTCATCGCATCGATGCGGTTGGTGCTGATGAACTGCAGCCCCCGCGGCAGACGTCCCTCGGCCTTGGCGGCAACGATGGCCTCACACAGCGGCAGTACGCGCCGATCGTTGGTGAAGACGAAGATGTCGTCCTGGAAAAAGATGGTGCGCACGTCCGGATGGGCCGCGACGATGCGCTCGACCATCGCGAGACAGTCCTGCGCCGACAGTCGCGCCACCGCGGCCACGCCGCCCTGCGCCTCGTGCAGGAAGTTGGTCGACGAGCAGAAGCTGCAGGCCATCGGGCAATAATTCAGGGTGATCAGGCGCACCGAGCGGATCTCGGCGAGCGAGGCCTCGCGCGCGGCCTTGCTCGGCAGGCCGCCGACGTTGTAGGCGCGCTCCAGACGCTCCCAGTAGCGCCGGTAAGGCATGCGCTCGTAGGGAATGTGGAAGATCGCATCGCGCAGCTGCGCGGCCGTCAGCGCCGGCTGTGGCATGCGCAGCAGCGTGCCGTCCGCGCGCCGCTCGGCGATGCCGGCAATGCCGCCGAGCCCCTGGCCGGCACGCAGCCGCTCGGCCAGCTGCAGCAGCGGCCGCTCGCCCTCGCCGAGCACCACCCCATCGAAGGGCGCAAGCTCAAACATCTGCGCGGGCCGGAACGTCGCTTCCATGCCACCGGCCAGCAGCAGCGCCTGCGGGCAGGCGCGGCGGGCTGCGTGCGCGAGCTGCAGATCGAAGCGCAGCGTCATGCCGGTGGTGGAGATGCCGATGACGTCCCAGGGTTCGCAGCGCAGCAGCGCCTCGAGTGCCGCCTGGGGGGCTTCACTGCAGCAGTTCGGATCGAACACATCGGCGTGCACGCCGGCCGCGCTCAGAACGCCGGCCAGCCGCCACACTCCCAGGGGGGGTGCGAGAAAAGTGTATTCACCGCCGAAGGGGTCGTAGGGTCCGACCAACAGAATGCGCACGGCGCGCTCTTTTAAGGTTTGCATGAACTCTTGCGGCGCAACGGATGCTGGACGCCTCGGGCCTCCCTGATTTACCCCCCTGACAGTAGCGCTACTGCAGCGCGACGTCCCACCAGTGGGATGTCGGGACTGTACCTCTCGGCGCGTCGGAGAGCACTTACCTTGCGGCCCTGGCGACCGCCCTTTGCTGGACAGTGACCCGCGGGGGCCTCAGTAGTTCGCTCGGGCGCGCCAGCAAGGAAGAATCCGCGACGTTATGGTGCGTCGTGCTCCGCGAGGCGCGCCCGCAGGGGCGCAAAGCGCGGTGCCACCGTTCCAAGATAACCGGGACCGCCGAGATTGGCGATCTGGTGCACGATCCAGTCGTGCTGCGCGACAACATACGCGGAGGGAGCATTGGGATGCAGACGCAGCGGGTCGGGCAGCACTGCGGCGAGCAGGGCGGCCTGATCGCGCGTCAGGTGCAGGGCGCTGGTGTGAAAGTAGCGATGCGCGGCGGCCTCGACGCCGAAGATACCCGGGCCAAACTGCGCGACATTCAGATACACCTCGAGGATGCGCTGCTTGCTCCAGAGCTGATCGACGAGCACCGTCAGGCCGGCCTCGAGCGCCTTGCGCACGAAGCTGCGGCCGGACCAGAGAAAGAGGTTCTTGGCAACCTGCTGGGTGATGGTGCTCGCCCCGCGCAGACGCGCGCCGCGCTCGTGCGCGCGCAGGGCGGCGCGGATGGAGTCGAAGTCGAACCCATCATTGTCCGGAAAGCGCTGATCCTCCGAGGCGACCACGGCGATCGCCGCCTCCGGAGAGATGGCCGCGAGGCTGCGCCAGCGATAGTCGGTCCGATAGTGAGGCTCGCCGGCCAGTCTGGCGTGCGCAGCGGCCTCGAGCATGAACGCGCTGGTGGGCGGATTCACATAACGCAACGCCAGCACCCCGGCGCCGGCCAGCACGAGGCAGACAAACAGCAGTGCGGCGGCGACGCCGGCGAGGCGGCCGGCCAGGCGCGCGAACGTGCTGCCGCGACGACGTGCCGCAGCTATTTGGCTGGCTCCGTACGCCGGGCGCTGAGGATGAGCACATCTTCCATCGGGGCGTCGCTGTAGCCGCGACGCCGGCCGGTGTGCACCGCGGCGATCTTGTCGATGACCTCCATGCCCTCGCTGACGCGGCCAAAGACTGCGTAGCCGTACTGCCCGGGACGGTGATCGAGAAATTCGTTATCGGCCAGATTGACGAAGAACTGCGAGGTCGCGCTGTGGATCTCCTCGGTGCGCGCCATGGACAGCGTGCCGCGCTCGTTGCGCACGCCGTTGTCCGCCTCATTGCGCACCGGCGGATGCGTCGGCTTCTGGCTGAAGTCGTTGGTGAGTCCGCCGCCTTGGATGACGAAGCCAGGCACGATGCGGTGGAAGATCGTGCCGTCGAAGAAGCCCTCATCCACGTAGCGCAGAAAATTGGCCACGGTTTGCGGTGCATCCTGCTCGTAGAGTTCGACCGTGAAAGCGCCGTGGGAGGTCTCGAATCGCACCATGTGGGGGAGCTCCTGACTGTGGACGGGGAGGGCGGGTGCTGCAGCGGCGCTTCGCGCACTCAGGGCCACTGACCCTCGCTGATGCGATCATGCCCCGCCAGATCGCGGTGGCAGCGTACGCGAGCATAGCCGGCCTCTACAAGCGCTGCGGCCACGGCCTCTCGCTGCTGCGCGCCGTGCTCGAGAACCAGCCATCCGCTGCTGCTCAGATGTGTGCGTGCGTCGAGAATCAGCCGGCGCAGGGACTCCAGGCCCGTGGCGCCCGGCGTCAGGGCGCCGAGCGGCTCGTGACCAAGTGCGGCGAGTGCCGGATCGTGCTGCGCGATGTACGGCGGGTTACTGACGATGAGCTCGAAGGCGCGGCCGGCCACGGGCGCAAGCCAGTCGCCGAGGAGAAATTCAATGTGCGCAAACCCGAGCTGACGCGCATTGGTACGGGCGACCTCGAGCGCCGGCGCGGACAGATCCGTTGCCGTGATGCGCCACTGGGGACGCTCGGCAGCCAGCGCCAGGGCGATGGCCCCGGCGCCGGTCCCCAGATCGCAGACGCGCGCGGCGGAGCCGGCGTCGGCGAGCAATGCCAGGCAGCGCTCCACCGCGAGCTCGGTCTCGGGGCGCGGAATCAGCACCGCGGGTGAGACCGTGAGGGTGAGCGACCAGAATTCGCGCTGGCCGGTGAGATAGGCCAGCGGCTCTCCGGCTGCGGCGCGCGCGAGCAGCGAGCCATAGCGTTGCCCGGCCTCGGGCGCGAGAGGCTCCTCGGCATGCGCCAGCAGGTGGCTGCGCGGCCTGTTCAGCGCGAGCGCCAGCAGCAGCTCGGCCTCCAGGCGCGCGCTGGCACGTCCGGCTGCCTGCAATTGACGGTAGCCGCGCTCGAGCCAGGCCTGCAATGCCCGCGGCGGCGCACAGTCTGATAGATTGTCCGACATCCCGTTGGAGCGATTATGACCGAACCCGCGGCGCCGGCCCCCGGCGCGAGCGTCAGTCAGATTCTGGAGACCGCCTCGCGGCTGTTTCGCGTGACCGTGGCCAAATGCCTGCCGCTGGCAATGGTCGCGGTGCTGCTGGCCGAGTTGCCCAACCTCTACTGGTTCGCGCGCGGCCATGCGCCCGACAAGCTCGAATACGCTCTGCCCCCCGATCCGACCTGGTGGGCCCTGTCGCTGCTGGGCACGGCGGTGGCTCTGTATCTGACCAGTGCCATGATGCTGCAACAGCGCTCCCTGGTCGCGGGCATCGCCTGTCCGACCGGCGCCGCCCTGCGCGCTGCATTGCATCGGTTGCCGCTGCTGCTGGCGAGCTGGGTACTGGCGCAGGCGAGCCTGGCGGTGGGCCTGGCGCTGCTGGTATTGCCGGGGCTGTTCCTGTTCGTGTGCTACCTCGTGATGCTGCCGGTGGTGCTGTTCGAGCATCCCAATCCGGCGATGGTGCTGATCCGCTGCGTGACGCTGGTGCGCCCGCAGTGGTGGAAGGCGCTGGCGGCCCTGGTCATCGCCATCATCGTCGTG
>DATBPG010000130.1:0-4810 GCA_036561485.1 Steroidobacteraceae bacterium | reverse complement strand
TGGAAGGCGATCTCGGCGATGCGCCGCACGCCATCGACGTCAAACTGCACTGACACACCTTCCGTGCTCATCAGGGCCTGATATTGTGACGTGAGCGATGCGTCAGGCTCCGTCAGGATGCGCACGAAGTCGCCTACCTTCAGCGAGTCGAGCTCGACGCGGATCGGCAGGCGCCCCTGCAGCTCCGGGATGAGATCGGAGGGCTTCGACAGGCTGAACGCGCCCGAGGCAATGAAGAGCACGTGATCGGTCTTCACCGGACCGTACCTGGTGGCCACGGTGGAGCCCTCGACGAGCGGCAGCAGATCGCGCTGCACGCCTTCACGCGAGACATCCGCGCCCATCGTTTCCTGACGGCGGGTCACCTTGTCGATCTCGTCGATGAAGACGATGCCGCTCTGCTCCGCATTGGCGATCGCTTTGACCTTGAGCTCATCCTCGTTGATGAGCTTCGCGGCCTCCTCCTCGACCAGGAGCTTCTGCGCCTCGCGCACCTTCACCTTGCGGCTGCGAGTACGATTGCCGCCCAGGTTCTGGAACATCGACTGCAGTTGCTGCTGCATTTCCTCCATGCCGGGCGGCGCCATGATCTCGACACCCATGGGCATCGAGCGCATCTCGATCTCGATCTCGCGGTCATCGAGCTCGCCGGCGCGCAGCATGCGGCGGAACTTCTGGCGCGTCTCCGCGTCCCGCGGCTGCGCCGGCTCGTCGGTGGAGAAGCCCATCATGCGCGGCTTGGGCAGCAGCGCATCGAGCACGCGTTCCAGGGCCGCCTCGCGCGCATTGCCGCGCACGCGCTCGAGCTCCTGCTCGCGCGTTATCTTGATGGCGACATCGGCGAGCTCCTTGATGATTGAGTCGACCTCGCGGCCGACGTAGCCGACCTCGGTGAACTTGGTGGCCTCCACCTTCACGAATGGCGCCTGCGCAAGCCGCGCCAGACGCCGCGCGATCTCGGTTTTGCCCACGCCCGTGGGACCGATCATCAGGATGTTCTTCGGTGTGATCTCCTGGCGCAGCGGCTCGCCGATCTGCATGCGCCGCCAGCGATTGCGCAGGGCAATGGCCACCGCGCGCTTGGCGGCGTGTTGACCGATGATGTGCTTGTCCAGCTCCTGGACGATTGCCTGCGGCGTCATGAGCCAAGCTCCTCGATGACGATGTTGCGGTTGGTGTAGATGCAGATGTCGGCAGCGATACCGAGGGCCCGCTCGGTGATGGCGCGTGCATCCAGCTCGGTGTTCTCGAGCAGCGCGCGTGCCGCGGCCTGCGCATACGGACCGCCCGAGCCGATGGCGACGGCCGCGTATTCGGGCTCGATGACATCGCCGTTACCGGAGACCACGAACAGATTCTGCGGATCGCCCACCAGCAGCAGCGCCTCCAGGCGCCGCAGGTAACGATCGGCACGCCAGTCCTTGGCAAGCTCGATGGCCGCGCGGGTCAGGTTGCCGTATTTCTGCAGCTTGCCCTCGAAGCGCTCGAACAGCGTGAAGGCATCGGCCGTGCCGCCGGCAAAGCCGGCCACGACGCGCCCCTCGGCGAGACGGCGCACCTTGCGCGCATTCGCCTTCATGACGGTGTTGCCGAGCGTGACCTGGCCGTCGCCCCCGAGGGCGATGGCGCCGTTGCGTCGCACGGCGAGGATCGTGGTTGCATGGGGGTCAAAAGAGGAATTCATGGCTGGGTTCACCGCGGGCTCCTGTTGTCAGCCGCGGCGTCGGGCACGCGGATGCGCTGCATCGTATGTGCGGGCCAGGTGCTGGAAATCAAGATGGGTGTAGACCTGGGTCGTGCTGATGCTGGCATGCCCTAAAAGCTCCTGCACCGCGCGCAAATCGTGACTGGATTCAAGCAGATGCGAGGCGAACGCATGCCGGAACATGTGTGGATGCACGTGCAGCGGCACGCCCATGGCACGGGCGTGCGCGGCGATGCGCAGCTGCACGGCACGCGCGCCGAGAGGGCGGCCCGTGCGACCGACGAATACAACCGCGTCCCCGGCGGCCGCCGCCTCGGGTTCAAAGAGCCGCTCGCGCTCGATGAGCCAGCCGGACAGGGCACGCACGGCGACGCTGCCAACGGGCACGATTCGCTCCTTGTCCCCCTTGCCGAGCACGCGTACCTGACGCTCTGCCAGATTCAGATTCTTCAGGCGTAGCCCCACGATCTCAGCAAGCCGCAAGCCGCTGGAGTAGAGCAGCTCCATGAGTGCCAGATCGCGGATCTGCAGCGCATCGGCGGGCTTGAGCGACAGCAGCCGCGCCATCTGATCCACGTCCAGCGTCAGCGGCAGGCGACGAGCGGCCTTGGGAGCGCGCACCTCGAGCGCCACATTGTGCTGCACGACTGCCTCGCGCAGCAGGAAGTTGAGAAGGCTGCGCACCGCGGCGAGCCGGCGCTGCACGCTGCGAGGGTCCAGCCCCTGCGCGTGGCTGCGCGCCGCGAAGCTGCGCACGTGCTGATGGTCCAGTTGCGTCCACTCCGCCACCTGCGCGCCGCGGCACCAGGCGGCAAGCGCCGCGACGTCGCGCCGATAGGCGGCGACGGTGTGTGGGGACAGACGCCGCTCACCGGCCAGATGCTGCTCGAAGCGCGCCAGCCACTGCAGCGCCTGCGGGCTCATCCGGCAGCGCCCGCGCCGCGCTCAATCGCGCGACAGCGCCTCGGTGACCAGCTCGCCGATGCGCGAGAGAAACTCGGTGCTCATGCCCGGATGAAAGCGCTCCTGATCGACGCTGCCCAGCGCCAGCAGTCCCAGGGCAGGGTGTCCGCCGAGGGGCACCAGGGCCACCGAACCGATCCCCGCCGCCTCGCTGCCGAAGAGGTAGTCGCGCTGGCTGTCACGCAGCTGCCCGCAGCGCGGCTTGCAAGTGGCGAACAGCGCATCGAAGCTGCGGAACACCGCATCCTCGCTGCCGACATGGCGCACGAAGCGCTGTGCGGATGCGGCCTCGCCGGCGGGCTCGGCAGCTGTGAGCAGCAGCAGCGCGTGGAAGGTGTCGAAGTCCTCGCGCAGGCTCGCCTCGATCTGCACGATCGCAGCGGCGCGGGTCGTCGTCTTCAGCAACCGGCAGGTGAAGCGGTGGATCTTGTCGGCCAGTACGTTGTTGGCGCGCGCGACGCGCACGAACTCGGTCAGCTTCTGCTCCTGCGCCTGATATTTGTCACGCAGCACTTCCACCTGTCGCTCGATCAGCGAGACGGTGGTGCCGTTGCGTGGGTGATGCAGCCGCAGGCGCGCCAGCAGCTGCGGGTGCCGCTCGAAGAATTCCGGGTTCTGCTGCAGAAACTGCGTGACGGACTCTTCATCCAATCCCTCCTCGGACAGTCCACGCACTTGATTGCTGCTCATCCTGATGGCTCCCTCAGATCTCGACGTGCCCTTCGAACGACTGCTGGGCGGGGCCCGTCAGCCAGACCGCCTCTCCCTCGCCATCCCAGTGTACGCTCAACGTTCCGCCAGGCACATGCACCTGCACATCGGCGCCGAGCAGAGCGAGATCGCGTCCGACGGCGACGGCGGCGCAGGCGCCCGTGCCGCAGGCAAGGGTTTCCCCGACGCCGCGCTCGAAGACGCGCAGCCGGATGGCCGCGGGGTCGAGCACCTGCATGAAGCCGACGTTCACCCGACGCGGAAAATGCCGATCGTTCTGCAGATCGCGTCCGATGCGCTCCACCGGCGCGGTGGCGACGTCCGCCACGCGCAGCACCGCGTGAGGATTGCCGATGGAGACGGCGCCGAATTCGATGTGCTCGCCGCCGACATCGAGCGAGTAGCTGGCCGCACGCGCCGGCGCATCGAAGGGCAACGACCCGGGTGCGAAATCCGGCACGCCCATGCTCACGCTCACATACCCATCGGCGAGAACCCGCGCATGCAGCAGCCCGCCGCTGCTATCGAGCGTGAGCGTCGAGCCATCGCGCCGGCGCCGTCGCTGCAGCAGGGCCGCCACACAACGCGCGCCATTGCCACACTGCTCCACCTCGCCGCCGTCGGCGTTGAAGATGCGGTAGAAGGCATCGGTGCCGGCACGTCGTGGCGGCTGCAGCACCAGTGCCTGATCGAAGCCAACGCCGGTGCGCCGGTCGGCGAGCGCACGCCATTGTGCGCAGCTGGGCAGGGGAGCATCGGCGGGCAGGTCCAGCACGAGAAAATCGTTGCCGAGACCATGCATTTTGACGAAATCCAGGCGCATCTGCGGGGAGCATACCCCATCGGCGCCTGCCATCGCTTGCGGGGGCGTGCACGCTTGCCGCGGCACGCCGAGAGGATTACTGCGAGTCCGAGTCCTTGCAGGCCGCTTCCATCGCCATGCGATAGTTCACGCGCTGCTTCTCGGCCTGATCGTCGGTGAGGTATTGGCGCTGGCCATCGGCGCTCATTCTGAACAGGCGGCGCGCCTGGACGGCGCCCTGGTAAGCCTCTTTGGCCTGCTTGCACTGCTGCTCGTGCGCCTCGGCGGTGTCCTGGGCGACCTGGCGTGCCGCGGCCTGCTGGCTCAGACGATCGTTGATCTGTGCGTTGACCTTCTGTGCCTGCGCGCTGGTCTTATCCGCATCGCCGGGCGATTGCGCCGCGCTCGCATCGGCCGCCGAGACGAGCTGCGCTCCCGGCGAGGGGGTATCGCTGTATTGCACGTGCCCCTGCGCATCGACCGAGCGATAGACATCGGCCTGGGCAAGCAGCGGCAGGGCGAAGAGCAGAACGGTGATGACGGCTCGGTACATGGGTCACTCTCCGGGGAGTGCAGTATCGGCCGATCATTCGCCCTCATGGTGTGAGGCGCATCACAGACGCACAGCG
>DATBPG010000129.1:0-17529 GCA_036561485.1 Steroidobacteraceae bacterium | reverse complement strand
GCACTTCTCAGGGGCCGCAGCGTGCATCACTGTCAGCAGGGCAGGGTGCGCATGATGGACGGGCAGGGGATCGCAGCACAGCGTTGAGGAGCGCTTGCTCCGACGTGCGAGGCAATCGCAGCGGCGACACTCAGTCGCGCTGAGCCGCGAGAGCCAGCTGGCGTGCCGGCAGCGCCGGCGGCGCCAGGTCTTAAGGTGGTGTCGTCGCGGCCCCACGACCTTATGGAAAGCATCGCGGCCGCGACGGCGCAGCGTAGGCGTGTGCCTACACGTCACTCCCGAGCGCCCACGGGGCGCGCATGACGCACAGCGGGGAACCGGACAAACCGGTCGTTCATGGGGTGCACTTGTTCCGTTGCCTTGTGAAGCTCGCTATTGCAAACTGCGGCTCCATAGCCTTGGTGCTGGACTGTTCGACGGTCCTCCTGTGCGTGACCTGTGAACGGCGTGCAGCTGCCCGGCGGCTCCGATACAACGAAATTCAAACGGGAGATCTGATGATTGCGGAGGGCGCGCCCCGCCTGCGTACGGGCGTTGCGGGATTGGATGAAGTATTGCATGGCGGCCTGTTAGCGCAGCGGCTCTACCTCGTAGACGGCAATCCGGGTTGCGGTAAGACGACGTTTGCGCTGCAGTTTCTGCTGGAGGGCGTGAAGCGCGGTGAGAAGTGTCTGTACGTCACGCTGTCCGAGACACGCGAGGAGCTGGAGGCAGGCGCGGCCTCGCATGGCTGGTCACTCGAAGCTCTGGAGGTCGTGGAGCTGACTGCCGATCAGCAGCAGGATCTGCTCTCCGAGGGTCCGCTGACGATGGTGCAACCTTCGGATATCGAGCTGTCGGAGACTACGCGCCGGATCCTGGATGTCATCGACCGCGTGGCCCCCACGCGTATGGTGTTCGACTCACTCTCGGAGATGCGGCTGCTGGCGCGCAACTCGCTGCTGTACCGGCGGCAGATCCTCGCCCTGAAGCAGTATCTGGTCGGTCGGCGCTGCGGGTGCGGGCGGCCGGCATCTCGCTGCAGTTCAAGGAGGGTAATCGCGCCGGCGAGCTTGCCCTGCGGCAAATCGATCCGGTGCAGATCACGCCCGGAGAGTTTACCGCCGACGTGCGTCGGGCCGTGGAATACGATCATGCCGAGGTGGTCATCATCGATAGCCTCAACGGCTACCTGAATGCGATGACCCATCAGAACTTCCTGACCTCGCAGTTGCATGAGCTATTGACTTATCTGAGCAACCAGGGCGTGACGACTTTTCTCGTCGTGGCACAAAGTGGCATGTTGGGGTCCTCGATGATGTCGCCTGTCGATGCGAGCTATCTGGCCGACTCGGTCATTCTGCTGCGCTATTTCGAGCACAACGGGGCCGTCAAGAAGGCAATCTCGGTCTTGAAAAAGCGCACCGGCGGTCACGAGGAATCCATTCGAGAGATCCGCTTCGATAAGGATGGTGTGCACCTGAGCGATCCGTTGCTCGCACTGCGAGGAATCCTGACGGGCGTGCCCGTGGAAGTCGGTGGTGCAGGGTCCGATGTCCAGCGCCACGGCTGATCAGCCGGTGGCAGAGGCACCTGCGGTCGTGGACGACCAGCGCGTCCTGATACTTCCCCCTACCCGCAGAGATGGGGAGGTCACGCGCGAGCTGTTGCAGCGCTCGGGCCTGTCCAGCGTGGTGTGCCAGGATGCTGCGCTGTTGGCTCAGGCGATGCAGGCGGGTGCGGGTGCGCTGCTGCTGACCGATGCGGCGCTGAGCTCACCGGGCTTCGAACAGGTGCTCGAGCAGCTCGGCACACAGCCCGCCTGGTCGGATATGCCGGTGGTGCTGCTGTGCGCGCCGGACATGTACCCGAGCGTCGGTGAGCACCTGATGGTCAGGCTCACGAACGTCACGGTGCTGGATCGCCCCAGCTCGGCGCGGGCTCTGGTGAGCGGCGTGCAGGCGGCCATCCGCGGCCGGTGCCGGCAATATCAAACGCGTGAGCAGCTGCTGGCACTGCAGGCGGCGGAAGAAGCCTTGCGCGGCCGCGAGCGGCAGCTCGAGTCACTCGCGGAGCAGCTGCGCCGCGCGGACCGATTGAAAGATGAATTCCTGGCGATGCTGGCGCACGAACTGCGCAATCCCCTGGCCCCGATCCGCAACGCGAGCGAGCTGCTGGAACGCACGCTGCCGCTGGATCCGCAGCTGCACGCTCACGTGGCGATCCTGCGCCGCCAGGCAAATCAGCTGTCGCGTCTGGTCGATGATCTGCTGGATGTCTCGCGCATCACGCGCGGTCGCATCGAGCTGCATCGTGAGATCCTCGATGTACGCTCCATCATCGACCAGGCGATCGAGAGCATCGAACCCCTGATACGCCAGCGCGCGCAGCAGGTGCGCGTAACCGGCGTGCGCCCCGGGCAGTTCGTCTGCGGCGATCGCGCGCGGCTCGTGCAGTGTCTGGGCAATCTGCTCAACAACGCCGCCAAGTACACTGACGCCGGTGGCCACATCGACATCGAGGTGCACGCGCCCGCCAATCGGGTGCATGTGCGGGTCCGGGACGATGGCGTCGGAATCTCTGCGGAGCTGCTGCCGCAGGTGTTCGAGCTCTTCGTGCAGGGCGATCGCTCGCTGGATCGCTCGCAAGGCGGTTTGGGAATTGGACTGTCGGTCGTGCGGCGGCTCGTTGAGATGCACGAGGGCAGCGTGACTGCGCATAGCGACGGCGTCGGGCGGGGTGCCAGCTTCGAGCTGATTCTGCCGCTGGTACCGGCGCCGCTGCACCAGGGCGCGCCGGCGGATCTGCGGCGCGGTGCCGGCAAGCGCATTCTGGTAGTCGATGACAATGTCGATGCCGCCGACTCCCTGGCGCTCATCCTGAGCTACGAGGGCCACCGCGCTACGACCGTTTATACCGCAGCCGATGCGCTCAAGCAGGCATTCACCGAATTTGACCCTCATGTCATCCTGCTGGACATCGGCATGCCGGGCATGGACGGCTACGAGGTCGCGCGACGGCTGCGCTCGGGCGGCAGCACCGCGCAGCTGATCGCGCTCACCGGCTACGGCCGTGGAGAGGACGTCAAGCGCGCCAAGGCCGAGGGCTTCGATCTGCATATGGTCAAGCCGGTCGATATCCCGACCTTGTTGCAGCGGCTTGCCTCCTGATCCGCATGCGGCCGCTAACCTACTGATCCGACAGGGGCGGGCGCCCGGCCCAAGGGTTCAGCCTGGCAGTTGCGGCGCGCGGGCCGCCGCCGGCAGAGCGCAGCGTGCGTGCCGGGCGCTGGCCGCCGCCGGCGCCAGCGGGCCGTGCCGGGCCGGCGGCGCCGGGCAGAGTGAAAAGGTATTTGGCAGCAGCCTCGAAGTGGCATAGCTTTGGTGAGAATCGGCCCGGCGGGCCAGACATACGGACATCCGCCATGAAAAGGCAGCCTCTATACAGCCGCGCGACGCGCACTCGCAGTGCCGCTCCCGCGCGCGGATCGGGTTCCGAGCGCAACGGTTCCCAACCGCAGCAACCCGATGTCTATGCCGATCTCTACGAGGAGCAGGGGCCATCGGGCTGGGTGCAGGCCGGCGGCTGGCTCAAACGCTTTTACGGACGTCACGACCGTGTGCTGTTGTTGGCGGCGAGCGTGCTGATCGCGCTGGCCGTGGTGGGGGCGCACGCCTGGCTGTATCCGCCGGCGCGCGCACTGACTCAACACGACATCGACGGCGCCGTGCGCTACACGATTGCACATAGTCCGCGTGGCCCCGCCGATACGACGCTGGCGGCGGCCACCATCGCGCCGGACGTCGTCGAGGTGGAAGGATTCCTGTCCCCGCAGCATGCAGCGCAGCTGGCCGCTGAGGAAGCCAAGGACAGCAAGAGCGGGCACAAGCCATCCCCGGCCGTGCCACAGCAGGGCTCGAGCAAGGCCAAGCCGGCTCCCAAGGCAACTCCCGCCCCGTTACCGGATCATCCGCTCGCCAACGCACATCCCGATGAGCCCCAACCCGACGCGATCGGCAGCGGCGTGGTCATGGACAAGAGCGGCAAGATTCTCACTGCGCTGCACGTGGTGTCGGGCACCGATCGCTGGGTCGTGGTATTCGCCGACGGCAGCCAGTCCGATGCGGCTCTCGTGGGCGCTCAGCCACAGAACGATCTGGCGGTCCTGCAGCCCAAGCAGCTGCCCGACGAGCTGCAGCCCGCGGCGCTTGCCTCCACCGCCGGCCTGCGGCCCGGCGATCAGGTGGTAGCCACGGGCTTTCCGTTTGGCATCGGCCCTTCGGTCAGCGCCGGAGTCGTCTCGGGACTGAAGCGCGAATTCATCGACCCTGACAACCCGAAGATCAAGCTGACCAATCTCATTCAATTCGATGCGGCGGTGAATCCGGGAAATTCCGGCGGCCCGCTGGTCAATCGCGACGGGGAAGTCGTGGGCATCGTCACCGCGATCGTCAACCCGTCCGGCGCGCACGTGTTCGCTGGCATCGGCTTCGCCGTGCCGATCGAGAATGCCGCGCGCGCCATTGGGGACAATCCGCTTTAGCTTTCCGCTTCAGCAACAGCCAAGGGGGTTCGTGGCATGGCAATCGCCAATAACGGTGCGGGCGCGGCGCCGGCGTCGCAGATGGAACATCTCCTCTATGAGGTCAAGAAGATCGTCGTCGGTCAGGACCACTTCCTGGAGCGCGTGCTCGTCGCACTGCTCGCCGGGGGGCACCTGCTCGTCGAGGGCGTGCCGGGTCTGGCCAAGACACTTACCGTCAACACGCTGGCGCGTGCGATGCAGGGACGTTTCCGTCGCATCCAGTTCACGCCCGATCTGGTGCCGGCCGATCTGATCGGCACACGCATCTTCAGTCAGAAGAGCGGGGAATTCAGCACTTCTCTCGGACCGGTGTTCGCCAATCTGCTGCTGGCCGACGAGATCAATCGCGCGCCGGCAAAGGTGCAGAGTGCGCTGCTCGAGGTGATGCAGGAGCGGCAGGTCACGATCGCCGGTGAGACGCATCCGGTGCCCGCGCCGTTCGTGGTCATCGCGACGCAAAATCCCATCGAGACGGAAGGCACCTACCCGCTGCCCGAGGCGCAGGTCGATCGCTTCATGATGAAGATCCTCGTGGGCTATCCGAGCCATGACGAGGAATTCGCGATCGTCGAGCGTGTCACGGGCATCCCGCCGGTGATCTCCGCGGTGACCACGGCCGAGGAGCTGCTGTCTGCGCAGCGCGCCGCGCGGGCGCTCTACGTCGATCCGGCCCTGATCAGCTACGCCGTGCGACTGGTGACCGCCAGCCGTACGCCCGAGCGCGTGGGCCTGAAGGAGCTGACCAACAAGATCCTCTACGGCGCCTCCCCGCGAGCGAGCATCTATCTCATCGAATGTGGACGAGCACTCGCGTATCTGCGCGGGCGCGATTATGTGCTGCCCGAGGATGTGACCGATGTGACCGCCGATGTGCTGCGCCATCGCATCGTGCTCTCCTACGAGGCGCTGGCCGATAACCTCACCACCGACGAGATCATCCGGCGCATCATGCGCTGCGTCTCGGCGCCCGATAAGGTCCTGGATACGCATGCCCGACTCAGTGCAAGCGCCTGAGGCGCTGCTGCGCCGTCTGGAGTGGACGGTGCTGCGGCGCCTGGACGGTCTGCTGCAGGGGGATTACCGCAGCCTGTTTCGCGGCTCCGGAATCGATCTGGCCAACCTGCGCGAATACCAGGAAGGCGATGACGTGCGCTACGTCGACTGGAACCTCACTGCGCGCATGGACGCGCTGCATGTGCGCGAGTATCAGGAGGACCGACAGGTGACGGCGTGGTTCCTGCTGGACCTGTCCCCCTCCGTGGACTTCGGCTCCGATCGGGTTTCCAAACGCCTGGTACTGGCTGAGTTCGTGGCCGTGCTGGCACGTCTGATGACCGGGCGCGGCAACCGCTGTGGCGCGGTACTGTTCACCGGTGGTGTGGACCAGATCGTGCCGCCGCGCAGTGGCCGGCGCCAGGTGCTGCATCTGTTGCAGCTGCTGGGATCGCGTCCGCGGCTGGTGCGCGCCCCGGCGACGGATCTGGGCGCGGTGCTGCGACAGAGCGGCAATATTCTGCGACGTCACTCACTGGTGTTCGTCGTATCGGACTTCATCAGCAAGCCCGGCTGGGAGGCGGCCCTCGGTTTTCTGGGCCGGCGCCATGACGTGGTGGCTATCCGCCTGTTCGATCCGTCAGAGACGCGCCTGCCTGACATCGGCATGGTGGCGTTTCAGGATGCCGAGACCGGCGAGCAGCTGCTGGTGGACACCAACGATCGGCGCCTGCGTCGCCGCTTCATGAGCGCGGCGCAGCGAGAGCAGGAGAATCTGCGCGCCAGTTTCGCGCGTGCCGGGGTTGATTGTCTGGAGCTCTCCACGGAAGATGACCTGCTCGACGCCCTGATGCGCTTTGCGCAGATGCGCAAGCAGCGCCCGGGCGGCGGCGCGTCGCTGCCCGCGCACCTGTCCGATCAGACAGCGGGGATGGCCTCATGAGCCCGACTACCACTGCGCCGGCCCAAGCGTCGGCGCTGCATCTGCCGGCGATGTCGTTTCTGTCGCCCCAGTCCCTTTGGCTGCTGCTGCTGCTGCCGCTGGCGGTGGGCGCGTACGTATTGCTGCTGCGGCGGCGCAAACGCGCAGCCGTGCGCTACGGCAACTTCGGCATGCTCAAGCAGGCGGTCGGCGGCGGCAGCCGGCTGCGTCGGCACATCCCCCCGGCTCTGTTTCTGGCGGCCTTCACGCTGATGCTGATCGGCATTGCACGGCCCACCGCGGTCATGAGCGTGTTCTCGCACAAGTCCACGGTCATCCTCGCCATGGACGTCTCGGGCAGCATGCGTGCGACCGACATCAAGCCCTCACGCGTGGAGGCGATGCAGTCGGCCGCCAAAGCTTTCATCGCCCAACAGCCTCGCGGCGTCATCATCGGAATCGTTGCCTTTGCAGGCAGCGCATTTCTCGTCCAACCCCCGACCATCGATCGGACCAGTCTCGATGCAGCCATCGACCGCTTCGAGCTGCAGCCGCGCACCGCCGTCGGCGCAGGCATTCTCACCTCGCTGGCCGCGCTGTTCCCACAAGAGGATTTCGGCATCAACCCGTTCAATCCCGGCGGCGATGCCTTCGATCCCTTCGGCAATGTCGTCAACCGTGGCACCGCCCTCGGCACGCCGCAAAAGAAGAAGGCGGTGCCGGTGGAGCCCGGCTCGGACAAGTCCGCGGTGGTGATTCTGCTGACCGATGGGGCGACCAATGCCGGACCCGATCCGATCGATGCCGCGCGTGAGGCGGCCAACCACGGAGTGCGCGTCTACACCGTGGGCTTCGGCACGCCGGAAGGCGAGATCGTCGGATTCGGTGGCTGGCGCATGCGCGCTCAGCTCGATGAGGACGCGCTGAAGAAAATCGCCGATATCACACGCGCGCAGTACTTCCGTGCTGGCAGCGCGCAGGATCTGCAGGCGGTGTACCGGCTGCTGAGCAAGAGCATCATCGTCGAGACGAAGGAGACCGAGATCACCTCGCTGTTCACGGCGGCCGCCGCCGTGCTGGCTCTGCTGGCGGCCGGACTGTCGCTGCTGTGGTTCGCCCGTATCCTCTGAAGTGCCGCCTGCGCAGGCGGCCGGCGTAATGCCCATTTAGGATCTATCCGGCGCCTGAGGCGCCGGATAGATGACTGCGCCGCAGCGCCTGTTGCGCTCCAATGCGCCCACCGCCTCTGTCAAAGGATCGGTGTGTATTCGCGCATTCTGCTCGCCTACGACGGCTCGACCGAAGGACGCAGTGGCTTGCGCGAGGGGGCGCTGGTGGCCCGTCGCAACCACGCCCAGGTCTTTCTGCTGTCGGTAATTACCGAGGGCGCGGGGACCAAGCTCAGCGAAGGTGTCGGCGGTGCAGGGGTCAGCCAGCAGCTGCCGCAGTACGAGGCCGTGCTGCGCGAGGGACTGGAGCGCCTGCAGGCGCTCGGATTCGAAGCGTCTGCCAAACTTGCGGTGGGTGAGGCGGCTGAGCAGATCGGTGCCTACGCGCGCGAGGTGGGCGCCGATCTGGTCGTAGTGGGGCACCGCCGTCAGAGCGCGCTCGGGCGCTGGTGGTCGGGGCCCAGGGGCGCCTACCTCGTTGACCATATCGGTTGCAGTCTGCTGGTGTGCCGCGCTGTTTCGCGATCGCAACCTCACGGCCGGCGTGGTGTTCGTGGGCGTCGTGGGGATGACCTTCTGTGCCTCCCTGGCCCTGCAACCTCCCTATCTTCAGGACCTGATGAACTACCCGGTGGTGACCGCTGGCCTCGTCATGGGTCCGGGCGGGCTTGGCACCATGGCGGCGATGATGGTGGTCGGCAAGCTTATCGGGCGCATCGACACGCGTGCGCTGCTGGGCTTCGGACTGGCGCTGTCCGCCTGGTCGTTCTACGCCATGTCGGGCTGGACGCCGGCGGTCTCGTCACTCGACGTCGTGGTCGTGGGCGTCGTGCAGGGCGTAGGGCTTGGCTTTCTGTTCACACCCCTGAGTGTCGTGAGCCTCTCGACCCTGTCGCCGCAGGTGCGGCCCGAGGGCGCGGGATTCTACAACCTGGCGCGCAATGTCGGCTCGAGCATCGGCATCTCAGTCGTCAGCAGTGTTCTGACCCGCCAGACGCAGGTCAATCACGCCGAGATCGCGCGTTACGTTACCGCCGCCAACCGCCTGCTGACTGCCCCGCCGGTCGTGCGCGTCTGGAATCCATTTTCGCCCGCGGGACGCGCGACGCTGGATCATGTGGTCACGCAGCAGGCACAGATCATCGCCTATGTCGATGACTACCGGTTGCTGATGTTCGCCACGCTGGCGGTCATTCCCATGCGGCTCGTGTTTCAGGGGCGCACCTCGGGCACCCGCGGTGTCGACAGTCGCGCTGGACTAGCCCTGTGGGGCGATCGGGATCAGGGCCGCAGCGCCAGAAACACGGTGCTCCAGAGCTGCGCCGCATCAGATTCGGCTTCGCCGCCGCCCTGAGTGCGAAAAGGTTCCAGTCGATACCCGCCCGCGCCATACGACCACGACCACAGCTCCGAGCCGCGGAATGCGCGCGTGCGATCGATTGCCTTCCAGAGCCCCTGGCGCGCGGCGAGGAGCCGCTGCCGCAGCGAGGCGGGCAGATCACGGCGTTGCAGTTGCCGTGCAATGCCCGCGAGTACCACCGCCTGCTGCCAGGCCCACACCACCGTGCCGTGGTAGGCATGGCGTGTGAAGCGCTGCTGGGTGGCGGCATCGGCAAATGCCGGGTTGGCAACCAGCAGACCGATCGGCGTCATCAACCCGGCGGGGAACGGAAGCATCAGCGTATTCAGAATCCCGGTGAGTGCCTCGGGGCTGGGATCGCTGAGCAGCAGCTCCAGCGAGACGTCGGACTGCATGACCGGCAGTGCATGCCCGGCGGAGTCCAGCGATATCGCCTCGAAGCCCAGTGTCGCGGAGTCCGGCGACGCTGCGGCCGCGGTATCCTGCATCCCCAGGCGGTGGGCGTAGTCGTGCAGCCGTGCGAGTGCCGCTGAACGTGCGAGCTCGATGCGAAACAGCGGGGCGGCGGCCTCATTCCAGGTGCGCCATTGCGGCCCGGCGCGTGCCAGCAGCGCAGCGTCACCTCCGGAGAGATACGCTCGCAGCAGTCCACTGCCCAGCAAACGCTGCGTGGCCTGCAGCGCTGCTGGGACCAGCACGACGTTGACATCGAAGGGATAGCGGCCGCCGTCCAGGCCATCGTCACTGTCGCGCCAGTCGCCGGCGCGCTGTCCAGGCTTGAGCCCAATCAGATGCAGCGCGCCAGGGTCGGTCGCGAACGCACGCGTTCGCTGCACCACATAGCGCAGATTACGCAGCAGGGCATCCCCGCGCCGCTCACCGCTCGGATCGCGTGCCGCGAGGAAGGAGGCAGCGCGCGCGCGCTCCTCGGGCGAATCGAGCAGCCAGCGCGCCACCAACGGGGCCAGCAGAAAATCCTCATCCAGCATGCTGTAGTCATAGACCGGAGCGGCGCTGCGACCGCGCCCTGCCGCGTCATTGAGCAGGATGGCGTACTCGCCGATGGCCTCTTCGTGAGCGACTTCGCCCTGCCGAGACAGACGCGCCAGCACCGAGTCGATGCCGCTGCTCATCGCCTGGGGCTGCAGTACCGGCGCCAGCAGCAGCAGTGAGAACAGCGTGTCGCGGCCGAAGTAGGTGTCGAAACGCCAGGCGCCGGCGAGATATTTCTGCCGATAGCTCAGAAAGCTGAGAATGTTTCGCTCGCGTGGATCCGCTGTCGCCGAGCTGCGCAGCAACTCGGCTGCGCCGAGCGCGGCGAGCGGGGGATCCCCGCTCACGGCCTGCAGACGCAGATGCAACCGGTGCGAACCGGGCGCGGCCTCGAGGCGAGAGGCCACGACGTGCGCACCGTCGAGTGCTTCGATGCTCAGCCGATAACCGGCAGCTCCGTCCAGCCGATCGCGCGACCAGTCGAGTCGATCGCCCGCGAGGCGCGGCAGGCAGCGCAGCTGCGCTGGCACGGCACTGCCGGCCTCGTAGTTGCGCAGCACGCGAACCGAGGACAGCAGCACCTGCCCGAGCTGCAGGGTGCCGACGTCGGCTTGCAGATCGACCTGCAGACCGCGCAGGGGCCGGCCGTGCTCATCGGCCAGGCGCACGGGCTGCGGCGTATGCAGCAGGCGCCAGTGCACGGCGGTCGCGCCGGGAGCGTGCAGCCAAAGGCCGATGCCGCTATCACCGGCGGGAAAGGCGATGATCAGTCGCGGAGCCGGCCCATCGCGCACGACCAGCTGTGCTGCGACGTCGCCCTGGCGCAGAAAGGCATTGATCTCGCCGCCCTGATGGATGCGAAAGGCGAGCGCTTGGGCCGCCGGCTGCGCAGCGGCAGCGGCCGGCGCCGCGCTTGCGGAGCCGGTGACGCCGCCGTTCAGCCCAGCGGCGCTTGCCGGTATCAGGAGCACTGCCAGCGCCAGAACGGCGACGCCGGGTGCGGCAGGCCGCTTCCCCGGACGGCAGTATCGCGCCGGTGCCGGCGATGCGGGGATGCCGCAGTGGTGCTGCTTCACGATCCGGCCCGGTCCGATTGAGAATGCCGGCACGCTTTGACCAGAGCAGGCGCCATGGGCTGCATTCTGGCATCTGGCGTGCAATCTGTGGATCAACGTTCACCACGAGCCGGTGTCATGACAGCGATCCGACGTCCGTTCCTGAAAATTGTCGAGCCATCATCCGGTACGCCAGCCGAGCCGAGCGCGCGACGGGTGCAGCACGATGCGCGCGGCAACGCGATCTGGTCCGCGCCGGTCAGTCTGGAGGATACGGGCGATCTGGTGCTCGAGACCGATCCGCGCTCTCAGCCAGCAAAGGACGGTGATCCGTATAACCGCACGGGGCGCACGCGCCCGCCGCGCTGAGCGCGCTGCCTCGACTTCGGTGCCGCTGCCCTTGCAGGGTGCGGCGCCTCTCACCGGACACGCGCGGGTGAGGCGGCGTTGAGCACCGCTTCCCGCCCCGCGGCCTGCTTTCGCGCGTGCCGCGCGCGCCCTATGATGCCTGGGACATGAAGGCGCTCGTAAAGTCGCAGGCTGCACCGGGTCTGTGGATCGAGGACGTGCCGGTGCCCGAGCCGGGTATCAACGACGTCCTGATCCGCGTGCATAAGACCGGCATCTGTGGCACGGATCTGCATATCTACGAATGGGATGCCTGGGCGCGCTCGAGCATCGTTACGCCGCTGGTCATCGGTCATGAATTCGTCGGTGAAATAGCCGCCGTGGGCGCAAACGTCGCCGACTTTCACGTCGGTGAGATCGTCAGCGGAGAGGGGCACGTGGTTTGCGGCCGCTGCAGGAACTGCCTGGCCGGCCGACGGCATCTGTGTGCGAACACCGAAGGTGTCGGCGTGAACCGACCGGGCGCCTTTGCCGAATATATCTGCCTGCCGATGAGCAACGTCTGGCGCCACAGCGCGCATGTCGATGAGGACATTGCGGCGATTTTCGACCCCTTCGGCAACGCGGTGCACACCGCGCTGTCGTTTCCTGTGCTGGGGGAGGATCTGCTCATTACCGGGGCGGGCCCGATTGGTATGATGGCCGCGGCGGTGGTGCGACACGCCGGGGCGCGGCACGTGGTGGTCACCGACATCAATCCGCGGCGCCTGGAACTCGCGCGGCGCATGGGCGCCACGCTCGCCGTCGATCCGCGCAGCGAGCCGCTTGCGCGCGTGCAGGAGCGGCTCGGCATGAAGGAGGGATTCGACGTCGGCCTGGAGATGTCCGGTCAGCCCGCAGCGCTGCAGGACATGCTCGACAACCTCTGCCATGGCGGCAAGGTCGCGATGCTCGGTATCCCCTCGCAGTCGGTGGCCATCGACTGGCGCAAGGTCATCTTCAACATGATCACCATCAAGGGCATCTACGGGCGCGAGATGTACGAGACCTGGTATCTGATGACGGTGATGCTCGAATCCGGGCTGGACATCGCCCCGGTGATCACGCATCGCCTGCCCTGGTACGAGTATCAGCAGGGATTCGCGGCGATGCGCGCCGGAGAGGCCGCCAAGGTGCTGCTGGACTGGCGGGTGTAGGGCGGCGCGCGTCGCGCGCGCACTTACGCGGAGGTGGGCGATGGACGCGAAGCTGGCGAGCCAGCTGCAGGCGGATCTGGAGCAATTGCGCAGCGCCGGGCTCTACAAGCAGGAGCGGCAGCTCGAGTCGCCGCAGCGCACGCACATCCGCGTGTCCAGCGGCGAGGTCATCAATTTCTGCGCCAACAACTATCTGGGGCTCGCGAGCGAGCCGCAGATCGTGCAGGCCGCACACGAGGCGCTCGAGCGCTGGGGCTACGGCATGGCTTCGGTGCGTTTCATCTGCGGCACACAGTCCATTCACGTCGAGCTCGAGAAGGCGATCAGCGGCTTTCTCGGCACCGAGGCGACCATCCTCTACAACTCCTGTTTCGACGCCAACGGGGGTCTGTTCGAGACACTGCTCGATGGGGAGGACTGCGTGATCTCCGATGAGCTCAATCACGCTTCCATCATCGATGGGATCCGCCTGTGCAAGGCGCAGCGCCTGCGCTACCGCAACGGCGACATGGGCGATCTCGCGCAGCGGCTGCGCGAGGCGGCGCCGCGCAGCCGTCGCATCCTCATCGCCACCGATGGCGTATTCTCGATGGACGGATACATCGCACGGCTGCGCGACATCTGCGATCTTGCGCAGCGCCATGGCGCGCTGGTCATGGTCGATGATTCACATGCGGTGGGCGTACTCGGTGCGCGCGGGCGCGGCACGCCCGAATATCACGGCGTCATCGATCGCGTCGATCTGCTCACCGGTACGCTCGGCAAGGCGCTCGGCGGCGCCTGCGGCGGTTACACCTCGGGACGGCGCGAGATAATCGACTGGTTGCGCCAGCGCTCGCGGCCGTACCTCTTTTCCAACTCCCTGCCGCCGCCGATCGTCGCGGTGACGCTCAAGGTGCTCGAGCTGCTGGGCGGCACCGAGGGGCATCGTCGCCGGCTGCGGGAAAACACCGCCTGGTTTCGCGCGCAGATGAGCGCGCAGGGTTTCGAGATCCTGCCCGGCGAGCACCCGATCGTGCCGGTCATGATGGGCGAAGCACGCGCGGCCCTGCAGCTGGCCGAGCGGCTGCTCGAGAAAGGCATCTACGTGGTGGCCTTTTCCTATCCGGTGGTGCCGCGCGATCGGGCGCGCATCCGTGTGCAGATCTCCGCGGCGCACTCCCGCGAGGATCTGGACCTGGCGGTGCGCATGTTCGCCGAGGCACGCGCAGAACTGGCGGGCTAGCGCCCGGTTTTCAGCTCTCCGGCCCGCGCTGCGCCTCGAGCATCTCCCAGCGTGCAAAGCGCTCGGCCAGCAGCATCTGGATGTGCCCGAGGCGCTCACCGTCGGCCCGGGCACGCGGCGCGTCATTCCAGTAGGCCCCGGCACTCATGCGCTGCGAGATCTCGGCCTGCTCGCGCTCGAGCGCCTCGATCTGCTGCGGCAGCGCGTCGAGCTCGCGTTGCTCGCGCCAGCTGAGCCTGCGGCTCACCTGGGGCTTACCTTCGGCGGCGTCGCTGCTGCGCCGGGGTGCAGCGGCGGGCACTGCGGGGGCAGGCGTGCTCAGAGGCTGCGCGGCGCGCAGCCGCTGCCAGTCACTGTAGCCGCCGGCATACTCGCGCCACTGGCCCTGAGCTTCCGCCACCAGCACCTGCGTGACGACGTTGTCGAGGAAGCGGCGGTCATGACTGACCAGCAGCAGCGTGCCGGCATAGTCCTGCAGGCGCTGCTCGAGCAGCTCGAGAGACTCGATGTCCAGATCGTTGGTCGGCTCATCGAGCACCAGCAGGTTGGCGGGCTGGGCGAACAGGCGCGCGAGCAGCAGGCGGTTGCGCTCCCCGCCCGAGAGCATGCGCACGGGCGACTGCGCACGCGCGGCGGAAAACAGAAAGTCCCCCAGGTAGCCGATGACGTGACGGCGCTCTGCGCCGAGCTGGATCCAGTCCGAGCCCGGGCTGATCATCTCGGCGAGCGTGGCGTCGGGCAAGAGCTGCTCGCGCAGCTGATCGAAATAGGCAATGCGCAGATTGGTCCCCAGCCGCACGCTGCCTCGATCCGGCGCGAGCTGCCCGAGCAGCAGACGCAGCAGCGTCGACTTGCCGGCGCCGTTGGGACCGATCAGTCCGAGCCGGTCGCCGCGCATGATGCGCATCGACAGCGCCTCGATGATGCGACGCTCGCCGAAGCCCTTGCTGACCTCACTGAGCTCAGCCACCAGCTCACCGGAGGGGGCACCCGCCTGCAGGCTCATGCGCACCGCGCCGATGCGATCGCGCCGCGCCGCCCGCTCCCCGCGCAGGCGCTCGAGGCGGCGCACGCGCCCCTGATTGCGTGTCCGGCGCGCCTCGATACCGCGTCGAATCCAGGCTTCCTCCTGCGCCCAGAAGCGCTCGAAGACGCGCCGCGCCGTGTCCTCGGCGGCCAGCTGCTCTTCGCGCCGCCGCTCGTAGGCCGCGAAGTTCCCCGCATAGGAGCGCAGCACGCCGCGGTCCAGCTCCACGATTCGATTGGTGGTCGCATCGAGAAAGGCGCGATCGTGGGTGACCACGATGAGGGCCGGAGGCCGCGCGAGCAGCTGCTCGAGCTGCTGGATGGCTTCGATATCCAGATGGTTGGTAGGCTCATCGAGCAGCAGCAGGTCGACCTCCAGAGCAAGCGCCAGGGCGAGCGCCGCACGCTTGCGCTCACCGCCCGAGGCTGCCGCAGGCGTGAGCTCTTCAGGCAGTCCGAGCATGTGCATGAGGGCGTTGAGCCGGGGCAACAGCTGCCAATCGGCCGCGACGCCCTGGGCGGCTGCGCGCGTCAGCAGGCTCTCGCGCAGCGTGGCGGCATCGGGCAGTACTGGCTCCTGCTCGACCAGCGTCAGGCGCAGGCCGTCGGCACGCTGCACGCTGCCCTCATCGAGGGATGTGCTGCCCGCGATCACGCCCAGCAGCGTCGACTTGCCGGTGCCATTGCGTCCGATCAGCCCGACCCGCTCGCCCCGGCGCACGGCAAGCTCTGCCCCATCGAGCAGCGGCCGCTCACCGAAGGCAAGCAGTGCATTCTGGATCGAGACCAGCAGCATGGGCTGATTGTGCGCAAGGCTGGGCCTTATTGACACCGCTGCAAGCCCTCATTAAGTTGCCGCAGCATCGCTGGCGCACCACGGTCGACGGGTCCACCATGCCCTCGCAGCAGTATTCGAGCGTGCGCCGTCTGGCCACGCGCATCCGCCTGAACGCCACCCGCATGGTCGCGATCCAGGGATTCGGCTATCTCGGTCAGGCGCTCTCTTCGGCGGAGATCTTCGCGACCCTGTTCGGCGGCGGCGTGCTGCGCTTCGGGCACGATCGCTTCGTGCTCTCCCCGGGCCACTATGTCATCGCCCTGTATGCGGTGGCCGCCGAGCTTGGATTGCTCGACCCTGCCGAGCTCGCCAGCTACGGCCGCGAT
This sequence comes from Steroidobacteraceae bacterium, assembly GCA_036561485.1. GTDB lineage: Bacteria > Pseudomonadota > Gammaproteobacteria > Steroidobacterales > Steroidobacteraceae > FEN-1191. The sequence continues at coordinate 1,514 of DATBPG010000129.1, read as the reverse complement.
GGCGCGCGGCTCGAGGCAATCGGCTCGGAGCGCACCCCGCTCGTGGACCTCGTGTGCGGCTCGCTCGGTCAGGGGCTGTCGGCAGCGATCGGCTTTGCGCTTGCCTCGCAGCTGGCAGGCGAGCAGCGCGACACCTTCGTCTTCCTGAGCGACGGGGAGATGGAGGAAGGGCAGGTCTGGGAGGCCGCCATGTTCGCCTCGCATCAGCGTCGGCGCATGGGGCGGCTGCTCGCCATCATCGATGCCAACAACTCCCAGGTCGACGGACCGGTCAGCTCCGTCACGACGCTCGAGCCACTGGCGGACAAATGGCGCGCCTTTGGCTGGCAGGTGCTGGAAGTCGATGGACACGATGTCGTGGCGCTCGATCAGGCACTGAAGCGCCGAGGCGAGGGTGCGCCGCTGGCGCTGATCGCGCGCACAAGCTGCCTCGGCCGCCTGCGCTGCCTGCCCGGGACGCTCGATGCGCATTTCCTCAAACTAGACGAGCCGCTGCGAGCGGCGCTCGAGCGCGAGCTGACGCGTGAGCTGGAGGGCGCCGATGCGTGAGCCACCCTACGACACGGTTCTCAAACCCTACGGGGAGGCGCTCACGGCGCTGGCGCGCACGCGCCCTGAGATCGTGTGCCTGGGTGCCGATCTGACGCGCCAGACGGAAACCGACCTGTTTCGCGATGCCATTCCCGAGCGCTTCTTCAATGCCGGCATGGCCGAGGCCAACATGGTCGGCATCGCCGCGGGACTGGCGCGCGCCGGCCACGTGGTGTTCGTCAATACCTTCGGGGTGTTCTGCACGCGCCGCTGCTTCGATCAGATCGCGATGGCGGTGGCCTATCCGCGCCTGAATGTGCGCCTGGTCGGCTTCATGCCAGGACTGTCCAGTCCCGGCGGCCCGAGTCACCAGGCGATCGAAGACGTCGCGCTGATGCGCTCACTGCCCAACATGATGGTGCTCGAGCCGGCCGATGCGATCGAGATCCGGCAGGCGGTGGCGGCTCTGGCCGGGCATGTCGGGCCCGTCTACATGCGTCTGAAGCGCGGCGAGAGCCCGCTCATCTTCGAGCAATCGCACCGCCTGCAGCTCGATCGCGCCCAGCGCCTTATCGGTCGCGATGAGAGCGACGTCTGTCTGATCGCCGCGGGCATGATGCTGCCGGCAGCGCTCGCGGCGGCCCGCACGCTCGAGCGCGAGGGGCTCACCGTCGCAGTGATCAACGTACCGGTCATCAAGCCGCTGGATGCCGGGACCATCCTCGACGCCGCGCGCGCGACTCGCGTCATCATCAGCGCCGAAAACCACTCGATCATCGGCGGGCTGGGCTCGGCGGTGGCCGAGGTACTGGCGGGTGCGGGCCTGGGTGTGCCGCTGCATCGGGTCGGTATTGCCGATGTGTTCGCCGAGTCGGGTAGCCGCGAGTATCTCTTCAGCCGCTACGGCCTGGACACCCAGGCGATCGTGCGCACGGCCTGGGAGGCGCTCGCGCGCCCGGAACCCGTACCGCGCGCCCTCGGCG
>DATBPG010000128.1:0-6383 GCA_036561485.1 Steroidobacteraceae bacterium | reverse complement strand
CGCTGCTGTTCTCGCAATTGTTGCTGTTCTTCTACCTGGTCAAGCCCGCCTTCATGCCCACCGGACTGGCGCTGCGCTGGAGCGATCCGCTGCTGGTGCTGATCTGCGTCGGCGCCTGGCTTGCGGCATGGCGTCGACGCTGGCAGCCGATGCCTGCGAACCCCTGAGTCATGGCCTCGGAAACTCAGCGTGAGGGTTCGGGCATCGACGGCCGTGCGATTGCAGTGGCCGCCCTCTCGGTGCTGCTGATCATCGTCATCGTCACGGCCCTGGTGCGGCTGCTCTCGGCGCTCAATCACACCAGCATCCAACCCACGCGTCGCGCAGTGCAGCCCCCGGTGCTGTCCGATCCGGATGCCGCCGGCCTGTTGCACAGCTACCAGGCCGCGCAGGCCGCACGACTCAACGGCTATGGCTGGGAGGATGCCGGCCACACCTATGCCCACGTCCCCATCGACAGCGCCATGCAGCTGCTGCTGCAGCATCCGGAGCTGCAATCGCCGCCAGCGCCCAAGACGGGTGCCGCACCATGAAGCCATCTGGCCGACGCAGGGCGGCACGGCTCGCGGCGCCGCTGCTGCTCGGCGTCACGCTCGCCGCCGCGCTGGGTGCCGCTGCGCTCGGCGGCACAGCGGTTGCGGCGCCCGCCGCCAAAGCAGTCCCGGCCCTCGCCGCGGTGGCGTGGCAGCAGCGCCTCGGCGCGGCCGTGCCCCTGCAGCTGCGCTTCAGCAACGATCAGGGGCGCGTCGAGCCTCTGTCACACTACTTCCGCGCACGCCGTCCCGTCGCGCTCGTGCTGATGTACCTCTCCTGCTCCCGTCTGTGTCCGCTGACACTGTCGCTGACGCAGCAGGCTTTTACGCGTGCGGGCCTCGTGCCCGGCCGCGACTTCGAGCTGCTCGCGGTGAGCATCGATCCCTATGACGGGGTGGCCGCGGCCGCGCGGCGCAAAGCTGCGATGGCGCCGCCCGGGCCCTGGCAGACAGGCCTGCAGCTGCTGACGGCGGCGCCGGCCGATCGCGTGCACGCGCACCCCGCTTCCGAGCGCCTGGCAACAGCGGCGGGCTTCGGCTTCCTGCGCAATGCGACCATCGCAGCGGCCACCGGGGCGCAGGCGGATAACCAGTTCGTGCATCCGGCCGGCTGGGTGCTGCTCGATCCGAGCGGGCACATCAGCCGCTACTTCTTCGGGCTGCAGTATGATCCCGCGACGCTGCGCGAGGCGGTACGCGCGGCCGGCGCCCAGGCTCCACCCACCTGGAGCCAGCCGCTGCGGCTGCTGTGTAACTGCCTCATCGCGCTGACGGGTCGCTACGACGCGCAGGTGCTGGATGCGCTGAGGGCCCTGTGCATTGCCCTGCTTGGCGTGGGCGGATGGTGGCTGCGGCGCACGCTGACGCCTGCGCGCGCAAGCAGGCGCGCATGATCATCAATCCCATGCCGCCGCCCGCCTCGACGCTGGCACCCAGCGTCGATCATCTCTTCGTGGCGATGGCAGCGCTGACCGGACTGGTTGCGATCACAGTGGCGCTGCTGATGCTGATCTTCGTGGTGCGCTACCGCCGCGGCTCCAAGGCCGATCGGCGCGATCCGCCGGCTGGGCTCTTCTGGCTGGAGGTGAGCTGGACCGGCATTCCGCTGGCGGCGTTCTTCGTCATCTTCCTGTGGTCGACCGCGGTGTTTTCCCAGTACTACCGCCCGCCACGCAACGCCGCTCCCGTCCATGTGCTCGCCAAACAATGGATGTGGCGCATTGAACATCCCAATGGCCGCCGCGAGATCAACCAGCTGCACGTGCCGCTCGGCTACCCGGTGGAGCTCATCATGACCTCCCAGGACGTCATCCACAGCTTTTTCGTCCCGGCCTTTCGCCTGAAGCAGGACGTGTTGCCCGGCCGCTATACCTACGCCTGGTTCAAACCGACGCGCACCGGCAGTTTCACCCTGACCTGCACCCAGTACTGCGGCACCCTGCACTATTCGATGCTCGGCCAGATCATCGTCATGCGCGCTGCCGACTACGCACGCTGGCTTGCGACTCCCAACGAGGAGCCGGACATCATTGCGCAGGGAGCGACACTGTTTCGATCCGCGGGCTGCAGCGGCTGCCATGTGGCCGGCTCGAGCGTGCACGCCCCCGAGCTGCGCGGTTTGTATGGGCGAGCGGTACCGCTGAGCGACGGCAGCACCATCACGGCGGACGACAACTATCTGCTCGACTCCATTCTCGAGCCCGAAAAGCAGGTCGTGCGCGGTTTTGCGCCCATCATGCCTTCCTTCCGCGGCCAGCTCTCGCAGGATGATCTGGACGCATTGCTGGCGTATCTGCGCTCGGGAGAGGTCCCATGAATGCCGTGCCGCGCGCCAGGCACCACGACGTGCCCGTTCCGCCTGAAGTCCTGCATCCGAAAAGCTATCTGCGCGAGGGCTCGACCCTCTGGTCCTGGCTCACCACTCGCGACCATAAGCGCATCGCACTGCTCTACATGATCTCGATTACGTTTTTCTTCTTCATCGGCGGGGCCGCGGCCGGACTGATCCGGCTGCAGCTGATGAGCGCCAGCGGCAACCTCGTCAATGACCGCACCTACACCGAGCTGTTCACCGCGCACGGCATCATCATGGTGTGGTTCTTTTTGATTCCCTCCATCCCGGCGACGCTCGGCAATTTTTTGGTGCCGCTGATGATCGGCGCGAAGGAGGTCGCCTTTCCGCGCCTGAATCTGACCAGCTGGTACATCTATACATTCGGCGGGCTGCTGGTGGTCGCGACACTGCTCAGTGGCGGGGTCGACACTGGCTGGACCTTCTACACGCCACTGTCGACGCTGTTTTCCAATACGCGCGTGATCCTCGCCGCCGCCGCCGTGTTCGTCGTGGGCTTTTCCACCATTCTCACGGGCCTGAATTTCATCGTCACCGTGCACCGCCTGCGTGCCCCGGGCATGGGCTGGTTCCGTCTGCCGCTGTTCGTCTGGTCGCAGTACACCACCAGTGTGATCATGGTGCTGGCGACGCCGGTGCTCGCCATGACGCTGCTGCTGATGGCGTTCGAGCGGCTGACGCGTATCGGCATCTTCGATCCGGCTCTCGGCGGCGATCCGCTGCTGTTTCAGCACCTGTTCTGGTTCTACTCACACCCGGCCGTCTACATCATGGTGCTGCCCGCGATGGGCGTCGCAAGCGAGATCATTCCCTGCTTTGCGCGCAAGCGCGTCTTCGGCTACCGCGCCATGGCCTACGCCATGCTCGCCATCGGGGCCTTCGGCTTTCTGGTCTGGGGCCACCACATGTTCGTCTCCGGGCAGTCCAGCTACGCGAGCGAGGTGTTCTCGCTGCTCAGTTTCATCGTCGCTGTGCCCTCGGCCATCAAGGTCTTCAACTGGACCGCAACGCTCTACAAGGGATCGATCGAGCTGGCCGCCCCGATGATCTATGCGCTCGGCTTCGTCGTGCTGTTCCTGATCGGCGGGCTGACGGGCTTGTGGCTGGCGGCCGCCGCCCTGGATGTCGACCTGCACGACACCTACTTCGTCATCGCGCACTTCCACTACATCATGGTCGGCGGCACGGTGATGGCTTACCTCGGCGGGCTGCACTTCTGGTGGCCCAAGATCGTCGGTCGCATGTACCCGGAGCGTTGGGCACGCATCGCGGCCTGGCTCATCTTCATCGGTTTCAACCTCACCTTCTACCCGCAGTTCCTGCTCGGCCTGGCGGGCATGCCGCGCCGTTACCACCACTATCTGGCGCAGTTTCAGCTGCTCAATCAGCTCTCTTCGACCGGAGCGGGCGTGCTGGCACTCGGTTATCTGCTGCCGCTGGTCTACCTGATCTGGGCGATGCGGCGCGGCCAGCGTGCCCCCGATAACCCCTGGCACGCCACCGGACTGGAGTGGCACACCAGTTCGCCGCCTCCGAAGGAGAACTTCGAGTCTCTGCCGCGCGTCAGTGGCCTGCCCTACGATTATCAGCCCACCAGCATCGGCCCTGAGCCTCCGCATCCGGCAGGGCCGCCATGAGCACCCCCGACGCGCAGCTCGGCGTCCCGGCGGCCGCGCAGCTCGCCGCAGAGCAGGCGCCTGCCGAGCAGTTCGGCACGCGCGCCAACCAGAACGAGGCCACCGAGTTCGGCATGTGGGTGTTCCTGGCCACCGAGCTGATGTTCTTTGGCGCGCTGCTGCTCGGTTACGCCTATGGGCGACATCTGGATCCGGCCGGATTTGCCGAGGCCAGCCGCCACACCGACCTGGTCATCGGCACGGCCAATACGGCCATCCTGCTTTGCAGCGCGCTGACGATGTCCCTGGCAATCCGTGCCGCGCAGCGCCTCGAGCGCGGCGCGCTCATGAGCTTTCTGGCGGTCTCGGCGCTGCTCGGGCTGTTGTTCCTGGCGCTCAAGGGCTACGAGTATCACGACGACATCGACGAGGGTCTGGTGCCCTGGGCGGATTTCCGCATTACCGGCGTTCATCGGGGCGCCGCTGCGATGTTCTATTTCCTGTACTACGCCTTGACGGCACTGCATGCGCTGCATCTGTCCATCGCGATCGTCGTCGTGCTGGTGTATCTGGTGCGCCTGCGCGCAGCTGCCGTCGCCCCGTATCGCCAGCAGATCACCGTGGCTGCGCTGTACTGGCACTTCGTCGATGGCATGTGGGTGTTGTTGTACACGCTGATCTACGTGGCCAGCCCCAGGAGCTAGCGATGGCCTCTCCGATGCCCAGTGTGGGAGCGATGCTGCGGACCTGGGCGCTCATGCTCGGGCTGCTCGCCCTGATCGCCGCCAGCGACTACCTGCCCCTGGGCCCCTACCTGCCCTGGGTGCAATTTGCCGCCGCCGCGGTCATCGTGGTCCTGCTGAGCTTCTTCTGGATGAATCTGGCGACGGCGACGGCCGCAGTAAGAATTGCAGCCTTTTCGGCGATTTTCTTCCTTTTGGTGATGGCCCTGCTCTCATTCAACGACTTTCTGACCCGCCCGATGGACCTCGTGCCGTTCCACGCCCCGCCCGGGGTCCCAGCGCCGCGGTAAGCACCGGCGCGAAGTACCTGAAGCCCGGCAGTTCGGGTCGGACAGGGACGGCACGGCGAGGCTTGGCACGGCGTGTGCTCCAATCCGAACCATGAGCGACTACCGATGGTCGGCATGCTTCATTACGGCGGTGCTGACCGCGCTGCTCGGCCTGGCGCTGCTGATCGGGGGCGTGCTGTACCTGCCCTACGCCGCCGGCGATGCCACCTATGAACTCACCCTCGGTGCGGCGCTGTGCCTGCTTGCGCCGCTGCTGGCGCTACAGCCGGGGGCGGGTCTCGCGGCCTATGTGGTCGTCTTTGCTGCAGCGCTCGTATGGACGCTGCTGCAGGTCGGGCTCGACATCTGGTCACTGCTGCCGCGGCTGGCCGCGCCGTTGCTCTGGGGTGCGGTGCTCTGGAGCCTGCGTCATCGCATCGCGCCGACACACGATCCCAACGGGGCGCCGCGCCAGCGGCTGCGCCGCGTCTGGCCATCCGCCGCTCGAGCGATTCGGGGACATCCTTCATGAGAAAGCCACGTGTGGTCGTCGTCACTGGAGCCAGCGCCGGCGTCGGCCGCGCCACCGCGCTGGAGTTCGCCCGCCAGGGGGCCAATGTGGCCCTGGTGGCGCGAAACCGCGAAGCCCTCGAGGCTGCGCGCGAGCAAGTCGAAAGCCACGGAGTGCGTGCCCTGGTGCTGCCGCTGGATGTGGCCGATGCGCAGGCGGTCGAGCGCGCCGCCGCGACCGTGGAAGAGCAGCTGGGGCCCATCGATGCATGGGTCAACGATGCCATGGTCACGGTGTTCTCGCCGGTGGCGCTGCTGCAAGCCGACGAGGTGCGTCGGGTCACCGAGGTCACCTATCTGGGTACCGTAAACGGTACGCTCTCGGCGCTGCGACGCATGCTCGAGCGCGATCGCGGAGTCATCATCCAGGTCGGCTCGGCGCTCTCCTACCGCGCCATCCCGCTACAGGCAGCGTACTGCGGCGCCAAATTTGCGATCCGCGGCTTCACCTCATCGCTGCGCACGGAGCTGTTGCACACGCACAGCGGCGTGCACGTGACCATGGTGCAGATGCCGGCATTGAATACCCCGCAGTTTGACTGGTGCCGCACTCGGCTACCCGACAGCCCGCAGCCGGTGCCGCCGATTTACCAGCCCGAAGTCGCCGCACGCGCCATCTACTGGTCGTCGCGGCACCGACGCCGGGAGCTCTATGTCGGTGGCAGCACGATCGCAGCGATCTGGGGCAACCGTCTGATGTCCGGATTGCTGGACCGTTATCTGGCCCGCACCGGCTATGAATCGCAGAGCAGCCACGAGCTCAATGACCCCGCCAGACCCGACAACCTGTGGCAATCGCC
>DATBPG010000127.1:0-10912 GCA_036561485.1 Steroidobacteraceae bacterium | reverse complement strand
TCGGCTTAATTCAAGGCCTTCTGGCACACGCCGAGCCGCAATCAAGTGACCCCCAAGTGATCGATATCGCCCGAGAAATCATCCCCGTCAGCCTCGAAGACGAGATGCGGCAATCCTATCTCGATTACGCCATGAGCGTGATCGTGGGGCGCGCGCTGCCCGATGTGCGCGATGGCCTCAAGCCCGTGCACCGCCGCGTGCTGCATGCCATGCGCGAGCTCGGCAATGACTACAACCGCGCCTATAAGAAGTCAGCCCGCGTGGTCGGCGATGTCATCGGCAAGTACCACCCGCACGGCGATGTGGCGGTCTACGACACCATCGTGCGCATGGCGCAGCCCTTCTCGATGCGCTACCTGCTGGTGGATGGGCAGGGCAATTTCGGCTCGGTGGACGGGGATGCTCCGGCCGCCATGCGCTACACCGAGGTACGCATGTCGCGCCTCGCGCACGAGTTGCTGGCGGACATCGATCAGGAGACGGTCGACTTCGTCCCGAACTACGACGAATCGGAGCAGGAGCCCTCAGTCCTGCCCACGCGCATTCCGAACCTGTTGGTCAACGGCTCGTCCGGCATTGCCGTGGGCATGGCGACCAACATCCCGCCGCACAACCTCACCGAGATCTGCAATGCCTGCATCGCGATGATCGACGATCCGTCGATCTCGCTGGCGGGACTCATGCAGCACGTGCCGGGTCCGGATTTTCCCACCGCCGGCATCATCAACGGCGCGCAGGAGATCGTCAGCGCCTACAAGGGCGGACGCGGTCGGCTCTCGATCCGCGCGCGCGCCGGATTCGAGGATCTGCCCGCCGGCCGTCAGGCCATCGTGGTCACCGAGCTTCCCTACCAGGTCAACAAGGCACGCCTGCTCGAGCGCATCGCCGAGCTGGTGCGCAACAAGCTTCTCGAGGGCATCTCGGAGCTGCGCGACGAGTCGGACAAGGACGGCATGCGCGTGGTCATCGAGCTCAAGCGCGGCGAAGTCGCCGACATCGTGCTCAATAACCTCTATGCGCAGACGCCGATGGAGACGGTGTTCGGCATGAACATGGTCGCGCTCGCCGATGGGCAGCCGCGGCTCATGTCCCTGCGCGACATGCTCGAGGCGTTCCTGCGCCACCGGCGCGAGGTGGTCACGCGCCGCACGATCTTCCAGCTGCGCAAGGCGCGCGAGCGCGCCCACCTGCTGGAAGGGCTTACCGTCGCGCTGGGCAACATCGATGAGATCATCGCGCTCATCAAGGCCTCGCCAAGTTCGGCCGAGGCGCGCGCCGGGCTGCTGGCGCGCGCCTGGGGCGCCGGCGCGGTGGCGCAGCTGCTCGAGCGCACCGGGGATGTCTCGAGCCGCCCAGAAGGGCTCGCGGCCGAGCTCGGTCTGACGGGCGAGAACACCTACCGGCTCAGCGAGGCGCAGGCGCAGGCGATCCTCGACCTGCGGCTGCATCGGCTCACCGGATTGGAACAGAGCCACATCAGCGAGGAGTATCAGCAGCTGCTCGGCGAAATCGTGGATCTGTCGGACATCCTCGCTCGCCCGGCGCGCCTCACCGAGGTGGTGCGTGCCGAGATCATCGAGATCCGCGACACCTATGGCGATGCGCGGCGCACCGAGATCAATCGCGATCAGCTGAACCTGTCAACCGAGGACCTGATCGAGCCGCAGGATGTGGTGGTCACGCTCTCGCATGCCGGCTACGCCAAGGCACAGCCGGTGTCGGACTACCAGGCGCAGCGTCGCGGCGGCCGCGGCCGCTCGGCCACGGCGGTGAAGGATGAGGATTTCATCGAGCGCTTCTTCGTCGCGCATACGCACGATACGGTGCTGTGCTTCTCCAACCGCGGCAAGGTCTACTGGCTGCGCGTGTTCGAGCTGCCACAGGCCGGCCGCGGTTCGCGTGGCAAGCCGATCGTGAACCTGCTGCCGCTGGAGGAAGGCGAGAAGATCAGCGCCATGCTGCCGGTCAAGCAGTTCGACGAGCAGCACTTCGTGTTCATGGCCACCAGCAGCGGCACGGTCAAGAAAACCCCGCTGGCGGCGTTCTCGCGCCCGAGGACCAGCGGCATTATCGCGGTGGATCTGCGTGGCGAGGATCACCTCGTGGGCGTTGCGCTCACGGACGGCAGCCGTCAGATCCTGCTCTGTACCAGCGGGGGCAAGGCCATTCGCTTCCACGAGGATGAGGTGCGGCCGATGGGGCGCGAGGCCGCCGGCGTGCGCGGCGTGCGCCTCGGCGATGGACAACGGGTCATTGCGCTGCTCGTGCTGGGCGAGGGGCACGTGCTCACGGCGTCAGAGTTCGGCTACGGCAAGCTCACCCCGCTGGATGAGTTCCCGGGCCATGGCCGAGGCGGCCAGGGTGTCATCGCGCTGCAGACGACGGAGCGCAATGGCGCGGCGGTGGCCGCACTGCAGGTACAGCCGCAGGATGAGCTGATGCTCATCAGCTCGACCGGCACGCTGGTGCGCACCCCCGTCGCAGACATCTCGGTGGTGGGACGCAATACGCAGGGGGTGCGCCTGATCCGGCTGGCCGAGGGTGAGCGGCTCACGGGCGTGGAGCGTGTCGCGGCGCTGGACACCGCCGCCGAGGTCACGGCGGCAGCGGAGGCGGCAGCCGACAGTGCTGCCGGTGGCGGGATCGTTACTGCCCTGCTGCCGCCGGCGGGCAGCGAGGGCGATGGCGCCGATGCCGGCGAGGCGGACTCGGAGCGCGGGGAGCCGGGCTGAGGCTGCTCGCTTCGAGGGGCGGCGCTGCGACAGGTTGACGCTGCTACAATCCCCGCCTCTTTGATCCCTTTTTCATCCGGCCCTCGGGCCGACTGGGTCGTCGCGTGCGCGTATTCAATTTTGCCCCCGGGCCGGCGGCGCTGCCGCTGCCGGTGCTCGAACAGGCTCAGGCCGAGCTCCTGGATTGGCGTGGCAGTGGCATGTCGGTCATGGAGGTCAGCCACCGGGGCAAGGCCTTCTTGGCGCTGGCCGCGCAGGCCGAGGCGGATCTGCGCGAGCTGCTCTCGATTCCCGCCAACTACAAGGTGCTGTTCCTGCAGGGCGGCGCGGCCGGTCAGTTTGCCGCGATCCCGCTGAATCTGACCACTGCCGAGAGCGTGGTGGACTACGTCAATACCGGCTCCTGGTCGAAGAAGGCGCTCGGCGAGGCGCGCCGCTACTGCCGCGTCAACGTCGCCGCCGATGCGCAGGCGAGCCGCTATACCAGCGTGCCGGCGCAGAGCGAGTGGCGCGTGACGAACGGCGCCGCCTATCTGCACTACACGCCCAATGAGACCATCGGTGGGGTCGAATACCCCTTCATTCCGACCAGCGATGCGCCGCTGGTCGCCGATATGTCCTCCACCATTCTGTCGCGGCCGCTGGACGTGTCGCGCTTCGGACTGATCTACGCCGGCGCACAGAAGAATATCGGTCCTTCGGGCCTCGTCATCGTCATCGTGCGCGAGGATCTGCTGGGACGTGCGCGTCCCGACACGCCGCTGGTATGGAACTACACCAGCATGGCCGCAGATGGCTCGATGAGTAACACCCCGCCGACCTTTGCCTGGTACGTTGCGGGCCTGACCTTCCAGTGGCTCAAACGCGAAGGCGGTCTTCAGGCGATGGCCGAGCGCAACCGCGCCAAGGCACAGCTGCTGTACCGGACCATCGATGAGTCCGGCTTCTACCGCAATCCGGTCGACAAGCCCTGCCGCTCCTGGATGAACGTACCCTTCATTCTGCCCAACGAACAGCTGGACAAGCTGTTCCTGACCGAATCGGCCGCCGCGGGGCTTGCGAATCTCGCCGGCCATCGCTCGGTCGGCGGCATGCGCGCGAGCATCTATAACGCGATGCCGCTGGAAGGGGTGCAGGCGCTGGTCGACTTCATGGGCGATTTCGCCCGCCGTCACGGGTAGGCCGCAGGTCGCCCCCGCACCCGTGCTCTACAAGGTTCTCACGCTCAACCGCATCTCCGAGCGCGGCCTGGCGCGCTTCGCCGGTGCGCCCTATGAGATCGGCGCTGATGTGCAGGCACCCGACGCCATCCTGGTGCGCTCGGCGGATATGCACGCGATGACATTGCCCGCGACGCTCAAGGCGGTGGCGCGTGCGGGCGCGGGCACCAACAACATTCCGGTCGAGATGCTCAGCCACCGCGGCGTGCCGGTATTCAATACCCCGGGCGCCAACGCCAACGCGGTCAAGGAGCTGGTGCTGGCCGGACTGCTGCTCGCCGCGCGCAACATCTGCCAGGCCTGGGAGTTCGTGCGCGAGCTCAGCGGCGACGATCATGCGATCGAGCTCGCTGCCGAACGCGGCAAGCAGCATTTCGTCGGCTTCGAGCTGCCCGGGCGCACGCTCGGGGTCGTGGGTCTCGGGGCCGTGGGTGTGCGCGTGGCCAATGCCGCCGAGGCGCTCGGCATGCACGTGCTCGGCTACGACCCGCAGCTCACCGTGCAGCGTGCCTGGCAGCTCTCGGCCAGCGTGCAGCAGGCCGCCTCGCTCGAGGATCTGTGCGCCCGCTCCGATGCGGTCACGGTCCACGTTCCGCTCACGGGCGAGACACGCCATCTGTTCGATCGCACACGCATTGCCCATATGCGCCGCGGCGCGCTGCTGCTGAACTTTGCGCGTGCCCCGATCGTCGAAACCGCAGCGCTGCTCGATGCGCTGCAGGACGGACAGCTGCATGCCTACGTGTGCGACTTTCCGAGCGCGGCGCTGCGCGCTCATCCGCGCGTCATCGCGCTACCGCATCTGGGCGCCAGTACCCTGGAGGCCGAGGATAACTGCGCGGTGGCCGCTGCCGACTCGCTGCGCGAGTTTCTGGAGCTCGGTCACGTAAGGAACAGTGTGAATTTTCCCGACGCCGTGCTCGCGCGCCAGAGCGGCTCGATCCGCATCGCCATTGCCAACGACAACGTTCCCAACATGGTGGGGCAGATCTCGACCTGCCTCGCCGAGGCACGGCTGAACATCGCCGAGCTGCTGAACCGCTCGCGCGGGGATCACGCCTATACGCTCATCGATGCGGAAGGCAATGCCGATGAGCGGCTGATGCAGCGTCTGGCGGCGATCCAGGGCGTGCGCTCGGTGCGCCTGGTGACCCCGTAGAGTGAGCGGCCTTGTCCGGCAACGATGCAGACAAGCCCGGGCAGCTGCTGGCGCTGCGCGCGCGCATCGACGCCATTGACGAACAGCTGCATGCACTCATCAACCAGCGTGCCGAGCTCGCGCGTCTCGCCGGTCAGTCCAAGCAGCACGCGCCGGGCGCGGCCGCCATGTATCGTCCTGAACGCGAGGCACAGGTGCTGCGCCGCGCCCTCGAGCGCAACCGCGGACCGCTCACCAACGAGGAGATCCTGCGGCTGTTTCGCGAGATCATGTCGGCCTGCCTGGCGCAGGAGCAACCTTTGAAAGTCGCCTTTCTCGGCCCCGAAGGCACCTTCACGCAGACCGCCGTGCTGAAGCATTTTGGTCATTCGGTACGCGCTCTGGCGCTGCCGACCGTGGATGAGGTGTTTCAGGAGGTGGAGGCCGGCAATGCCGACTTCGGTGTCGTGGCCATCGAGAATTCGAGCGAAGGGACCCTGACCAATACGCTGGATCGCTTCCTGACCAGCTCGCTGCACATCTGCGGCGAGGTGGAACTGCGCATCCACCACTGCCTCATGGGGCGCATGCCGGCGCTGTCCGGCATCGTGCGCGTCTGCTCGCACAGCCAGGCGCTCGGGCAGTGCCGCGGCTGGCTGGCCGAGCATCTGCCCCACGTCGAGCGCGTTGCGGTCGCGAGCAACGCCGAGGGTGCACGGCGCGCACGCGATGAGCAGGGCACCGCGGCGATCGCCGGAGAGACCGCCGCAGAGGTGTATGGACTGCAGTTGCTCGCGCGCGAGATCGAGGATCATGAGGACAATGCCACGCGTTTCCTGGTCCTGGGGCGCAAGCTCCTCTCCGCCAGCGGCGCGGACCGCACGACGCTGCTGGTGTCGGCGCTGGATACGCAGGCCCCCGGGGCGCTCTACCGGCTGCTCGAGCCGCTCGCGCAGCACGGCATCAGCATGAGCCGCATCGAGTCGCGTCCCTCGCGCCGCCGCCGCTGGGACTACGTGTTTTTCATCGATGTCGAGGGCCACGCCGATGAGGAGCCGATGCGCACGGCGCTCGAGGCGCTCAAGCAGCGTGCGTCCCTGTTTCGCGTGCTGGGCTCCTATCCGCGCGCGGTGAGCGGATGAGCGGCAGCGGCAGCGCCCACCCCGGGGAGCTTGCGGTCGGCGCGGTGCGTGCGCTCTCGCCCTATGTGCCCGGCAAGCCGCTCGCCGAGCTCGAGCGTGAGCTGGGCATCGAGGACAGCATCAAGCTCGCCTCCAATGAAAACCCCCATGGGCCAAGCCCCGCGGTGCTCGAAGCGATGCGCGCGGCCGTGGACGAGGTGTGGCTCTATCCGGACGGCAGCTGTCATGCACTCAAGCGCGCGCTGTCACAGAGCCTGGGCGTATCGATGTCCATGCTGACGATCGGTAACGGCTCGAACGATCTGCTGGTGCTGCTGGGTGAGGCGTTTCTGACACCCGCGACCAGCGCTGTGTATTCGCAGTACGCATTCGCGGTCTATCCGCTCGTCATCGGCGCCATCGGTGCGCAAGCCATCGAGGTGCCGGCGCTGCCGGCCGGCACAGCGATGGCGCGCGGTCACGACCTGGCGGCCCTGCGCGCGGCCATCCGCCCCGATACGCGCCTGGTCTTCATCGCCAACCCCAACAACCCCACCGGCACCTGGCTCGAGGCGGCCGAGCTCGAGGCCTTCGTGCGCGCGCTACCGGCGACGACGCTGGTGGTGCTGGATGCGGCCTATCAGGAATATGCGCAGGCGAAGGGCCTGCCCGACACCCTCGACTGGGCACATCGGCATGCCAACCTGGTGCAGGTGCGCACCTTCTCCAAGGCGTATGGGCTGGCCGGTGCGCGCATCGGCTACGCCATCTCCCACCCGGAGGTCGCCGAGGTGCTCAATCGCCTGCGAGCACCCTTCAACGTGAATTCCCTGGCACAGGCGGGGGCGCTCGCGGCGCTCAACGATGCCGCGTACATGCAACGCAGCGTGCAGGCGACGATGCGCGAGCTGACGCGCGTCACGCAGGCAATCCGGGCGCTGGGCTTGCCGGTCGGCCCATCCGCCGCCAACTTCGTGCTGGTGCAGGTCGGTGCGCGCGCGCCGCAGATCTACCAGGCGCTGCTCGAGCGCGGCGTCATCGTACGTCCGCTCGCCAACTACGCCCTGCCGGCGCATCTGCGCATCACCATCGGTCTACCCGCGCACAACGATCGGCTGCTCGCGGCGCTCGCCGAGCTGAGCGCCCTGACGGGCGCAGCCCCGGCCGAATCCCCGCGCAGGGTGAGCCGATGAACACCAGCCCGCCCACCGCTGGCGCGCCGGATACGGCGCAGCGCCGCTGGCGCGCAGCCCCCGCCGAGCGCGTGCAGGGGGAGATCCAGGTGCCAGGCGACAAGTCGGTGTCGCACCGGAGCCTCATGCTCGGGGGCATCGCCGAGGGCGACACCTGCGTCAGCGGCTTTCTGGCCAGCGAGGATTGCCTCGCGACGCTCAAGGCACTGCAGGGGATGGGTGTGCTGGTCGAGCGGCCGGCCGAGACCGAGGTGCGCGTTCAGGGGGTGGGGCTCACGGGTCTGGCGGCTGCGGCCGCGCCGCTGGATCTGGGCAATGCCGGCACCGCCATGCGCCTGATGATGGGGCTGCTCGCCGGCCAACGCTTCGACAGCACCTTGGTGGGGGACAGCTCGCTGATGCGCCGGCCGATGGAGCGCGTGGCGCAGCCGCTGCGCGCGATGGGCGCGCGCATCGACACGCTCGAGGGACGTCCACCGGTGCGCATCCACGGGGGTGCGGCGATGGCTGGCATCGACTACGCACTGCCGGTCGCGAGCGCCCAGGTGAAGTCCGCGCTGCTGCTGGCCGCCCTGTACGCACGGGGCAGCACGCGTATCACCGAGCCGGTGGCCACACGCGATCACACCGAGCGCATGCTGCAGAGCTTTGGCGTGCAGCTGACCTGCGCGGGCACGCAGATCGCGCTCGCCGGCGGCCAGCAACCGCGTGGCTGCCGCCTGCAGGTACCGGGAGATTTCTCCTCGGCGGCGTTCTTCCTGGTGGCCGGCTGCCTGGCCGCGCACCGCGAGGCGCTGACGCTTCGGGGCGTCGGCTGCAACCCCACACGTACCGGCCTGCTGCAGATGCTCGCTCTGATGGGTGCGCGGATCGAGCTGCGCCCCTGCGGCGCGGGCAGCGCAGCCGCGCCTGCCGGCGCAGCCGAGCCCATGGCCGACCTGATCGTGCACGCTGCGCCGCTGCGCGGGATTCGCGTGCCCGAATCGCTGGTGGCGCTGGCGATCGATGAATTTCCGGCATTCTTCATCGCCGCAGCGGCGGCCGAGGGCGAGACCGTGGTCACCGGCGCGGCGGAGCTGCGCGTGAAGGAGAGCGACCGGCTCGCGGTCATGGCCGAGGGTCTGCGCACGCTGGGGGTGTCCTGCGAGCTGCTGCCCGATGGCATGCGTATCCAGGGCTGCGGCGGCGCTCGCGCCTGCTTCCAGGGCGGATACATCGACAGCCACGGGGATCACCGCATCGCCATGGCATTCGCCATCGCGAGCCTGCGCGCGCGCGCGGAGCTGGTCATCGACGATGTGGCCAATGTGGCCACCTCGTTCCCGGGGTTCGTGAAACTGGCGCGTGACGTGGGGCTGTCGCTGCAGGACTAAAGGGGCAAGGCATGAGTGTGCCGGGCGTGCCGGTCGTAACCATCGATGGGCCGAGCGGTTCGGGCAAGGGTACCGTGAGCCGCCTGCTGGCGGCGCGGCTGGGCTGGCACCTGCTCGACAGTGGCGCCTTGTACCGGCTGGTGGCGCTGGCAGGGCTGCGCGCGGGTGTGGATGCACAGGACATCGATGGCCACGTGCGCCTCGCGCAGGCAATGCAGGTGAGCTTCGAGGCCGGTCCGGGCGGCGAGGAGCGCATCCTGCTGCAGGGTGAGGACGTCAGCCGGGCGCTGCGCGAGGAGGCCGCCGGGGCCGGGGCCTCGCGCGTCGCGGTCTGGCCGGCGGTGCGCTCGGTGCTGCTTTCCCGCCAGCATGCCGCAGCGCGGCCGCCGGGTCTGATCGCCGACGGACGCGACATGGGCACGGTGGTCTTCCCCCAGGCGCCCCTGAAGGTCTTCCTGACCGCAAGCCCCGAGGAGCGCGCCCAAAGGCGCTATAAGCAGTTGAAAGAAAAGGACTCCAGTGTTAGCCTTGCCGCCCTTTCGCGCGAGATCGCGGAACGCGACCGACGTGATGCGACGCGGCCGGTGGCGCCGCTCTTGCCGGCTCCCGACGCGATCGTTCTCGACTCCACGGCTCTGGATGCCCAGGCGGTGACCGAGCAGCTTTGGAGTCTGGGGCGCTCACGCGGCCTGTGGGGCGAAACGGATCGACAGCGCAATTGAAATCAGGTGCGGCAGGAAGCGGCATCAGTCATGGCAACCCGTAGCGCCGGAGGCGCGGCGGCCCGATAGAAGCACGGCGACGTGCGAGAGAGTGTATGAACGAGAGTTTGAATGAGGATTTGAGCGACAGTCTGAACGAGAGCTTCAGCGCGATGTTCGAGCAGAGCCTCGCGAACCAGCGCATTCGGCCCGGCATGATTCTGACCGGCCTGGTGGTCGATGTCGGTCCCGACGTGGTCATCGTCAACGTGGGACTGAAGTCCGAGGCCGTCATCCCGCTCGAGCAGTTCAAGAACGAGCGCGGTGAAATCGAGGTGCAGTCGGGTGATCAGGTCGAGGTGGCGCTCGACTCGGTCGAGGATGGCACCGGCGAGACGCGCCTGTCGCGCGAGAAGGCCAAGCGCGCGCGCACCTGGACGCGACTCGAGACCGCGTTCAACAACGGCGAGATCGTCACCGGCGTGATCTCCGGTCGCGTTAAGGGCGGCTTCACCGTGGAGATCGATCACGTGCGGGCCTTTCTGCCCGGCTCGCTGGTGGACGTGCGCCCGGTGCGCGACACCGGCTATCTCGAGGGCAAGCCGCTCGAGTTCAAGGTCATCAAGCTCGACCAGAAGCGCAACAACGTCGTGGTTTCGCGCCGTGCCGTGGTCGAGCAGGAATTTTCCGCCGAGCGCAGCGCGCTCATGGATAACCTGCAGGAAGGCGCGGTGGTGCGCGGTACGGTCAAGAACCTCACCGACTATGGTGCGTTCGTCGACCTCGGCGGCATTGACGGTCTGCTGCACATCACGGATATGGCCTGGCGGCGTGTCAAACACCCCTCCGAGGTCGTCAAGGTCGGCGATGAGATCGATGTTCGCATCCTGAAGTTCGATCGCGAGCGCTCGCGCGTCTCGCTGGGCCTGAAGCAGCTCGGGGCCGATCCCTGGGAGAACATCGCGCGGCGCTATCCGCCCAATACGCGCGTGTTCGGCAAGGTCACGAACATCGCCGACTACGGCGCATTCGTCGAGATCGAGGACGGCGTCGAGGGCCTGGTGCACGTCTCGGAGATGGACTGGACCAACAAGAACGTCAATCCCGCCAAGGTCGTGCACACCGGCCAGGAAGTGGAGGTCATGGTGCTCGATGTGGACGAGGAGCGCCGCCGCATCTCCCTCGGCCTGAAGCAGTGCAAGGCCAATCCCTGGAAGGAATTCGCCGAGAATCACAACCGCGGCGACAAGGTCGCCGGACAGATCAAATCGATCACCGATTTCGGCATCTTCATCGGGCTGCCGGGCAACATCGACGGGCTGGTGCATCTGTCGGATATCTCCTGGGATCTGCCCGGCGAGGAAGCCGTGCGCAACTACCAGAAGGGCCAGCAGCTGGAGGCCATGGTGCTGTCGATCGATCCGGAGCGCGAGC
>DATBPG010000126.1:0-7935 GCA_036561485.1 Steroidobacteraceae bacterium | reverse complement strand
AGCAACCCGATCTTCATCCTGGACGAAATCGACAAAGTCGGCGCGGATTTTCGCGGCGATCCTTCGTCGGCGCTGTTGGAGGTGCTCGATCCGGAGCAGAACCACACTTTCCGCGATAACTATCTGGGCGTGCCGTTTGATCTGAGCCGCGTGCTCTTCATCGGCACCGCCAACGTGCTCGACACGATGCCCGCGCCGCTGCGCGATCGCATGGAAGTCATCCAGCTCGCAGGCTATACGCGCGAGGAGAAGCTCGAGATTGCCAGGCGCTATCTGGTGCGCCGGCAGCTGCAGGCCAATGGCCTGAAGGCCGAGCAGATCGAGATCGCCGATACGGCGCTGCGGCGGATCATCAGCGAATACACGCGCGAGGCGGGCGTGCGCAATCTCGAGCGCGAGATCGGAGCGGTGCTGCGCCATGCGGCCGTTGCGATCGCCGCCGGGCAGCCCGGACCGATCCGCATCGGCCCCGAGGAGCTGGCGCCGATCCTCGGTGCCCCGCGCTTTGAGAGTGAACTGGCCATGCGTACCAGCGTGCCGGGCGTCGCGACCGGGCTCGCCTGGACACCGGTCGGCGGCGACATCCTGTTCGTGGAGAGCGCACGAGTGCCCGGTTCCGGGCGTCTCATCCTCACCGGGCAGCTCGGCGAGGTCATGAAGGAGAGTGCTCAGGCCGCGTTGACCCTGGTCAAAGGGCAGGCCGAACGGCTGGGCATCGATGCGCAGGTGTTCGAAAAATCCGATCTGCATATCCATGTGCCGGCCGGCGCGGTTCCCAAGGACGGTCCCAGTGCCGGGGTGGCGATCTTCACCTCGCTGCTGTCGCTGCTCGCCCAGCGCACGGTGCGTCACGACGTGGCGATGACCGGAGAGATCAGCCTGCGCGGTCTGGTACTGCCCGTCGGCGGCATCAAGGAGAAGACCGTGGCGGCCGCGAGCGCCGGCATCCGCACCGTGATTCTGCCGGCGCGCAACCGGCGCGACCTCGAGGACATACCCGCCAGTGCACGCGAGAGGCTGCAGCTGGTCTGGGCCGAACGCGTCGAGGATGTCATCGCCGCCGCCTTCGACGGCGACATCGCCCGACGCGTCGCGGCCTGAGCCGCGATGCCCCGGCGGCGGGGATTTTGATGCGCCTGCGGCATTGCCTTATCCTCGCAGGGCCCAAATCGGCAGGGGATACCATTGAGAAGCATCACTGCGGGGGTCGTCGCGGCCCTTGGTCTGTTTGCCTGCGCCTGGCAGGCGCGCGCCGACGAGGTAGGGGCTGCGCCGGATGAGACTGGCACGCTGACGGCGGTGACCGTCACGGCCACGCGCCTGGCGCAGAGCAGTTTCGATGTGGCGGCGGCCATCGACAGCGCCCCGATCGCCCGGGATTCCCTGGGGGTCAATGCGTCCGAATCGCTGGCGGGGGTGCCCGGGCTGGTCGCGCGCGACCGGCAGAACTATGCCCAGGATGAGCAGATCTCGATCCGCGGCTTTGGCGCCCGCGCCCCCTTCGGCATCGCCGGGGTGCGCATCTACCTGGACGGCATCCCGCAGAGCCAGCCCGACGGACAGGGGCAGGTATCGCAGTTCAATCTGGCCAGTGCTGCGCGCATCGAGGTGCTGCGCGGCCCATTCTCCGTGCTCTATGGCAATTCGGCCGGCGGCGTCATTCAGCTCTTCACCGCCGACGGGCACGGTCCCCTCAGTGCCGATGGGGGGGCGGTCTATGGGAGCTTTCAGGAGCGACGTTTCAGTGCCGATGTGCAGGGCGGTGACAGCGCTTTCAACTACAACGTCGGCGCCTCGCAGTTCGGCACCGCGGGCTCGCGCGGTCACAGCGCGGCGCAGCGCAGTTCCCTGGGCGGCAAGTGGAATTTCGGCTTTTCGCAAGGCAGCCACCTGAGGGTGGTGCTGAACCTCTTCAATGGGCCCGATGCGCAGGATCCTCTGGGTCTCACACGAGCGCAGTTCAACGCCAATCCGCAGGGGACCGCGCCGAGCGCGGCGCTGTACAACACGCGCAAGAGTGTCGATCAGATGCAGCTCGGCGCTCTCTATGACGTTCCGATCGGCACCCACAATTCCCTGCAGCTCATGGCCTACGGCGGTCATCGTGACGTGCTGCAGTATCTGTCTATCCCGATGACCACGCAGAATGCACCGACCAGCCCGGGCGCCGTGGTGTCACTGGGTAACGGCTTCGGCGGCCTCGAGCCGCGCTGGATCTATCAGTCGCAGCTGCTCGGTGCGCCGTGGAACATCACTGCCGGGCTCACCTATGACATGCTCGATGAGCACCGCGAGGGATTCAATAACTTCGTCGGCTCACGACTCGGTGTGCAGGGGGCACTGCGCCGCAGTGAGATCGATGATGTGTACGATCTGGACCAGTACGTGCAGAGCCAGTGGGGACCGATCGATCGCTGGAGCGTGTTCGCCGGCTACCGGCGCAGTGTGGTCAGCATCCGCTCCACGGCGCTGTACATCCCGCCGAGCGGACAGAATGGCAGCGGCGCGGTCAGCTATTCGGCCAGCTCCCCGGTCGGCGGAGTGCTGTTTCAGGTCGACCCGCATCTGAATCTTTATGCCTCCATCGGCAACGGCTTCGAGACTCCCACGCTCGATGAGCTCGCCTATCGTCCCAGCGGGGCGGCGGGATTGGACACATTGCTGCAGGCCGCGCGCTCGGGCAGCTACGAGCTCGGCGCGAAGCTGCGCAGCGGGCAGGCGTTCGATGCGCAGCTCGCCCTGTTTCGCTCCGATACACTGAATGAGCTCGTGCTCTGTGCCAACAGCGGGGGTCGCAGCATCTACTGCAACGCGCCGCGCACGCGTCACCAGGGGGTGGAGTTCAGCACGCAGACGCAGCTGCGATCCGACCTCGCGCTGCAGCTCTCGTACACCTATCTGGATGCCACCGTACGCAGCTCCTATGTGACCTGCTCGTCGGTGCCGTGCCTCGCGCCGAACACCTATGTGGCGGTGGGCAATCGCATTCCGGGTCTGCCGCCGCACGATCTGTATGCCCAGCTCGCCTGGCAGGCGAGCGAGCACTGGCGCTGGCTGCTGCGCGACAGCTACGCCTCGGCGGTCTATGCGGATGATGCCAACCACAACTATGCCGGGGCGTACGATGTGATCGGCATCGCGACCGACTACACGCTGCAGCTGCCGGCCGGGGAGCTGCGGCTGTTCGCCCGCGCCGATAACCTTGCGAACCGTGCCTACGCCGGCTCGGTCATCGTCAACAACACCAGTGCGCAGTACTACGAGGCGGGGCCGGGCCGCGCCTTCCTGCTGGGCGTCAATTTTCAGCTGCGCTGAGCCGCAGCGAGCGCCGGATCCTGCGACGGCCCCGCGCGGGTGCGCAGCAGGTACTCGAGAGCCAGCCGATAGCCCTCGACGCCCAGGCCGGTGATCACCCCGCGCGCGGCCGTGGCCAGAATCGAGCGTGTGCGCCAGGGCTCGCTGCGCCGGTACAGATTGCTGATGTGCACTTCCACGATGGTACATTCGCACGCCAGCAGCGCATCCAGAACGGGCACGGAGTGATAGCTGAAGCCGGCGCCATTGATGACGATCCCGGCGCTGTGGCGCGCCTCGTGCAGCCAGCCAACCATCTCGTGCTCGGCTGCGGTCTGCCGGAACACCAGCTCGAAGGGCTGGCCCGACAGGGTGCTGCGGCAGAGCGCCTCGACATCGGCCAGGGTGCTCGTACCGTAGACCTGCGGCTCGCGCTCGCCCAGCAGATCCAGATTCGGCCCATTGAGAACAAAAATACGCGCTGCAGACATGGTGCTCCCGGCGCCGGCGAGAATGCTGCGGATCATACAGCCGCCCTGACGCCGCAGTAAGAGCAGGCCGGCAGCGGCGCAGGGGCTCGCCGCTTGTTCGCTGCCGGTGATTGCGCTCTCATGGCAGATGCGCCGCAGAGTTGCGGCCCTGATGGAGAGCTCCGTGGCAAGCACCAAGCTGTCGACCTATCGGGCCAAACGCGACTTTCGCAAGACCGCCGAGCCGAGCGGCCGCGAGGCCGTGGCCCCGGCGTCGCAGCTGCGCTTTGTCATACAGAAACACGCCGCCCGGCGCCTGCACTACGACCTGCGTCTGGAGCTCGACGGGGTGTTCAAGTCCTGGGCAGTCACGCGCGGGCCCTCGCTCGATCCCGCCGACAAACGGCTCGCTGTGGAAGTCGAAGACCATCCGCTCGATTACGGCGACTTCGAAGGCACCATTGCGCAGGGGCAGTACGGCGGCGGCACGGTGCAGTTGTGGGATCGGGGTTATTGGGCACCCCTGCCCGGTACGCAGGCGCGACAGGCCCTGCGCGCAGGGCAGTTGAAGTTCGTTTTGGAAGGCGAGCGGCTGCACGGGGAGTGGGCGTTGGTGCGCATGCGGCGCGAGGGCAAGCGCAACAACTGGCTGCTGATCAAACATCGCGACGCCGCTGCGACCGATGCGGCACGTGCGGCACGGCTGCTGGAAGAGGACCGCTCGGTCGGCTCGGGCCGCACTCTGGCGAAGATTGGCGCCGGCGAGGGCCAGGGACCCTCGCCCTTCATGCTGGCGCGCGCCGGGCGTGGGCGTGGCAATGCGGTGTGGCAATCGAACAAGGCGCAGGCCAGCGCGCCAGCGCCCGCCGGCGGCTCATTGAGAGAGGCGCTCGCGCAGCTCGCGGCCGCGCCGGCACGGCCGGCCTCGAACCGCGCCGCGTCGCGCCGCGCCAAGCCCCGCGCCAGGGCAGCGCCCACGCGGCGGCGCACAGCGGCTGCGCTGATGCCCGAGTTCATCGAGCCGCAGCTCTGCAAGCTCGTGCCGCGACCGCCCGATGAGGGCGGCTGGGTACATGAGGTCAAATTCGACGGCTATCGCCTGCAGCTGCGCGTGCAGGACGGTCGCGCCGTGCTGCGCACGCGCAAGGGCCTGGACTGGAGCGAGCGCTTTCCGGAGATCTGTGCGGCGGCACAGGCACTGCCCGATTGCATGCTCGACGGGGAAGTGGCGAGCCTGCAGAGCAACGGTGCCCCGAGCTTTCAGGCGTTGCAGGCCGCGCTGTCGAGCGGCAAGACCGCCGAGCTGGTGTTCTTCGCCTTCGATGCGCTGTTTGCCCAGGGCGAGGATCTGCGCAGCCTGCCCCTGCGGGAGCGCAAGCAGCGTCTGCGGCAACTGCTCGCTGAGCACGCCGGCCCGCTGCGCTATGTGGATCATTTCGAAGCGCAGGGGCAGTCGGTGCTGCAGTCCGCCTGTCGCATGCAGCTCGAAGGCATCGTCTCCAAGCTCCTCGATGCACCCTATCTGTCGGGTCGCGTGGGCAGCTGGGTCAAGAGCAAGTGCCGCGCGGGGCAGGAAGTCATCATCGGCGGCTGGACCAGCGAAGCACGGCGCCTGCGCTCGCTGCTGGTCGGCGTGCATCGCAATGGCAAGCTGAGCTATGCAGGACGCGTCGGCACCGGTTTCGGGAGCGCGGTCGTGCGCGAGCTGACGCGACGACTGCAGCCGCTGCAGACCGAGCGCTGCCCGTTTCCAGCCGGTGAGGTGCCGCGCATTGCCTGGACGGTTCATTGGGTCGTGCCCAAGCTGGTAGCGGAAATCGAGTTCGCCGGCTGGACCGATGCGGGCATCGTCCGCCAGGCGGCGTTCAAGGGGCTGCGTGAGGACAAACCCGCCGCCGAGATCGGCGTCGAGCAGGTCCAGAGTACCGAGAGCGTGGAGCGCAGCGCACATCGCGTCAGCACGCCCTCTGACGCAAGCGCAAAGGCCGCTCGTTCGGGCGCGAGCTCGACGCCCGGGAAGCGCGCGCGGCGCGCACAGGCATCGCTCCAGGTGCCCGCCTCAGCCAGTCCCGCCGCTGCCCCCGGTCCGACGAGCGTGCTGGGCGTGACGATCTCGCAGCCCGAAAAGAGGCTCTGGCCGGATGCGGGCGATGGGCGGCCCGTCAGCAAGCTCGATCTGGCGCAGTATCTGCAGGCAGTCGGAGAATGGCTGCTGCCGCACATCGCCGGCCGCCCCGTCTCGCTCGTGCGTGCACCCGATGGCATCGATGGCCAGCGCTTCTTCCAGCGTCATGCCATGCGCGGCAACTCCAGCCTGCTGGAACTGGCGCACGTCAGCGGCGATCGCGAGCCCTACGTGGTCATCAATCGTGTCGAAGGCCTGATCGCCGCGGCGCAGATCGCGGCGCTGGAGCTGCATCCCTGGAACTGCCGCCCGGAGCGCTACGAGGTTCCCGGCCGGCTGGTGTTCGATCTGGACCCGGCGCCCGATGTCTCCTTCGAGACGGTGGTGCAGGCAGCGCTCGAGCTGCGCCAGCGGCTCGATGCGCTCGGACTGGTCTCGTTTTGCAAGACGACCGGCGGCAAGGGCCTGCACGTGGTGACGCCGCTGAGCGATGAGCGGCGCGGACTGGATTGGCCGACCGCCAAGGCGTTCGCGCAGGCGTTATGCGCCGCGATGGCGGCAGACTCTCCCGAGCGTTATCTGACGACGATGGCGAAGAAGGAGCGCGTAGGACGGATTTTTCTCGACTATCTGCGCAACGATCGCATGTCTACGGCAGTGGCACCCCTGTCGGCACGCGCGCGTGCCGGTGCGCCGGTTTCGATGCCGCTCAACTGGCAGCAGGTGCGTCGCGGCCTGGATCCGATGCGCTACACCGTCAGAAGCGCCCCGACCCTGCTCGGGCGCGATGAGCCCTGGAGCGATTACGCCAAGGCCGAGCGTTCTCTGCGCGCCGCCATCGATCAGCTCAGCGCGCCGGCTGCGCGTCGCAGCAAGAAAGCGCCGGCGGCACCACGGCGCCCACGGCGAGCCCATGCAAGCGTGGCATAACGATTGCAAACCACTGCCTGGTCCAGGAGGACATTTCTGCAGGATGCACTCAAACGCGCCAGCTACAGAGGAAGAGGTCATGCCGAACAACAATCCCAGTGGTCACAATCAGTACACCAAGCCGGAGAACCGCAGCCCCAAATCAAAGCGCGGCTTCGCATCGATGGATGCGGAGATGCAGCGTGAGATCGCCAGCAAGGGCGGTCAGAGCCAGGGCAAGGAAAACAATCCCGGCAATTTTGCCAACGATCGTGAGAAGGCCCGCGAAGCCGGCCGCAAGGGCGGTGAGGCACACGGCGCGCATCGTTGAAGGTTTCCTAGCGGAGCTGACGGCTGTCAGCTCCGCTCTTTTCCCGGCGGCCCATTGCGGGCCACATCACTGAAACCCTTGCGCTCGAGAGTCTCAACCCGCCGGGCGATTGCCACCACCCTCGGTCGCCACCAGCTGATTGGCCATATGCAGGTGGTCCTGCAGTACCGGCAGTGTCTGCTGTGCGAACTGACGCACGGGCGGCGCGATGCGCGGATCCTGGGCGGCGCGACGAAACTGGGTGATCACCTCGCGATGGTCGCTCTCTTGCGCCGTGGAATAATCGGCATTGAAGCGCTTGCCCTGTGCCTGCTCGAGGCGATGCAGGGACAGTTCATCGTGGCGGCTGGGCGCCACTGGCACGCCGTAGCCATGCGCCATGGCGATCATCGTCAGCTGATCGTTCGCCATCGTGTGATCGTGGATCATCTTCTGTGCGAACTGTTTGACTTCGGGACTCTGGGAGTGCGCGATCGCGTAGCGTGACTCGGCGATCTCGGTGAGATTTGAGTCAGCAGCCTCGTTGATGAAGCGCTGCGTGGCCGAGCGGTCCACGCGCCCAGTGTCCTCGTTGCCCGCGGTGCCCGGTGTGGCGGCACTGGGCTCAGCCGCGGCCGGCGGGGCGGCGGTGCTGCGAGGAACCGTTCCGGGGTTTGCCTCCGGAGCGGTCTGCGCGAATACCGCACTGCAACCCAGCGCGGCGACGCTCAGCGCCGCCCCTGCGACCCATGCGTGTGTCCTGTTCATCGTTGCCTCCGTACGCGCGCCGTTGCGCGCTGTGACCAGGGAGCAATCGAGCAAGATCC
>DATBPG010000125.1:0-7100 GCA_036561485.1 Steroidobacteraceae bacterium | reverse complement strand
CGTCGTCTCACGCCCGGCAGCGGGCGCTCGCTGCTGGCCAACGTGCCCAGCCAGAAATATCCGGTCATCGCCTCCGTGCACTCCAACCTCGATGTGCTGCTCGACAGTCTGCCGGACCTCGCGGCGCAGCTCGATGAGCTGCTCGACCGTGCCTCGCGCATGCTCTCGGATCGCAACGTGGCGGCCGTGGACAGCATCGCCGAGAACTTGCGTCAGGCCACCACGGGGATGCCGCAGACCATGCACGCTGCCGCCCAGCTGGTGGCGCAGCTGCGCACAGCGGTGCAGCAGGCCAATGCCATCCTCGGCACGGTGCGTGCCGATGCGGGCCCCGCCGGCGACAACCTCGTGGCAAGCACGCACCAGCTGCGCACCGCCAGTGACAATCTGGCGCGCGCCAGCGGGCGGCTTGATGCGTTCATGACACAGAACGGTGAGCAGATCTCGGGACTGGTGCGCGACGGCGTACCGCAGCTCGAGGGATTGCTGCGCGATACCCGTGCCGCGGCCCAGCAGATCGACGAGCTGGCGCGCGGACTGCGGGCCGACCCCTCGAGGCTGTTGTATCAGCCGGCACGACATGGCGTGACGATCCCGCCATGAGACACGCACGCCGACCCGGGCATGCCATCGCCGGTGCCGGGCTGCTGCTCTGCGCGGCGCTTCTGGACGGCTGCATCGGCGCAGGTCTGCACAGCAATCAGCCGGCGCAGCAGGCGTATCTGCTGCGCGCTGCCGCTGCGGGGCCGGCCAGCGCGGCGCGCGCCACGAGCGCGCCGCCGGGGTCGCTGGACGCTGCGCGCTCCCTCGAGGTACTGCTGCCCACGGCCGCGCCGGGGCTCGAAGGCGATGGCATCGCCGTGCTGCGCCCGGGCGCGCAACTCGACTACTACACCGGGGCGCGCTGGGCGGCGGCGGCGCCGCTCATGCTGCAGACCCTTGCCATCGAGTCCCTACGCCGGCAGGGCCGGTTCGCGCTGGTGCAGTCCGAGGGCGCGCCGTTTGCGGCCAACTGGGTGCTGCAGCTGGAGCTCACGCACTTCGAGGCCGACTATGCAGACGGCACCCCGCCCACCGTGCGCGTCGGGTTCATCGCTACGCTCGGCCAGCGCAGCGCGCGCCGCGCGGTGACGACGCTCTCCGTCCAGACGCACGCGCCCGCGCAGGCCGATCGAATGCAGGCCGTGGTGGCGGCCTACCAGAGCGCCACGAACGAGGCGCTGCAGGAAATCGCGACGCGTCTGGCACCGGCGATCAGTCAGGGCGCAGCGCCCGCAGCCGATGCCGCCCCGGCTAGCGGTGAAGCACCCGATAGCGGCGAGTCATCGGCGCCGGGTCAGTCCGCACCGGGGGCGGCGCACCGCTAGGACGGCGGTCGCTTGCGGCCTGCGCCGACAGCCTCGTCGCCGCCACGCACGGATCATGGGCGCATGGCAGCCCCGCGATCAGCACGATCAGCACGATCAGCACGCTCGGCTCGCGCACAGGCCAGGACGCGGGCCCCGGTCTCGCGGCGCAAGAGCGCGCACGGCGGGGGATCGGCGCGGCGCTGGTCGGCCCAGGTGACCGAGCACAGTGATGCCATGGACCTGCAGGCGGGCGTGTTCAAACGGCGCGATCCGCACAGCATCGCCCAATCGATCAAGAATTCCGCCGAGCACAGTCACCGTCGCAAGAGCGAGCCGTTCCGCTCGGCGATGTCGATGCTCACCTTCTACATCAACCGCGCGGGCAAGGGACTGGATGCGGGTCAACGCCAACGGCTCCAGGCGGCCAAGAGCGAACTGCGTGCGCTGTTTCACCGTGACGCGCCGCGGCGCTCACCCGCGCGCCGCTCCGGGGCGAGGGGTCGTTCCACGCGCCAATAGCATGGCCGCCGTCGATGCGCCGACGCTCGGGTGCCAGTCGGGTTTCAGCATGCCGCTCACCAACTAACGCATCGTCACCAGCTCCTCGGCGCTGGTCGGATGAATGGCGACGGTGTCGTCGAAATCGCGCTTGGTCGCTCCCATGCGCAGCGCCACCGCAAAGCCCTGCAGCATCTCGTCGGCGCCGGCACCGAGCACGTGGATGCCGACGATGCGCTGCTCGGGGCCGACCGTCACCAGCTTCATCTGCGCACGCGGCTTGCGTTCGGTCAGGGCGTGGTACATCGGCACGAAGCCGGTGGTGAAGACCTGCACGGCGTTGCCGTGCCGCGCGCGCGCGTCGGCTTCCGAGAGGCCCACCGTACCCACTGGCGGATGACTGAACACCACCGAGGCGATGTTGTCGTAGTCCAGCCGCCGCTCACTCTGTCCACCGAAGAGCCGGTCCGCGAGGCGGCGACCCGCCGCGATCGCCACCGGGGTAAGGCCGGCATGCTGGGTCACATCGCCGATGGCGTAGATATGCGACACGCTGGTGCATTGATAGGCATCCACCTGCACATGGCCGAAGGCGTCCAGCGCGACTCCGGCGCTGTCCAGGCCCATGCCGACGGTTGCCGGGGCGCGGCCGACGGCCCAGATGACCGCGTCGAAGGGCCCGAGCTGCCGCCCGTCCTGGCTCGAGAGCTGCAGCTGGCCGTGCGCTTCGCGCGTGAGAGCGGCAGGCACCGCGCCAGTCGCCAGCGTGATGCCTTCCTCGCGCATGATCTGCATCAGGCCCTCTCCGAGCATGGCATCGAAGTGGCGCAGAATGCGCTCGTGACGCATGACGAGGGTGGTCGCGCAGCCGAGCGCATGAAAGATGCCCGAGAGCTCGGCCGCGATGTAGCCGGCACCGACGACCGCCACGCGGGCGGGCCGCTCGTGCATGTCGAAGAAGCCATCCGAGCTCATCCCGAGCGTCGCGCCCGGGACCTGCGGAATGAGCGGTCGGCCGCCGGTGGCGAGCACGATGGCATCGGCACTGAGCCGTCGCTCCCCGACCTGCAGTGAGTGCGCATCGAGCAGGCGCGCGTGACCGCGCAGCAGCTGCACCTCGCGAGCGGCGAGATTGCGCTCGTAGATCTCATTGATGCGTGCGACGTATGCATCACGTCGCTGCTTGAGCGCCGACCAGTCGTGCCGGCCGATGCTGACGTCGAATCCATAGCCGGCCGCATCGTGCAGCGTCTCGGCGATCTGTGCCGCATTCCACATCACCTTCTTGGGGACGCAGCCGAGGTTCACGCAGGTGCCGCCGAGCCGGTGCATCTCGATCAGGGCGGTGCGCGTGCCGTAGCTGGCTGCGCGCTGCGCGCAGGCAAGGCCGCCGCTGCCACCGCCGATGACAATCAGGTCGAAATCGTGCGCCATTTTCCGGGAAATCCTGAAGCTTCACTGCCGCGGGCTTTCATGGTACACCGCTCGTCTACCATGACAGACACCCCCCCAAGCACAAATCCGCTGCTGGCCGATGCGCCGCTGCCTGCCTTCGATGCCATCCGGGCCGAGCACGTGGTGCCCGCGGTCTCCCGGCTGCTCACCGAACAGCGCGCGCGCGTGGCGCAGCTCGAGTCGCAGGCCGAGCCGACCTTTGCCACGCTGGTGGAGCCACTCGAGGAGCTGCGCCATCGGCTCGGCAAGGTCTGGTCACCGGTCGGGCATCTGAACGCCGTCATGAACAGCGAGACGCTGCGCGGCGCCTACAATGAATGCCTGCCGCTGCTGTCGGAGTTCCAGACCGATCTGGCGCAGAGCGAGCCGCTGTACCGCGCCTACTTCCGCATCTCCGAGCAGCAGCGCGATGCGCTCGATCCGGTGCAGCGCCAGGTCGTGCAACATGCGCTGAAGGACTTTCGTCTCGCCGGTGTCGCGCTCGATGCGGCGCGCAAGGCGCGCTTCAAGGCCATCATGATGGAGCTGTCGCGCCTGTCGGCGAAATTCGAGGAAAACGTGCTCGATGCCATCGGCGTCTGGCGTCATCACGTCAGCGACGCCGGGCAGCTTGGCGGCATCAATGCCGGTATTCTCGAGCAGGCCGAGCGGCGCGCGCGTGAGGCCAAGCTCTCCGGCTGGCTGTTCGGTCTGGATCAGCCAACCTACGTTGCAGTGGTCACCGACGGGGAGTCCGAGCCGCTGCGCCGCGTGTTCTACGAGGCCTGGGCCACGCGCGCATCCGACCGTGGGCCGAGCGCGGGCCGCTTCGACAACGGCCAGCCGATGCAGCAGATCCTGAGGCTGCGCCATGAGGCCGCGCAGCTGCTGGATTTCGCAAATTACGCCGAGTACGCCCTGGCCAATCGCATGGCGCACACGGTGCCAGAGGTCATGGATTTTCTGCGCCAGCTGGTGCGCGCGGCGCGCCCGGCGGGCGCGGCCGAGCTCGCTGAGCTCGAGCGCTTCGCCGGCCGCCGGCTCGAGCCCTGGGACATCGGCTACTTCTCCGAGCGGCTGCAGCACAGTCGCTTTCGCATCTCGCAGGAGGAGCTGCGCGCCTATCTGCCCTTGCCGCGTGTACTCGCCGGACTGTTCGAAGTCGCCGAGCGGCTCTTCGGGGTGCGCATCCGTGAGCGCAACGATGTCGCCTTATGGGATCCGGGCGCGCGCTACTTCGAGGTGCAGAGCGCCGAGGGCGCCGCGCTCGCCGGCTTCTACCTCGATGCCTACGCGCGCCCACACAAACGCAGCGGCGCCTGGATGGATGATTGCATCGGGCGCAAGGCCCTCGGCGGCCGCACGGTGCTGCCGGTGGCCTATCTGGTCTGCAACTTCCTGCCACCGAGCGCCGAGCGTCCGGCGCTGCTCACCCACGATGACATGGTGACGCTGTTCCACGAGTTCGGACACGGCCTGCACCACATGCTCACGCGAGTGGGTTACCCGAGTCTGTCCGGGATCAACGGCGTCGCCTGGGATGCGGTGGAGCTGCCGAGCCAGTTCATGGAGAACTATGCCTGGCAGCCCGACGTCATCCGGAGCGTCGCGGCGCATATCAGCACCGCTGCGCCGATTCCCGCCGACACGCAGGCGCAGCTCATCGCCACCCGCAGCTTCCAGCCGGGGCTGCGCACGCTGCGGCAGCTCGAGTTCGCACTGCTGGACATGCGCCTGCATTCCGAGTTCGACCCGGCGCGCGGCGCGCGCGTCTATGAGACGCTGCGCGAGGTGCGCGAGGAGGTCGCGGTAGTGCCCATCCCGGAATGGAACCGCTATCCGCACAGCTTCTCGCACATTTTTGCCGGCGGTTACGCCGCCGGCTACTACAGCTACAAGTGGGCCGAAGTGCTGGCGGCCGATGCCTTCGGCGCCTTCATCGAGCACGGCGCCTTCGATCGAACCACGGCGCGGCGCTTTCTCGACAGCATCCTCTCCACCGGCGGCACGCGCGAGCCGCTCGACGCATTCGTCGAGTTTCGTGGGCGCAAGCCCGAGGTCGGGGCGCTGCTGCGCCAGTACGGCATCGCTGCCTGAAACATTGCCCAGGCGCGGCCCCGGCGCGGGCAGCGCCGCACTCTGCGCAGCGCCGCGCTGAGCGCAGCGGCGTACTCAGGAGAGCATCGTCGTCAGCGCAGTGCCAGCGCGTAAGCCCGGAAAGGACCTGGATCCCGTCCGTGCAGCTTGGCATCGAACAGGTAGTTGAGCTTGGATTCCCCGACCCAGAGCACGCTGCCCGTGGGGGAGACGGCCGTCGGCATCTGATAGCCATCCTTGATGACGCGGGTACTGGCCTGATCGCCGGCAATCGTGAGCTCGGCGATGCGACCGGCCCGGTTTTCGGCGACATAGATCCTGCCGTTCGCGGCACGCATGCCGTCCGGTCCCTGCAGCGGCTGCGACAGCGCGATGTCCACGGGCGAGCCGGCCTTGCCCGCCGCGTTCATCGGTATGCGATAGAGATGGCCGGTCTGAACGTTGTTTACGTACAGCGTGGGCCCAAGGAATGTCAGGCCATCGATGCCTGCCAGGTGCGCCCGATCCTCGAGCCAGAGGGTGAGCTTGCCGGCACGGCGATCCAGGCGCAGCACTCGTGCATTGGTCGTATCGCTGATGTAGACGGTGCGATCCGGTGCAATGGCGATGTCATTGCAGAGACTGGTGGCGC
This sequence comes from Steroidobacteraceae bacterium, assembly GCA_036561485.1. Taxonomy (GTDB): domain Bacteria; phylum Pseudomonadota; class Gammaproteobacteria; order Steroidobacterales; family Steroidobacteraceae; genus FEN-1191. The sequence goes on along the minus strand of DATBPG010000125.1, from coordinate 1,091 downwards.
CGGGAAGCGCATAGCTGGCACGTACCTGTCCACTCTTCAGATCAAAGGCGCGCAGGACGCTGTGTGAGGGCGCAGGGCCCCCGCGTGCCGGCCCCGGGGCCTGTGTGTCCGAGGGCGGGTTGGGCATGCGCACGCACGCCCACAGGGTGTTCGAGGACGTATCCGCCAGCACCCCGAGCGTGGTGTCGTGGCGGTCATCCAGGTGGATCCAGGGCTCGGCCGTGCTGCTGCCTGCCACGGCACGGAAGATGACTGGCTGGCCCATGCTGCCGAGGATGACTTCCCCGGTGGCGGTGGACGTGATGCTCTCGGGGAAGACATTTTTGTCGTTCACCGTGACGTCGGGCGGTGCTGCGAGCACCGGCAGGCATGCCGACAGACACGACAGCGCGCCGAGCGCAGCGATCACGCGACGCCTGAGGATGGCGATGCCGAAAGCACTCATGCTTGATTCCCGGAAGAAATGTTATGGAAACACGTTCGCCGAAGGCCTGATGGCTGTCAAGCGCGTACTCGATGTGACATGGCGTCTTGCGCCGGGGCACATCCTCCTTAGAATCGCGCGATGTCACTGATACACATTCTCATCCTTGGCGTGGTTCAGGGACTGGCGGAATTGCTGCCGGTCTCGAGTTCCGCCCACGTGGTCGTCGTCGAGAAGCTGCTCGGTCTCGACCCTGCCTCTCCACCGCTGACGCTGCTGCTGGTGATGCTCCACACCGGCACGATGTTCGCCGTCATCGTCTATTTCTGGAGCTCCTGGCGCGACAGCTACTTTCGCAGCGCCGCGGCCTTCAGGAGCTTCTTCGCAGCGGTCGTGCTCGCCACGGTGCTGACGGGCCTGATCGGCGCAATCGTGTACCTCGCCGTCGAGCACACACTGCTGGCGGGCGTGCCGCACGGGCAGATCGAGGATCTGTTCGGACATCTGGAGTTCATCGCTCCGGCGCTGGCCGCGGTGGGCGTGCTGATTCTGCTGGCCGGCGTGGCGGAGCGACGCGGCCGCAAGTCCGCAGCGGCACGCGAGGCCGCTGCATCCGAGCCGGGACGCGAGGCGAACCGGGCGAATCAGATGAACCAGGCGACGGGGC
>DATBPG010000124.1:0-3685 GCA_036561485.1 Steroidobacteraceae bacterium | reverse complement strand
ACGCAAGGCACGCATTCTGGTCGTCGACGACGATCCGGGGTTGCTGCGCCTGCTGACCATCCGTCTGCGTGCGGAAAATTACGATGTCGAGGCGGTCGAGAACGGCGTGCAGGCGCTCGCGGCTGCGACGCGCTTCCGGCCCGATCTGGTCATCTCGGATCTGCGCATGGATCAGCTCGATGGCATCGGTCTGCTGAAGGAGCTGCAGCACCGCTGGCCGGGACTGAAGGTCATCATGCTGACCGCGCACGGCACGATTCCCGATGCGGTGCAGGCCACGCAGATGGGCGCGTTCGGCTTTCTGACCAAGCCGGTCGAAAAGCAGGAGCTGCTCGATCAGGTGCACAAAGCGCTGAAGATCTCCGGCTTCATCGATAACGACCAGGACTGGCGCTCCGACCTCATCACGCGCAGCCCGCTGATGGAGGAGAAGCTGGCGCAGGCGCACATGGTGGCCGGCACCGATGCGCGCGTGCTGGTCACCGGAGAGAGCGGTACGGGCAAGGAGCTGCTGGCGCGCGCCGTGCACAAGGCGAGCCCGCGCCGCAACCGCGCCTTCGTGGTGGTCAACTGCAGCGCCATGGCCGAAAACCTGCTCGAGAGCGAGCTGTTCGGTCACGTCAAGGGCGCCTTCGCCGGCGCCGACGCCGATCATCGCGGGCTCTTCCAGGCCGCCGAAGGCGGCACGCTGCTGCTCGATGAGATCGGTGACATGCCCATGCGCCTGCAGGTGAAGCTGCTGCGTGTGCTGCAGGAGAATTCGATCCGCCCGATCGGCAGCAACGCACCGCTGCCGGTGGAAGTGCGCGTCATCTCCGCTACGCGCGCGGACCTCACACAGCTGCTGGCCGGCGGGCAGTTTCGCGAGGACTTGTACTATCGCCTGAACGTCGTGCACATCGAGATGCCGCCGCTGTCGCGGCGGCGCGAGGACATCCCGGTGCTGGTCGCGCACTTTCTGGCGCAGATCGCCCGCGACAGCGGCACGCGCAAGATCTATGCGCCCGAGGCCGTGGAGCTGCTGGCCACGAGCGACTGGCCCGGCAACGTGCGGCAGCTGCAGAACGTGGTGCGCCAGAACGTTGCGCTGTCGCAGACACCGATCATTCCGGTGGAGCTGGTGCAGCAGTCCATCGGCGGCACGCAGGGAAAGCTGCCCTCCTTCGACGAGGCGCGCGATGAGTTCACGCGCAGCTACCTCTCGCAGATCCTGCAGATCACCGGTGGCAATGTGTCGCAGGCCGCGCGCCTGGCCAAACGCAACCGCACCGACTTCTACAAGCTGCTCGGACGGCACCAGCTGGTGCCCGACGATTTCAAATCACGCTGAGGTACGGGCCGGCGAAACGCGCACCGGCGCAGCGCCACGCTGTCGCAGCCGCTGGCCTGATGCCGCTTCAGGCCGCGCCCAGGCGGGCCAGCGTCGAGGCGATGTTGTCGATGCTGCCCAGCAGGCGCGGGCTGAGCAGCTGCTCGGGAAACTCCAGATCGAACTCGCGCTCCAGCGCCAGCATGACGTGCGCGCTGGCATGCGGGTTCATGCCCGCCTCGTAGAGATCATCGTAGTTGGTGAGCCAGTCGGGATCGCGGCGCAGACAGCCGTGCACTCGCAGCACATTGCGGATGCGCAGCACCAAGGTCTGGTCGTGATCGGGTCGCTTGATGCGTCCTAACATGCGCCGGGTCCGTTCTCTGGGCGTCGAATGGCACGTCGGAAATTACTGACCGCGGCGCGATCCACGCGTAGGAAGGGGCCTAATTCGTCTGTCGGACGGCGCCCGGCACGAAGAACTCGGTCTGACGCAGGATGCGACCGGCGCGCGTCTCCACCAGATCAGCCAGCTCCGTCGCGACGCGCTGTCCGGTAATACGCGAGCGGATATCCACGCGCCAATGCACGCTGCCGCGCTCGCCATCCACGAGCATCGTCAGGCACTCGTAGCCGGAGAGTCTGAAGGTCCGCACCAGCATGCCGAGCCAGGAGCGGATCTGCTCGATGCCGCGCGCTTCGACGCTGATCGGCTTGCCGTCGCTGGTACCGATGATGCGCAGCTGCCCCTGCGGGTCAAACAGTGCGCACAGCCGCTCGAGCTCCCCTGCCACACGCGCGGCATGCAGCTCGCGCAGCAGCGCTTCCACACTCTCTCGCGCCATGCTTTTCCCGCTCCCTGGGGCTACAGCTCGAGCGCCGCACGCACCGGCTCGGGCCAGCGCGCAGGCGAGAGGCCATGCAGGCAGAACAGCGCCACGGCGAGCCGGTCCATGCCGAAGGCCACACAGCCGGTGTGGGCGAGCTCGCCTGCGGCGCTGCGCAGATTCCAGACCTCACCGAAATGCTCCATATGGTAATTGAAGCTCATGCACGCTGTCGGTGCGGCTCCGGCGTAGTAGGGAATGAGCAGCTCGAACTTCAACGACATCAGCCGCTGGCTCACGGCCATGACCTGGCCGACGCGGCCGAAGAACGGATCGCTCGCCGCTTCCAGCTCGCAGGGCAGCCCCAGCTGTGCGGCGATGATCGGAGCGCGCTGCATCCACGCCTCGCGAAACTCGTGGATCTGCTCCGGGGTGCCGATGCGCACGAACTCGCGCATGCGGAAGGACTGCAATCGGTCGAGCGCACGCGAGGGTTCGCGGCGAAAGCAGTCGGCGGCGACGTCGAAGCGCAGACCCGTGTCAGGCAATGCCCCGCGCGCGGCCGCCAGCGGATAGACCGGGTAGCAGGCTGCCGGCGAGAGCACCAGGTCCGTGGGGCCGAGCGCCGCGGTCCACTCCCCGCCTGCCTCCTGGCGCGCGGCCGCGGCCAGAATGTCGCGCTCGCTGCCGTGCAGGGCGCAGACGCAGCCGAGCAGGTTGGGAAAGCTCTTCAGATAGCCCGATTTCTGCAGCTGTGCGCGGCTCATGACGGGTGGGAAGCGCAGCACCTCATTGCCCGGCTCGCGCAGACGCGAGACGAAGCCTGCCAGGCGCTCGACGATGTGCTCGTAGAGCGCGGTGCGCGCATAGACGCCTTCGACCCCCAGCGGCTGGAACAGCGCGGCGCCGATGGCGGCCAGGGACTCTTCGGACATCGCCGCGCCGCTCAATCGTGCACCGAGGCGGGCAGCGGACTCATCAGCATGGTGCCGGCCAGGTTGGCGAGGATGCGCTCGTTATTGATCATGATTGGCGCGGAGAGCACATCGCGCAGATGCCTCTCGATGCTGAACTCGCCCTCGCAGCGATAGCCCGCCAGCCCGCAGGCGCGCAACGCCGTGAGCACGATCGACACCGCCAGCTCCGAGGCCTGCACCTTCGTCAGGGTGATGGTGGACTGAAACTCCAGCGTCGCCAGTGCGGCCGCATCGTGCATGCTGCGCTCGTACAGACGGATCGAGCTCGAAAGCATGCCGCGCAGGGTACGCAGCTGCGCCAGCCCGTGGCTGAAGAGCGCAGCGCCGGGCGGCATCACCCCGCCGCTGCCGCGCACGGCAGTGCGGATGAAAGCCTGCGTGCGTGTGAGCGCCCCCGCGGCAATTCCGGTCCACACCGAGCCCCACAGCAGGTGCGCAAAGGGCACCATGGTGCGCGCATGCACCTGCGCATAGGGCTCGGGCAGTATTTGATCCCGCGTTCCCGATGCCTCCAGCGTATAGCCCTCGCTGCAGGTGCCGCGCATCCCGAGCGTGTTCCAGCCCGACACACG
>DATBPG010000123.1:0-6810 GCA_036561485.1 Steroidobacteraceae bacterium | reverse complement strand
ATCTTCTCGGTATAGGTGAAGTCGGCGATGACGCCGTCCTTCATCGGGCGCACGGCGGTGATATGGCCCGGGGTGCGCCCCAGCATTCCCTTGGCTTCCGCACCCACCGCTACGATGATCTTGCCGCCATGGGAGGGCTCGTCCTGGACGGCCACGACGGAGGGCTCATTGAGAACGATGCCCTTGTCGCGGACGTAGATGAGTGTGTTCGCCGTGCCCAGATCGATCGAAAGGTCGCTGGAGAAGTAGCCGCGCAGGCGTTTGAACATGAGGCCGGAGAACCTTACTTGTTAGTCAGCGGTAAAAGGCGGGCGCTAATCTAGCAATCGACAGGACATTCCACAAGGCGAGGTGTATGATTTTTCGCCGCTTTTTCAAGGAATTTCGAGACAGTTATCATGAACATTACACGCGAGCAGCTGGAGAGCATCGCGCGCCTGGCGCGTCTGTCGCTCAGCGCCGACGAGGCACCGCAATATGCGGAGGGCCTCTCGCGGGTGCTGGCGCTGGTGCAACAGCTGCAGGGCGTGGACACCAAAAGCGTGACTCCCATGGCGCATCCGCTGCCCGGTCAGCGCCAACGCCTGCGTGCCGACGAGGTCAACGAGACCGACCAGCACGAGCTGTATCAGCGCAATGCCCCGCAGATCGAGGCTGGCCTGTACCTGGTCCCCCGTGTCATCGAGTGAGTCTGCGCCTGTCGTGACCGAACTGCATCTCATGACCGTCGCCGAGCTCTCGGCGTCGCTACGCGCGGGTGCCATCTCGAGCGTCGAGCTCACGCGCGCGTTCCTGGCGCGCATCGAGCGCCATCAGCGCGAGCTGAATGCGTTCATCACCGTGTCACCGGATCGTGCACTGGCCGAGGCCGCGCGCGCCGATGAGCAGCTGCGTGCCGGGCGTGGCGGGGCGCTCACCGGCATTCCGATCGCCCACAAGGACATCTTCTGTACGCGCGACGAGAAGACCACCTGCGGCTCGCGCATGCTGGCGAATTTCATCTCGCCCTATGACGCGACCGTCGTGCAGCGCCTGCGCGAGGCGGGCGTGGTGTGCCTCGGCAAGACCAACATGGACGAGTTCGCCATGGGCTCGTCGAATGAGACCAGCTGGTTCGGGCCGGTGCGCAATCCCTGGGATCGCGCGCGCGTGCCGGGCGGCTCCTCGGGAGGCTCGGCCGCCGCCGTGGCCGCGCGCCTGGCCCCTGCTGCCACGGGCACCGACACCGGCGGCTCCATCCGTCAGCCCGCGGCGCTCTGCGGTCTGACCGGCCTGAAGCCCACGTACGGGCGCGTGTCACGCTACGGCATGATCGCATTCGCCTCGAGCCTTGATCAGGCGGGTGTGTTTGCGCTGAGTGCCGAGGATGCGGCGCTGCTGCTCTCGGCCATGGCCGGATTCGATGAGCGCGACTCCACCAGTGTCGAGCTGCCGGTACCGGACTACGTGGGCGAGCTCGCGCAGCCTCTGAAGGGGTTGAAGATCGGCGTGCTGCGCGAATTCTTCGAGGGCCTCGAGGCGCCGATCGAGGAGCTGATCCGTGCGGCGCTGGATGCGCTGCACCTCCAGGGTGCGGTGCTCAAGGAGGTGAGCCTGCCGCATCTGCCGCTGTCGGTGCCGACGTACTACGTCGTCGCACCGGCGGAATGCTCTTCGAATCTGGCGCGCTTCGATGGCGTGCGCTACGGCTATCGCTGTGAGAACCCGCGGGATCTGCTCGACCTGTACGAGCGCTCGCGTGGCGAGGGCTTCGGCGCCGAGGTGAAGCGACGCATCATGATCGGCACCTACGTGCTCTCGGCCGGCTATTACGACGCCTATTACCTCAAGGCGCAGCAGGTGCGCGCGCTCATTGCCGCCGACTTCGAGCGCGCCTTCCACGAGGTGGACGTCGTCGTCGGCCCGACCACACCGAACACCGCCTTCGCACTCGGTGCCAAGACGCAGGATCCGGTGACGATGTATCTGAATGACATCTATACCATCGGTGCGAACCTCGCCGGGCTGCCGGCCATCTCCGTGCCCTGCGGCTTCGTCCAGGAGCTGCCGGTGGGCCTGCAGATCGTCGGACCGCACTTCGCCGAGGGGCGGCTGCTCAATGTGGCGCATCAGTATCAGCGCGACAGTGACTGGCATTTGCGCGTGCCGCGGGGTTTCGGCTGATGCAGTGGGATACCGTCATCGGCCTGGAGATCCATGCGCAGCTGGCGACGCGCTCGAAGATCTTCTCGCGCTCGGCCACCACCTATGGCGCCGCGCCCAACGCGCAGGCGAATCTGGTCGACCTCGCCTATCCGGGCGTGCTGCCGGTGCTCAACGCCGAGGCGGTGCGCATGGCGGTGAAGTTCGGCCTGGCGGTCAATGCACGCGTGGCGCGCCGCTCGGTATTCGCGCGCAAGAACTACTTCTACCCGGATCTGCCCAAGGGCTATCAGATCAGCCAGTACGAGCTGCCGATCGTCAGCGGCGGGGCCGTGGACATCGTGCTGGAGGACGGGCAGATGCGCCGCATCGGCATCACGCGCGCGCACCTGGAAGAGGATGCCGGCAAATCGCTGCACGAAGGGCTTGCGGGACTGACGGCGGTGGACCTCAATCGGGCTGGCACTCCGCTGATCGAGATCGTCTCCGAGCCGCACCTGCACTCGGCCCGGGAGGCGGTGGCATACCTGAAGAAGATCCACACGCTGGTGCGCTACCTCGGCATCTGCGACGGCAACATGCAGGAGGGCTCGTTTCGCTGTGACGCCAATGTCTCGGTGAAGCCGCGCGGCTCGGAGAAGCTCGGCACGCGTGCCGAGATCAAGAACGTCAACTCCTTCCGCTACGTCGAGCGCGCCATCAACTACGAGATTGCCCGCCAGACCGAGCTCATCGAGGGCGGCGGCAAGGTGGTGCAGGAGACGCGCCTCTACGATCCGGACCGCGGCGAGACGCGCTCGATGCGCAGCAAGGAAGAGGCCAACGACTACCGTTACTTCCCGGATCCGGATCTGCTGCCCGTCGAGATCGATCAGCCCTACATCGATGCCGTGGCCGCCACGCTTCCGGAGCTGCCGGATCAGAAGGCGCAGCGGCTGATGAGTGAATACAGCCTCTCACCCTACGACGCCGGCGTGCTCACGACCAGCATGGAGCTGGCCGATTACTTCGAGGTCGTGGTGCGCGATCTGGGTGGTCAGCCCAAGCTCGCCGCCAACACCGTCATGGGCGAGCTCTCGGGACTGTTGAACCGCGACGGGGTGGACATCTCACAGAGCCGCATCAGCCCCGGGAGCCTTGCGCGGCTGCTGGCGCGCGTGCTCGACAATACCATCTCCGGCAAGATCGCCAAGGACGTGCTCGCGGCGATGTGGGACGAGGGCCGCGAGGCCGACGCCATCATCGAGGCGCGAGGGCTGAAGCAGATCACCGATGAGTCGGCCATCGAGTCGGCCATCGATCGGGTGCTGGCCGCCAATCCCACGCAGCTTGCCGACTATCGCGCCGGCAAGGAAAAGCTGTTCGGTTTCTTCATTGGCCAGGTTCAGAAGGCCACGGGCGGCAAGGCGAATCCTGCCCGCCTCAACGAGCTGCTCAAGAAGAAGCTGGGTGGCTGAGTTGGGGGGCGGTGGCACTCTGCGCCGCTTCGTGCTCGAGCATCATCCGGTGCGCGGCTTCTGCACACGGCTCGATGAGCCGTGGAGTGAGCTGCTGCGCCTGCGCAGTTATCCGCCACCGGTGCAGATGCTGCTCGGCGAGGCGCTGACGGCCAGCGTGCTGCTGGCCGCGACGTTGAAGTTCCGCGGCACGCTCAGCCTGCAGCTCGAGGGGCAGGGGCCGCTGCGGCTGCTGCTTGCCCAGTGCACGCATGATTTTCGCGTGCGGGCGGTCGCAGAGCTGCGCGAGGCAATACAGCTGCCGGCCGTGCAGCCGCAGGCCGCGCCGCCTGCGGTCGCCGACGCAATCGTCGAAACCGCCGCGTTCGGCGCGCTGGTGGGCAGCGGGCGGCTGGCCGTCACCGTCGAGGCGCAGGAGCGCGCGGCACGCTACCAGGGCATCGTCGCCCTCGAGGGCGGAAGCCTTGCGGCCTGTCTGGAAAATTACTTCGCGAGCTCCGAGCAGCTGCCCACGCGCATTGCGCTGAGTGCCTCGGCGACACACGCCGCCGGTGTCCTGCTCCAGAAGATGCCGGGCGCGGCAGCGCAGGGCGAGGCGCAGGCGGCGCGCTCCCAGCAGGCCTGGGAGCAGATCGAGCGTCAGCTGAGCGCGCTGCCGATACCGATGCTGCAGTCCGCAGAAGCCGAGCCGCTGCTGCATCAGCTCTGCGGAGGGCACGACGTACGGTTGTTCTCGCCGACCGAAGTGCGCTTCGAGTGCCGCTGCAGCCGCGAGCGTGTGACGGGTCTGCTGCGATCCCTCGGATCCGAGGAGCTGCGCTCGATCCTTGCCGAGGAAGGTGCGGTGACGGTCACGTGCGAATTCTGCAGCCGGCCCTATCGCTTCGATGCCGTCGACGTGGAACGACTGCTCGCGGGCGGCACGGCGCCGGATGCGCCGGCGTCGATGAACTGACGGCGGGACAACCACAACCAACGCTCAGCAGCTGGGTGTCAGATAACGACCCCAGACGCAGGCAGTGTATACGCGCATGGTGCTTCCGCCCTGTCCGCCTGCGGTGATGTGGCACCGGGCAACTTCCGGTTTGCCGATTACGGGATCATACTTCGCTCCGGAGAGACGCTGCCGCGTATGCGGTCGGACACAAACTAGAGCGTCTCCCCGGGGGCCATTTGTTCAGTTACTACCTGAACCTGGCGCTTCGCAGCCTGCGGCAGAATGTCGTGCTGACGGCGCTGATGGTGCTGGCGATCGGCGTGGGCATCGGCGCCTCGATGACCATGGTGACGATCTTCCGGGCGGCCAGCGGCAATCCGATTCCGCAGAAGTCCTCGCAGCTGTTCGTGCCGCAGATCGACAATTTCGGACCGCAGCCGGGGGCACCCCCGCAGGCGCGTGACCGGCTGCCTCCGGACCTGACCTATAGCGATGCGCAGGCGCTGATGCAGGCACACCGCGGCATCCGTCAGGCCGAGATGTATCCGGCGACCGTGTCCATCACTCCACCCGATAGGCGCCAGATTCCTCTGCAGGGCAATGCACGCGCCACCTACAGCGACTTCTTTGCGATGTTCGACGTGCCCTTTCGCTTCGGTGCTCCGTGGGGGCGTGCCGAGGATGACGCGCACGCGGCGGTCGTGGTGCTCACGCGTGCGCTCAATGAGCAGCTGTTCGCCGGCGCCAACAGCGTCGGCCGAACGCTCACGATCAACAATCGTCCCTATCGCATCATCGGAGTGATCAACAACTGGCAGCCCAGCCCGCGCTTTTACGATCTGGGCCAGCAGAACTTCAGCGGCGCGGATCAGCTGTTTCTGCCATTCACGCGTGCGATCGATGGCCAGATGATGACCTCCAGCAACTTCAATTGCGATCGGCCCGGCCCAGGCAAGGGCTGGGACGGAATGCTGCGATCCAACTGCATCTGGATAAAGTTCTGGGTGGAGCTGCACGGCGCCCAGGCGGCCGCCCGTTACCGGACGTTTTTGACCAATTACGCCGCCGAACAACGCCAGCTCGGACGCTTCCACTGGCCTGCGCATGTCGCGCTTCGGGATGTCTCCGAATGGCTTGCCTACAACGATGTCACGCCGCCAGCGGTGACGACGCTGACTTCGGTGTCCTTCGCGGTACTCGCGGTATGCCTGCTCAATGCCACGGGGTTGATGCTGGCAAAATTCATGGCACGCGCCAGCAGCCTCGGCGTTCGCCGCGCGCTCGGTGCGGGCCGACCGGCCATCTTTGTCCAGGGCATGGTCGAGGCCGGCATGATCGGCCTGGTCGGCGGGCTCGTCGGCCTGGGCCTCATCGAGCTCGGGTTGGCCGGTTCTCGACTGGAGCTGCCGCGTGATCTGTCGGTCCTGACGCATCTGCATGGCAGCGATGTCGCGATTGCGCTGCTCCTCGCGCTCGTGGTGACGCTGCTGGCGGGGCTGTATCCGGCCTGGCGGGCCATGCAGGTCGAGCCGGCGGCGCAGCTGAAGGCGCAGTAGGATTTGACGGGAGAGTAGCGATGCACTGGGGCCCCATCCTCTCGGCGCTGCGCCGTAACAAGGTCGGCGCGGCGCTGATCGCATTGCAGATCGCGGTGACCCTGGCGGTGCTCTGTAATGCGTTGTTCATCATTGAGCAGCGTACGGCACAGGCTCGCCGAGCGAGCGGCGTGAGCGATGAAAGCGATGTCTTCGTCATCAGTAATCGCTGGGTAGACTCGAGCGGGGATCTGGCCGGACGCGAGCAGACGGACCTTGCAGGGCTGCGCTCTCTGCCAGAGGTTGTCGATGCGACTGTGTCCAACGATCATCCGCTCGGCGGTCCGGTGATGGCAGAGGTGCTGCTACTGGATCCGGATAAGCCACGCTCTGGCGTGCCATCCATGGTGTACATGGTCGACGATCGCGGTCTGGATACACTCGGGCTGCGGCTCGTGGCGGGGCGCAATTTTCACCCGTCCGAGATCGTCGATCGCCATGGTCTCGGGGACAAGGCTAGCAGCCTGCCGGGTGTCATCATCACGCAGGCTGCGGCGCACCGGTTGCAGGCGAGCGGCTCGGTGCTGGGACGAACGGTGCTGATCGTCCCGGACAATACGCCGGCGCCGATCATCGGGATCGTCGATGAGCTGATGTCAACGCCGCTGGCCGGCAACGCTCCCTTCTCGCAGAATTCCATGCTGCTGCCGTATCGCTGGGCGGATGCGCAGATCTTCTA
>DATBPG010000122.1:0-6216 GCA_036561485.1 Steroidobacteraceae bacterium | reverse complement strand
ACCCATGCGGTTCGTGTGCTCATTTACAATCGACAGACCAGCGGCGGGGTCGTCCAGCGCATGCTCCAGATCGCCGGCCAGGCCTCCGTTCCCCTGGTGGCGGTCAGCGAAACCGAGCCGGCCGGATTGAATTACCAGGCGTGGATGCGCCGCACACTGACCGATCTGAATCAGGCATTGGCAGGGAAGCACTGATGAGCGCCGTGGAGTTGCAGAACGTTTCGCTCACGATGGGCGCACAGCAGGTGCTGGACAATGTCAGCCTGATGCTGCAGGACGCAGAGTTCGTCGGGGTGTTCGGCCCCAATGGCGCGGGCAAGACGACCCTGATGCGCGCCATTCTCGGGCTGGTCCGGCCCGATTCGGGAACCATCCGCGTGCTGGGGGCGCCGGCGGCGCGCGGCAATCCAGCCATCGGCTACATGCCCCAGACGCGCAGTCAGGCTCCGATCGGACGGCTGTGTGGCTGGGATTTCGTCGCCGGCGCCGCGCAGGGGCACTGCTGGGGATTGCCGCTGCCCTCCGCGGCGTCGCGCCGACAGATCGATGGGGCGCTGGAACTGGTCGGCGCGCGACAACTGGCCTCGCGCTCGCTGGCTGAGCTCTCCGGAGGCGAGCGTCAACGCCTGCTGCTCGCGCAGGCGCTGCTGGGAGAGCCGCGCCTGCTGCTGCTCGATGAGCCGCTGATCAGCCTCGATCCACACCATCAGCGCAGCGTCGTCGAGCTGGCCAGGCGTATACAGCAGGAGCTGCGCATCACGGTGTTGTTCACCGCGCATGAGCTCAATCCACTGCTCGAGGCTCTGGATCGTGTTCTGTACCTCGGCAATGGTCACGTCGCCCTCGGCAGCGTCGATCAGGTAATCAACGGGCCGGCGCTGTCGCGTCTATACGGTTCTCCCATCGATGTGGTGCACGTGAACGGCCGCATCTTCGTGATGTCCGGCAGCCTCGAGATCGAACGCGACGAGCATCGCCATCCGCACCGGCACTGACGGCGCAACCGGATGTTCGAATATGAATTCATGCGCAATGCATTTGCGGCCGCCGCGTTCGTGGCGGTGGTCGCAGGCTGCACCGGCTATTTCCTGGTGCTGCGGGCGCAGACGTTTGCCGGTCATGCGCTCGCGCACGTGGGCTTCGCCGGTGCCACCGGCGCCGTGCTGGTCGGCATCTCCCCGCTCTCGGGCATGCTGATCGTCAGCGTCTGCGCGGGCGCCGGCATGGGGCTGCTCGGTGAGCAGCTCGAGGGGCGCGATGTGGCCATCGGCATCGTGCTGGCGCTCTCGCTCGGCCTCGGCCTGCTGTTCCTGCACTTCTATACCGCCTACGCGGGGCAGGCCACGGCACTGCTGTTCGGCAACCTGCTGGCCGTGGATCGCGCCACCATCGAGATTCTCGCCGCGCTCACGGTGTTGAGTCTCGCCGCACTCGCGGCGCTGTCGCGTCCGCTGCTGTTCAGCACGCTGCAACCCGAGCTTGCACAGGCAAAGGGTGTATCGCTGCGCCTGATTTCGGTGCTGTTTCTCGTGGTCGTGGCCGTGGTGACCGCCGAGTGCGCCCAGATCGTCGGGGTACTGCTGGTCTTCGGCCTGATGGTGGCACCGGCCGCCGCCGCGCAGCGGCTGACGCGCCGGCTCGGCTGGGGGCTGCTTGCCTCGGTCGCACTGGCGCTGGTGGATGCCTGGGCGGGGCTGGGGCTGGCATATTATACGGACTGGCCGAGCAGCTTCTGGATCGTCTCCCTCGGCGCCGTCACGTATCTATTGGCTGCGCTGGCGTTCCCGGATCGCAGCTGAGGGGGCCATGGCGGCCGAGCCGTCGCGCGCTGCGATGACTCGCCGCGAGGGTGCACGCCGTGGCGTGCGTATTAGGCGATGTATGGCCGGCATCGGGTTTTTCGGCGCCGGTGCAACGCGCACTGCGTCATATACGGATGCGCACCTCCCCGCCACCCCGATACTATAGGGGAGTACAGGTGTATACTACCGGGGGGTACCCAGCCGCCGGGTAACATGCCCCTTCACGGGGGCTCGAGAGAGCAACGTGGAAAGACGTAACGAGGAGCGCGCCGCGGATCTGCTGCCACGACCGCAGCGATTGGTCCGGCGGCTGTGCTGGTTGTACGGCAGCGTGACCGTTGCCGTCATCCTGCTGCTGCTGAGCGCAGCGCTGCCGTCGAACATCCTGCCGCAAACCCGGCTGCTGGCACGCGAAGTCGTCAGCGGCGGGCTCGGGGCGATCGTGCTGGCGAGTCTGCTGTTGGCCCTGACGGCGCTCGCCGCCAGCCTCGCCATGACCGCAGCGCGCGCGCAGCACGCCGCCGCGCACGCCGCTGCTGCGGCGCGAATCACCAGCGCCGCCACCGCTGCGAGTGCGCCGAGCCGCCTGGTGCCCCACCAACGCACGCGCTGGTCGTTCGCCGACCCGGGCTTCGTCGCGCGCCAGGGTCAGGCACTCATCGTCCCCCTGGGCGCTGTCCTCGTGTGGCTGGCGATGCGCCTGCTCTGGCCGCGCACAGCCCTTGCGTCCGATGCCACCGCGGCCAATATCGCGGCTGCCTTCGTATTTGCGATCGCGTTCGTCTCGCTCATGGCCGAGCGCGTCATGCACGAGTTCCCGGCCCCACAGCTGCCCGAGGCGCCGCTGCTGCGTCGGCTGCTGCTGCTGGTCACGGTGCTGCTGGCGGCAGCGGCGTGCGCCGAGATCGGCCGCAGTGCTGCACTCCGCTGGATGCGCTGGCCGGAGCTGGTGCTGTTATGGGTGCCGGCGCTGGTCGCCCTGGAGCTGGCGCTGCGGGCATTGGCGCGGCTGTTCCTGCCGCCACCCCAGCCGGGCGATGCCAGATCGATCGCCGACAGCGTCATCGTCGGCCTGCTCACCGGCGGCCCGCGTGCCCCGGGTAATCTGCTGCGCACACATTTCGGTCTGGACTTTGCGCGCAGCTGGGCACTCTCGTTCCTCAGCGCCGCCATCCTCCCGGCTCTGTTCGGCACGGCGCTGCTGTGCTGGGGTCTGTCGGGATTGAAGCTCATCGACCTGACCCACCGCGGTGTCTACGAGCGCTTTGGCGCGCCAGTGGCCGTCTACGGGCCTGGGCTGCATCTGCTGCTGCCCTGGCCCTTTGGGCGGCTGCGGACGGTGGAATACGGCGCAATTCACTCGGTGGCGATCGGCGTGGATACCAGTGCAGCTGCGGGCACGCAGGCGGTGAGCCGCGCCGCGCTGGCCGAGGTCTCCGATGCTCAGGTGAATGCGCAGCTGCAGAAGACGGCGGAGCAGGACCAGGTGAGCCTCTCGGAGCTGCCGGAAGTCTTCGCGGCCGAGGGCATCGACTACACGCAGTATCGACAGCAGCTGCGCGAGCAGCTGGCCGCTTCCCTCCCGGGAGCGCATCCGGGCGAACCGGCAAGCACGCAGCTGATCTCCGCGGAGGCCACCCCTCCTCTGTCGCTCAACCGCCTCTGGGAGAGCGCGCATGCGGATCAGGCGCACTACCTCGTCGCCAGCCAGGGCACCGGTCAGGGCTTCCAGAGCGTCGCGACGGAAATTTACGTGCTCTATCGTGTCGGCCTGTCGAAGCAGGATGCGCTGCAGTCCATCTACACCGTCTCCGATCCGGAGGCCCTGATCCGCGAGGACGCCAGTCGCCTGGTGCTGCGCTACTTCAATTCGCGCACGCTCGATCAAGTGCTGTACGCGCAGCGTGAGGACGTCGCGGGGCAGCTGCGTGATGAGCTCTCGCGCGATATCGCCGCCTACCACACCGGTGCCGACATCGTCTCGGTCCTCATCGAGGAGATTCACCCGCCGGCGGGCGCGGCCGAGGCTTACCACGCCGTGCAGGCGGCCGAGATCAACTCCCGGGCCAGCATCTCCGATGAGCTCGGTCGCGCCAAACGCACGGCGGGCGTGGCGCAGCAGGAGGCGCACGAGCTGCTGTCCGCCGCCAATGCGCAGGCCATCGAGACGCGCGACACCGCGAACGCGGCCGCCTACCGTTTCTCGATCGACCGGCGCGCCTATGCGCAGAATGGGCGCTCCTTCGTGCTCGAGCGGCTGTATGCAAGTCTTACGACGGCCCTGAGGGGTAAACCGCTGACGATCATGGATCACCGCCTGAACAGCGCTAACGGACCCATGATCGACATGCGACCGATCGCGCAGGGCGCCGGGGCCGCCGGGCTCACCACGGCACCCGCCACCCCCTCGACCCAGCCGGCGGGCCCGCCTATCGAGCTCGAGCCCGCCTTCACCAACGCTGACTGATCTGCACCGGCAGACACGGATACGACGATGTTCAATCATCACAACGAGCCCGACGATCACCCGCCCGTCCACCACGGCGGCCCCGACGATCACGACGACCATCACAGCATCAAGCCGTGGCTGCGCACGGGCGTGGCCACGCTCATCCTGCTGGCTGCGATCGCCGCTGCCTGCATCGTCATGGTGCCGGCCGGGCAGGCCGAAGTGATCACCCGCTTCGGCAACCCTGTGCGCGTGGTCACGCAGCCCGGACTCGCCTGGAAGTGGCCCGCGCCGTTCGAGAGCGCCATCCCGATCGACCTGCGTCTGCGCACGACCTCCACGGGACTGCAGGACGTGGGCATGCGCGATGGGCTGCGACTGCTGGTGCAGGCGTACGCCGCCTGGCAGGTCCCCGACGACTCCCGGCAGCTGCTGCAATTCCTGCGCTCGGTGCGCAATCAGCCCGACGAGGCCGCCCGGCAGCTGCGCAGTTTCGTCAACGCCGCCCTTCACAACACCTCCAGCAACTTCTCCATGGCCGATGTGGTCAACACCGATCCGGGCAAGGTGCATCTGGATCAGTTCGAGGAGCAGCTGCGCGAACAGGTGCGCGCACGCATGCTGCAGGTCTATGGAATCGACATCCGGCAGATCGGCATCGAGCGCATGACGCTGCCCGATGCGACGCTTGCGGCGACGGTGGCGCGCATGCGCGCCGAGCGCGAGACCGCGGCCGCTCAGGTCACGGCCGCCGGCCTGCAGAAAGCGGCAGGCATCCGCGCCGACGCCGATCGCGATGCGCGCGAGGTCGTGGCGCAGGCACGCGAGCAGGCCTCGAGCATCGAGGCCAATGCCGAGCAGCAGGCCGCGGGCATCTATGCCGACGCCTACAAGCGCGATCCGGGCCTCTACACGACGCTGCGCTCGCTCGATACCCTCGGACAGATCGTGGGACGAAACACCAGTCTGATTCTGCGCACCGATGCGGCGCCCTTCCGCGTGCTGGTCGATGGCCCGGGCAACGCGGGCAATCTGCCGGCAGCCGCCTCGAGCGCAGCGCCCGCGCACGCGCCGGCCCATGCGCACGCGCGCACCGCGCCGCGCGCGCCGGCCGGCGCTTCACTGGCCGCCTCGCAACCCTGAGCTGCCCGGAATCCACCCATGAATGCGCAGCCCGAGCATCCTCAGGTCAGCCCCGGCGCCATTGCCGTCGGGCCACCCCCCGTACCGCCCCCCGGCCCCATCGCGCAATCGGTGGCGATCGGCTTTCGCACCGTGTACATCGCTGCGGCGCTGCTGGCGCTGCTGTGGCTGACGAGCAATGTGCGGCAGATCGCCTCGGACAGCCAGGCAGTCGTACTGCGCTTTGGCCGTATCGTGCGCACGCAGGAGGCGGGCCTGCTGATTGCCTGGCCGCGGCCGATCGAGCGGGTGCAGCTGCTGCCCGGACCGGAACGTCAGCTCAGCCAGGATGTGCCGGCCCTGGCCGCACCGACTGAGAAAGCTGCGGGACTCATCGGCCCCAGCAGTGACGACAGCGCACTGCCGGCCACCGCTTCGGCCTACATGACGGGCGACGGTAACGCCGTGCTGCTGTCGGCAACGCTGATTTATCGCATCAGTGATCCGATCGCCTTTGCGCTCTCCGAACAGCACGTGCCGGCGGCACTCAATCGCCTCTTCCGCGCCAGCACGGTTTCGGTCACGGCCGGTCGCAATCTGAACGACTTTCTCGTGGTCCCCGACGTCCAGCAGGCCGTCGCCGGCAACGGTGTGGCCACCAACGCCGTGTCGCTGCGCGCCGAGGTGCGTAATCGGCTGCTGGCGGCCGTCGATGCGCGCCTGCAGGCACTCGCCACAGCCGGCGCACCGCTCGGCGTCGAGGTCGATCGCATCGACCTGACACCCTCGCTGCCGCCGGAGGCCAAGAGCGCCTACGATCAGGTGCTGGTCGCCGCACAGGCG
>DATBPG010000121.1:0-19072 GCA_036561485.1 Steroidobacteraceae bacterium | reverse complement strand
CGAGCAGGGCCGAGGACGGATCACCCTGGAAGCTGGCGGAAACCTTGTCGACCTCATCGAGCATCATGACGGGATTGCGCACGCCCACCTTGCGCAGTGCCTGCACGATGTTGCCGGGCAGGGCCCCGACGTAGGTGCGGCGATGCCCGCGAATCTCGGCCTCATCGTGCACGCCGCCGAGACTGACACGGACGAATTTCAGTCCCACGGCGCGGGCGATGGATTGTCCCAGCGAGGTCTTGCCGACCCCGGGGGGGCCGACGAAGCACAGGATCGGGCTGTGTCCCTCGGGATTGAGCTTACGCACCGCGAGAAATTCGAGGATACGCCGCTTGATCTTCTCCAGCCCGAAGTGATCCTCATCGAGGATGCGGCGGGCACGCTCGATGTCGATCTGCTCCTGATCGAGCTTGCCCCAGGGCAGCGCCAGCATCCACTCCAGCCAGGAGCGCATCATCGAGTACTCGGCGCTGCCCTCGCCCATGCGCTCCAGGCGCCCTATCTGAGCGCGCACGTGCTCCTCGACCTCCGCGGGCATGGCGGCTCGCTCGAGCTCCTCGCGCAGCTGCGCCGACTCCCCGCCGCCCTCCTCATCTTCGCCGAGCTCCCTGCGGATCTGGCGCAGCCGCTCGCGCAGCACCGCCTCCTTCTGCCGTTCGTCGAAGGCCGCGCGCGTGCGCTCATCGATCTGGCGCGAGATGCGCAGCACCTCCACACGCTGGCGCAGAAACTCGAGCACCACGTCGAGCCGCTCGCGCAGGCCGAAGGTCGCGAGCACCTCCTGCTTCTCGATCGGCTTCAGGTCCAGAAAGCTTGCAATGAGGTCCACCAGCGCCGGCAGCGACTCGATGCCGCGAATGGCGCTGGCAAGCTCGGCAGGCACCTGCGGCAGCAGCTGCAGTGCTTCCCCTGCCAGCTCGCGCAGCCGCAGCCCGCGCGCCTCGATCTCCGGATTGACCGTGGTCGGCTCGGGATGCTCCTCGATGCGCGCCACCCAGAAGGGGTCACGCTGCACGAAGTCCAGCACGCTGAATCGCTGCTCGCCCTGGCAGATGAGATGATGCGTGCCGTCGGCCGCGGTCACGTAGCGCACGATGCTTGCGACCGTGCCGATGCGATGCAGCCCCTCGGCCGTGGGGTCTTCCTCCGCGGCATCGCGTTGCAGCAGCAGGCCCACGCGCCGATGGGATTTGACCGCCTCCTGCGCTCCGGCGACCGTGCGCTCGCGGCTGATCGCGATTGGCAGCACCACCTGCGGAAACAGCACCGAATTGCGCACGGGCAGGATGATCAGCACATCCTCGCCTTGCGCGCTGCCGGCCGCGGCGTCGGCCGCCTTACTCGTCGTCGCGACCGGGGCGCCTTCGGCCGGTGCGCTCTCGCCCTCTGGGCCACTCATGTCCAGTCCCCCAGCAGGCGGATCTGCATGCAGCCGGCGTAGAACTCCTGCGCTGCGAGCTCATAGCGACCGGCAGGCAGCTCGATGCGCCGTTCCATCTGTCCGTACGGAATTTCCAGACGCAGGATTCGTGCCTTGCCGGGCGGAACAGCCCAGCGGCTCTGCGCACGCACACGCAGGCCGCCGCTGATGAGCTCCACCGAAACGTCTTCGGGCCGCACGCCGGGCATCGCCACCACCACTCGCAGCTCCCGGTCGAGCAGGAACATGTCCACGGGCGGCTCCCATACGGGTGCCCGCGCAGAAGCCGATGACAACAGCTCGAAGAAGCGCCGGTGGCGTCTTTCGGCCTCATCCAGCAGCGCGACGGCGCGCGCCCACATCGACACCCCGTTGTTGTCCATGCTCATGTCCGGCTCTCCGCGTGGCTTGCCCGAAGACTTATCACATCGCCATGGAATCTGCTGGCATGCCGCACTGCACACCCTGCCCGGCATCGCCCGCAGGCCCGCTGTAGGAATGCGCCGCTCGTGAGGTCCCACCGACTGCGCGCAGTGGCTGCTGATGACCTCCCTAACATCTACTAATGTGCTGCACCGCGAGCTCGCAATCGTCCTACTGCGGCTTCCCCAATCCGGCGCTAGACTGCGCGCACGACTCACACGAGAGTCAGTAGGGGCCGGTTCCATGACTTCTCCCGATAATTCCAAACAGTCGCCTGCGGCTGCCAGCTCGCCGCGCGTCGGCTTCGCACAATCCAGCGATTCCTCGCTCAGCCAACGCCTGGAAGCCAGCGGGCTTCGCGATGCGAGCACGGAGCTCGACTATGGTTGTGTAGATTGGTTCATCTACGGCGCGGATGCGCGCATCGCCTGCGGGCCTGCGTCGCTCACGACCTGACAGCAGGCCGCGCGCGCCACACCGCGTGCGCGCCGGATGCCGCCGGCATCACGCCGGCGCAACGCCGCGCGGCCATCGAACCGCGCTGTGCCACGGGCAATCGCCGATGGTTTCAATCATTGATAGGGAGCGCATCGGTTGATGCGCAGCCGGCCGGCGCTTGCCACAGGGCGCATCGCCGGCACGATGACGCTTTGCAATTGCTGAAGTCTTTATCTGGCGACACTGTTGACCATTGCTCTTTATGGTTAAACGGAGTGAAGATCCAATTGCCTGCAACGAGCAACGATGGCATCGACGAGACGCGCATGCATCGAGACAGCGACAGGCGCGCATGGTGCCAACCATCCATCTACCTGGACAGGAGTGACGAATGCCAGTAACGACTACACCCAACGCCCGCAGCACGCGTAAGAGCACCTCGAGCAAGCCCGCTAGCAAGGCTACGGTCGGCGCCGCACCGCCGATCGATCCGGAACGCCGCCGCGCACTGATCGCCCAAGCCGCCTATTTCCGCGCCGAGCGCCGCGGCTTCGCGCCCGGACACGAGGCGGAAGACTGGCTGGCCGCCGAGGTCGAGGTGGATACCGCGTTGACGGTCGGAGTGCCTTCGGCGAACACGCCCGCGATGCAGTAACACGCCGTCCGCGTCTTGGACGCGGCGGGTGGTCGCGGCACCCAGCGGGTGCCCGGGGGGCACCCTTGAGGCCTTGATTTCCTCACTCTGCCGCGACGCTCATCCTTCCAGCCCTGCGCGTAGCCGGTCGCGCCCTCGCAGGCTGTGTGTCACCCCAGTCGCCGAGGCAGCTTCACTTGCAGCTCATGAAGCCGTCCCTCGAGCTCGGCCAACCGGTCCAGCAGCCCGAGCACCAGCAGCAGCGCGGAGGCATCGAGCTCGAAATCCTGGTGCAGACGGTGTGCGCGGCGCGCCGCCGTCAGCGCCCGGGCTCCATACTGAGGCGGCGCCGCGGCAGGATCGAGCGGCTCGATGCTCCCGGCGTGCACCAGCTCCTGCAGCAGGCTGGCGGGCAGCCCCGAGCGCTCCAGCAACTCATCGAAGGACAGGGTCTCTGCCTCGAGCCAGATGACCTCGTTCAGATCAATGCGCATGGCTACCCTCCTGCGACAGGTGTGCGCGCGGATTGAAGCTCGAGGCCTCGCCGAGCTCACGATAGAGGGTGCGCTCGCGCTCGCTGGCCTCGCGCGGTAGGACGATCGACACGACGGCATACAGATCCCCGGGCTCGCCCCGGGGCCGGGGCAGGCCGCGTCGGGGCAGACGCAGCTGCTGCCCGGCCTGCGTGCCCGCCGGTATCTTCAGGCGAACGGCACCCCCGGGCGTGGGCACCTCCACGGAAGTGCCCAGTACCGCCTCCCAGGGCGCGAGCGGCAGGTCCAGGTACAGATCATGCCCGTTGGCCCGGTAGATCGGGTGCGGACGCAGCGAGATATCCAGGTACAGATCGCCGTTTCGACCGCCGTTGAAACCGCGGCCACCCTTGCCGGCGAGGCGCAGACGCTGGCCCTGTGTGGCGCCCCTGGGTATACGCGCGCGAAATGCCTGTGGCACCGGGCGCACCCGACCGTGCTCGTCGTACTCGGGCATGGCCAGGTCCAGATCGATGTGCGTGCCGGCAAAAGCCTCTTCGATACTGATCGGCACTGCCACCTCGAAATCACGCCCTGGCATCGACATCTGGGCCCGCCCCCGCGCACCCCGGGCGAAGCCCGCGCCCAGATGCGCGAACAGATCGCCCAGGTCCACCTGCTCGCTGAAGGATGATCCCTCATCGAAGGGGCCCTGCCACTGCTGTTGCCAGTCCGGCGGTGGCCGGAAATCCTCGCCCGGACGGTGGCTGCCGAGCTGATCGTAGGCGGCCCGCTTCTGCGGGTCCTTGAGCGTCTGGTAGGCCTCGGCGACCTCTTTGAACTTCGCCTCGGCATCCGGCTCCTTGGAGACGTCCGGATGGTACTTGCGGGCGAGCTTGCGGTACGCCTGCTTGATCTGCTCCTCGCTGGCATCGCGCGCCACGCCGAGTGCCGCGTAGTAGTCCTTGTACTGCATCTGACCCTCGGCCGACGCGCCCGCTGGCGCTGGATGGGACTGTCCGTTGCTGGCTCTAGCATGCAACGACGCACGGGTCGCGCGCCATCGCCCCTGCACGCAGGGTACGGGCGCGTTACACTCTGCCACGACGCGAGCGGCGGGGGTTCTGAGCACCCCCGGTGAGTGCAAGGGAGCTGCCCATGAAGAGAATCTGCGCCGCCACTGTGGTCCTGGCCGCTGCGGTAACGTTGGCCGCCTGCGGCTCCGACAGCACCACCTCCACGGTCAGCAGTGCCACCACGCGCGGCAGCCTGGTCGAGAATCCGCCGCTGCGCATCGCCTCGCTGGATGCCGCGGATTTTCAGGCTCAGCTCGGTGCCAGCAGCGCCGGAGCACAGCTGCTGCAGCTCACCGGGGCACCGACCTGTGGTGTGGATTTCTATTATCTGAAATTCTGGACGGTCGGTGGGGCCGGGGAGAGCACCGAGTCCTCGGGCGCGATGATGGTTCCGACGGGCACGGCCCCCGGCTGCTCGGGACCGCGTCCGATCGTGCTCTATGCGCACGCCACTAACACCAATAAGCTGCTCAACCTCGCGAACATCACCGATCCGACCAATACCGAAGGGGCCCTGATCGCGGCCATGTTCGCAGCGCAGGGCTACATCGTCGTGGCTCCCAACTATGCGGGCTACGACATCTCGACGCTCGGCTATCACCCGTTCCTGAACGCCATCCAGCAGAGCAGCGAGATGATGGACATCCTGGCGGCGGCGCGCACAGCGCTGCCGCACACCTTCTCAGCCAGCACGACCGACAGCGGCAAGCTGCTCGTGACCGGCTATTCGGAGGGCGGTCACGTCGCCGTCGCCACCGTCAAGGCACTGGAAGCCGCCGGCCAGAGCGTCACCGCGGCCGTTGGCGGCTCCGGACCGTATGCGTTCGAAGCCTTCGGCGATGCCCTCATGTTCGGCAACGTCAACCTTGGGTCCACCGAGTTCGCGCCGCTGCTCACCACGAGCTACCAGCACGAGTACGGCAATCTCTACAGCAGCCCCAGCGACCTCTACTCCTCGACCTATGCGAGCGGCATCGACACGCTGCTGCCGAACGCGACGCCCATCGGCACGCTGTTTGCCAGCAACAAACTGCCAGAGACCGCCCTGTTCGACAGCACGACGCCCATGGTCACGGTGCCCGGCAGTGCCATGCTGTCGGCGGAGCTGACCGCGGCGCTCGCTGAGCCTGCCCCCACCAGCAGCCCGGAAGCGCCGATCTTCGATCTGGGTTTCGGCAATCCCTATCTGATCAACAACGCCACGCGCGTCGCCTACGCCGAAGATGCCGCCACGGATCCGGACGGCGAGGACACGCCATTGACCGGAATGGCTCCCTCCCCCGCGCTCGCCCACGCCGTACCCACCGATCCGCTGCGCAAGGCTTTTTATCTGAATGACATGCGCAGCTGGTACGGCTCGATGGTACCCGGCGCGCCGCTGCTCATGTGTGGGGGCGAGAACGACCCGACCGTTTTCTATGCGGTGAACACCGGCACCATGGCGGCCTTCTGGAGCGGCGTACCCACGGTATCCACGCTGGATGTGGATCCGGCCGGCGGCCCCTCCGGACCGTATGCAGCGATCCAGGGAGCCTTCCAGAGCAGCGAGGCGCAGGAGCTCGCCTTTCTGCAGACCGCCCCCGGGGGCGGCCTGTCGGTCACCGCCGCCGCAGAGCAGCTCGTCGAGGGCTATCACGTTGCAGTCGCGCCCTTCTGCGCGCTCGCCGCGCGTGCCTTCTTCGCCCAAGTCCTGGCGCTGTAGGGAGCAGGTAATCATGAAACGCCTTGCAAGGATTGCTCCGGCGCTCCTGGGTCCCGCGCTGCTCGCATTGGCGCTGCTCAGCGCCCAGAGTGCGCGGGCAGACAGCGGCGATGAGCTGCCCCCTCCGAACACCGTGCGCGTGGGACTGTACGACCTCATGTATCACGTGCACGCCCGGGACCTCTCGGGGCCTTACGTCCCGGCCGGAGTGGGCCTGGAGGTTCAGGACGTGCAGACGCCGTATCTGGCCTACGTGCGCGAGTTCTTCTATCACCTGGATGTGGAGCTCGCCTTCGGCGTGCCGCCGCTCACCAAGACCGTAGGTCGCGGCCCCGCGAGGCTCGGCTCGGTGCCCTACAACGGCGAGGTGATCTCCACGGCGCGCTGGTTCGCCCCCTCGCTGGTTGCCAATTATGTGTTCCTGAGCCCCGAGCACCATCTGCGTCCCTATATCGGCGTCGGCATCAACTACACGAATTTCTATGACCGCAATTCCACGGCGTTCGGTAACGCCGCGAGCGGCGGCCCGACGCGCCTGTCACTGACCTCCTCGGTCGGACCGGTCGGCACCGTGGGCCTGACCTACCGCATTGATCGGCGCTGGAGCCTCTACGCCTCCTATTCCTTCTCGGAAGTGCAGACCAATCTGGTCGCCGACACCGCCGGGGTCATGCGCACCACCCATGTGAGCTTCGGTCCCCAGGCGCTGATCCTGGCGGCCGGCTTCTCGTTCTAGTCGGTAGCCCCGGCTACGTCAGACGGTTCAGGCCGTTGTAGGCCGCGACGCGATAGGCCTCGGCCATGGTGGGATAGTTGAAGGTTGTCTCGGTGAAGAAGCGCACGTTGTTGATGTCGTTGCCGGCCATGACGGTCTGGCCGATGTGCACGATCTCCGCGGCTCCGTCCCCGAAGCAATGCACGCCGAGCACGCGCAATGTCTGCGTGTGGAACAGCAGCTTCAACATGCCGATGCGTTCATTGGCCAGCTGCGCGCGCGCCAAGCTCTTGAAGCTCGCGCGCCCGACCTCGTAGGGGATGCGCTGCCCGATGAGTTCGCGCTCGGTGAGCCCCACGGAGGAGATCTCGGGCAGCGTGTAAATGCCGCTCGGGATGAGCTGCGGGTGTGCCGCGGCCCTCGCCGGGTCGACCAGGTGCAGCGCCGCGCGGCAACCCTGCACGTAGGCAGCGCTGGCCAGCGCCGGCGGACCGCAGACATCGCCGACCGCATAGATGTTCGGCACGACGGTCTGAAAGTATGCATTGACCGGCAGCTGCCCACGCGAGTTGGGCGTCAGACCCACAGCCGGAAGATTCATGCCGTCGGTATTGCCGGTGCGCCCGTTGGCCCAAAGCAGCAGATCGCAGCGGATGCGCCGCCCGCTGAGCAGCTCGAGCACCAGGTCCTCCTCGCGCGCGTGCAGCTGCGAGAACTGCTCATGGTGATGGATCACGCAGCCCTGCTCGTGCAGATGGTAGGACAGCGCCTCGGTGATCTCATCGTCCAGAAAGGACAGCAGCCGCTCCTGCGTGTTGATCAGCGTGACCTTGCAGCCCAGGGTGAGGAAGATCGAGGCGTACTCGCAGCCGATGACACCCGCGCCGAAGATCGCGACGACGAAGGGATTGCCGTCGTAGCGCAGGATACTGTCGCTGTCGCGCACGCGCGGATGGGAGAAATCCAGCTCCGGCGGATGGTAGGGCCGCGATCCGGTAGCGATGACGATATGCTCGGCGCGCACAGGCCGGGCCGTGCCCTGCGCCGTGCGCACCTCGAGCGTGTGCGCATCGGCGAACCAGGCTGAGCCGCTCAGCACCGGTACGCGGTTGCGCTCGTAGAAACGCCGGCGCATCGCCGTCTGCGCCTCGATGACGCCCGAAGCGCTGGAGAGCAGCGTTGGATAGTCGATGTTCAGCTGCCCTCGCAGCGGCGCCAGCAGTGGATTGTCGCGCGCGGCGCGCAGTGTCCTGGCCGCCTGACGCAGTGCCTTGCTCGGGATCGTGGCCCAGTGCGTGCACCCGCCGCCGACCGCGGCGAAGCGCTCGATCACGGCCACACGCCGGCCGGACTTGGCGGCCATCATTGCCGCCCCCTCCCCGGCGGGTCCCGTCCCGATCACCATTACGTCATAGGAATCCATGCGTACATGGTAGCCCAAGCCACAGCGTGCGCCGCGGGCCGCGACGCACGGTGCGCGGTCGGCTCATACCGCGCTCGCGAGCGGCGCGGAAATCGACTCCAGCGAGCGCCCTTCGGCATCGACGCCCAGGAAGATTTCGGTGCAGCCGGCCGCCAGCAGCAGCACTGCGGCGAGCGCGTAGCCGCCGGCCACATGCCAGCGCTCGCCCGAGCCGATCAGCCAGCCGAACAGCAGCGGCGAGAGGCTGCCGCCCAGGGCCGTGCCGCTCGCGTACGCCAGGGCGATGGCCAGCGCGCGCACTTCCAGCGGGAAGATCTCGCTGGCCGTCAGGTAGGCGGAGCTGGCCGCGGCCGACGCGAAAAAGAAGATCACCATCCACGCGCCAGTCTGGGTGAATGCCGTGAGCATGCCGTCGCCAAAGAGCATGGCGGTCAGCAGCAGCAGCAGTGCACTGAGGATGAACGTGCCGGCGATCATGCGACGGCGCCCGAGGGTGTCGAACAGCGGTCCGAGCAGCAGCGGCCCGGTCAGATTGCCGATCGCGAGCGTCAACATGTAGAGCCCGATGCGGCCCGCCGGCACATGATAGAAACGCGTCAGGATCAGCCCATACGTGGAGAACACTGCGTTGTAGAGAAACGCCTGCCCCGTCATCAGCACCAGCGACAGCACGCTGCGGCGCCGATACGTCTGAAGCATCGAGCGGAAGATGACTCCCAGGCCGAAGACACGCCGCGGATGGATCTCGAGCATGCCCTGCGCAGGGGCAAGCGCGCTGCCGGTGTCCCGAACCACTCGCTGCTCGATGTCGCGCAGCGTGCGCTGCGCCTGCTCGCTGTAACCGTGTGTGATGGACCAGCGCGGGCTTTCCGGTACCAGCCGTCGCAGCGCAAGCACCGAGAGGCCGAGCACCGCGCCCAGCCCGAAGCCCACGCGCCAGCCGATGCTCGCGGGCAACCAGTGAGGGTTGAGGATGACGAGCGACACTCCCGCACCGGCCGCCGCCCCGAGCCAGAAGCTGCCATTGACCGCAAGGTCGATGCGGCCGCGATAGCGCGCCGGAATGAGCTCATCGATGGCGGAGTTGACCGCGGAGTACTCCCCGCCGATGCCCGCCCCGGTCAGCGCGCGAAACAGCGCGAAGCTCCAGAAGTTCCAGGACAGGGCAGTCGCCGCGACGCCGGCGAGGTAGACGCACAGCGTCAGGTAGAACACGCGCCGCCGCCCATAGCGATCGGTGACCCAACCCGACAGCAGCGCCCCGCCGACGGCGCCGATCACATAGGCAGAGCCCGCCGCCCCGAGCTCGCTGGCCGAGAGCGAGAGCGTCGCGGCACTCTGCAGGGCCGGACCGATCGAGCCGACGATGGTCACCTCGAGCCCATCGAGGATCCACGTGATCCCGAGCGCAAGGACCATCAGCAGATGAAAGCGGCTCCAGGGCAGCCGGTCCAGGCGCGCGGGAATGTCGGTCTGCACGCGCTACAGCCCGGCGAGTTTCGCGCCGTTGGGACTGCCCAGCCCGGTGCAGCCATCCCAGCCGGTCGTAGCCTCGTAGGCGCCGTTATCGCCCTGTGTGATGTCGCGCAGCGCAGCGGAGGCAGCATAGAGCTGCGGATTCCAGAAACCGGGGGCGCGGCCCGTGGACTCACTCACCCGTGCAATGAGCGACGCCCACAGCGGGGCCACGGCGCTCGTGCCACCGATGACCAGATCGCTGCCATCGACGCGCACCCGATAGCCCGTCAGTGGATCCGCATTCCCGGCCACATCGGGCACCCCGCGCATGGCCAGTGCCGCGGGCACACCCTCCTGCTCCAGCGACAGGCCCTGCTGCCAGGGGGGCAGCGCGAACACCTGGCTCGCACCCCCGCCGCTGGCACCCCCCTGTGCGCCGTCATTCCAGACCACCTCATTCGCAATTGCATCGGCAGCGCTGGCGCTGAGGCGCGTGCCACCACAGGCGAGCGCGTGGGGACTGGAGGCCGGAAAATCCACGTGCGCGCCGCCGCCGGCGACGCCGTCGCTCGAGCCGTTGTCCCCCGAGGCCACGCAGACGCTCACCCCCATTGCGGTCGCGGCCTGCAACGCTGCATCCATTGCGCTCATCGCCTGCTGGGTCCAGCTCGACTCGGGGCCGCCCCAGCTGATCGACACGATTCCAGGGCGCCAGGTCGTATCGTGCACGGCCGTGGTGATGGCATCGAGAAAGCCGGCGTCGGTGTTGGGCGCAAAGTAGACGACGATCTGCGCCCCCGGGGCGATGGCGCCCGCCACCTCGATATCGAGCATGACCTCGCCGTCCGGTCCGTCGCTGCCACCGCCGGGGGCGTTGCGCGCGTGATCGACCGACACCGCCGCGACCTTGGGTGCCGCGATGCCCAGAGAGGCGAAGTAGCTCTTCAGGTCCGCCGGCGCAAAGCCGCCACCGAGCTCAATGAGCGCGATGCACTGGCCGGCGCCCGTGGCCGTCGGGAAACCATACAGGGAGGCCACCTGCGGGGGCGTGAAGCTCTGCACAGCCGCCTGCTTCAGCACGCGAAAGTGCGCTCTGGCCTGCGGACGGTTGTCCAACCCCAGCACCGCGGTGATCAGCTCCGCGAGCTCCTCGGGGACATGCAGCGGGCCGCTGCGCCCGCGAAAGCTGCCCTGCGCGTGTTCGAAGTACTGCAGCTCGACGCCGAAGGCGGCGTTGAACTGAGCGACCGTGCCCGAGAGCATCAGCGTGCGCCGCGCCGCGCTCGCGGCGACGACCGTGAGGCCGTGGCCGCTCGCGAAGCGGCGCACCGCGCGTATGTCGGCTGTGCTGGCGCCGTGGCGCTGCGCGAATGCCTCGCGGCTGAGTGGACGTGGGCGCAGCGCGCGACGCCCGGCCGCATGCAGTGCGCCGAGGCGCGCCTGAAGTTGCGCCTGCGCGCGCGGGCGTAGCAAGACGCTCACCTCCAGACGCTCGTGCGGATCAGCGGCATGCAGCGCGTGCGCGCTGGCGAGCGCCTCACGCTCGCTGCCCTTCAGGGGAACGCTGGCCATGCGGCGGACCTTAGTCGGCGGCGCTTGTGACTACAATAGGCGGGATGGCCGCCGCAATGACCAGCAGTATCGTGAGCGCTTTCCTACTGACGTTCGCGAGCCTGTTTCCGATCGTCAACCCGTTCGAGGCCGCGCCCTTCTTCCTCGTCATGACACACGGATACAGCACGCAGGAGCGTCGTGGCGTCGCACGGCGTGTGGCGATCAACGGCTTTGCACTGCTGCTCGGCTCGATGCTCTTCGGCCCGTGGCTGCTGGAGTTCTTCGGCATCCAGACCCCGGTCGTGCGCATCGCCGGCGGCCTGGTGGTCACGGCGCTGGGCTGGAAACTGCTGACACAGGAGCAATGGTCCGACCACAGCGCCACGAGCATGCCCCGGCACGACACGCCGGCGGCGGGCAGCTTTTATCCGCTGACGATGCCGCTGACCGTGGGACCAGGCTCGATCTCGGTGGCGGTCGCCATCGGCAGCCGCAAGGCGCCCGGAGGGCTGGCCGCGACGCAGACCGCGCTGCATGCGGCCGGCGCGCTCATCGGCCTGCTCGCGATCGCGGTGTCGATCTATGTCGCGTATCGCTTCGCCGAGCGCATGGCGCGCGTGCTGGGCGCGACGGGGATTGACGTCATGGTGCGCCTCTCGGCATTCATCATGATGTGCATCGGCATAGAGTTCGTGTGGACCGGCTACTCCGCTCTGGCGGCTTCGCTGCCGCACTGAAGCGAACCGCCGCGCGTTATCGGAATCGGGCAGAGCCTGTCAGACTAGGCGCGTGACCCAGCGTACCGGCAGCGCCAATCTTCCCCTGCATGGCGGGCGTGTGCCGGCCTGGCTCGCCACGCGCATGGCGGCGCTGGCGCGCGTCATCGCCGAGGCCATCGTGCATCACTATGGACGTGATGAATTTCTGCGCCGCCTGTCCCATCCCTTCTGGTTCCAGTCCTTCGGCGCCGTCATGGGCATGGATTGGCACTCCTCGGGTATCACCACCAGTGTGCTCGGCGCCCTCAAGCGCGGCCTGAACCCCCTGCAGGACGAACTGGGCCTGTATGTGTGCGGTGGGCGCGGGCGTCACTCGCGCGCGACGCCCCTGGAGCTCGCGCAGGTGGGCGAGCGCACCGGCCTGGACGGGGCAGCCCTGGCGCGTACCAGCCGTCTGGTGGCAAAGATCGACAGTGCAGCGGTTCAGGACGGCTACGATCTCTACCTGCACGGCTTCATCGTCAGTGTCGAGGGCCACTGGAGTGTGGTTCAGCAGGGAATGAACACCGAGAGCCGCGAGGCGCGCCGCTATCACTGGCTCTCGGAGGGGCTGCAGGGCTTTCTGGACTCTCCGCATGCGGC
The DNA here is from genome assembly GCA_036561485.1 of Steroidobacteraceae bacterium. GTDB lineage: Bacteria > Pseudomonadota > Gammaproteobacteria > Steroidobacterales > Steroidobacteraceae > FEN-1191. The sequence goes on along the minus strand of DATBPG010000121.1, from coordinate 6,395 downwards.
GATCCAGGGCCGCGCTGGGGGTGCCATCGTCAACCTCGCCGATGCGCGCGCCGAACGCAATCGACGCGCGGAGCTGGCGCTGCTGCGCGAGGGGCCCGACCGCACCGTCGGCTGGCTGCGCCAGCTCGCCTCGCGCCAGGGAAATCTGGCGCTGGATCTGTTCGCCGCCCCCGCGCCCGAGCTCGCGCCTGCGGCACAGAGCGTCCCGGAGCCTGCCGCATCCCTACCGCATCTGGTCATGCCCCGCCATCACGATGTGCGCCTCTCGGACGTCATGCTGCCGCGTCTGCATGCGACGCTCGCGGCCGCGGCCGAACGCGACCCGCGCGATTTCTGCGAGCTGCTGCTGACGCCGGGAGTGGGCGCGCGCACGGTCGCGGCACTGGCCCATGTGGCCGAAGTCATTCACGGTGCACCGGCTCGCTTCGCCGATCCCGCACGCTTCTCCATGGCGCTTGGTGGCAAGGACCGCCATCCTTTTCCCGTGCCCCTGCGCGTCTATGATGAGACGCTGCGCGTGCTGAAGGACGCACTGGCCGCGGCACAGCTGGGGCGCGCGGACAAGCTGACGGCGATTCATGCGCTGGATCGTCAGGCACGCGCGCTCGAGCACGCGCAGGCTAGCGCGCTCAGCGCGCACGAGGTGGCGCCCGCGGGTCGCACCGAGAGCTTCGAGCGCCTGCTCACGCGCGAGCGCGAGCACTCGGCGGCCTATGGCGGGCGCTCGGTATTCGGCGTGGAGCGATCGCGCTAGCAATGGCCTCGTCCTCCCCGCCCGACGGCGCACGCGCCATCGCGCATCCGAGCATCTTTCTGGCGCTCTATCTGCCCTTCGGCATCGCCAACGGCTACGTGGTCGTCACACTCGCCTACCTACTGCCGCACGAGGGCCTGAGCATCTCGCAGGTTGCGGGGCTCGTGGCGCTGCTGTATCTGCCGCAGACCTGGAAGGTGCTCTGGGCGCCGATCGTCGACACGACGCTGAGCACCCACCGCTGGTATGTCATCGGCGCGGCCACGACCGGCGCGTTGATTCTGGCGATGGCGCTCGTGCCCCCGCATGCTGCGCAGCTGTGGCTGCTGGACGTGCTGGTGTTTCTCACCAGCCTTGCCCTGAGCATCGTGGGCATGGCGACGGAGAACCTCATGGCGCATGGCACCTCGGCGCAGCAGAAGGGACGCGCCGGGGGATGGTGCCAGGCCGGCGGGCTGGGCGGACAGGGCCTGGGCGGGGGCGCCGGCCTTTGGCTCTCCCAGCACCTCAACGCCTGGAGCGGCGGGGCTGTGCTCGCGCTCGTGTGCATCGGCTGCTGCGCGGCTCTGGGGGCAGTGCCGGCCCTTCACCAGCAGACGCACCCGCATGGCCTTGCGGGGCGCCTGGGCGAAGCCGCACGCGACGTCTGGTCGCTGGCCCGCTCACGCGCGGGCTTGCTCGCCGGGCTGCTGGTATTCATGCCGCTGGGGACGGCGGCCGCCTCCAATCTCTGGTCCGCCATCGCCGGGGACTGGCATGCAACCGCGGACACCGTGGCACTCGTCAATGGTCTGCTCAGCGGGCTCATCACGGCCGCCGGCTGCCTCGTGGGCGGCTACCTGTTCGACCTCATTAATCGCAAGGCAGGCTATGTGCTCTCCGGCTTGACGCTGGCGGCCTGCGCGCTGGCCATGGGCCTCGCGCCGCGCACTCCAACCACCTTCGTCATCTTCGTGAGCCTCTACGGCTTTTTCTCCGGCTGGGTCTTTGCCGCGTTCACGGCGCTGACGCTCGAGACCATCGGCACGGGTGCGGCAGCAACCAAGTACAATGTGCTCGCGTGCCTGTCCAATATTCCAATCACCTACATGACGCTGGTTGACGGAGCGACGCGCACCCACTTCGGACCTGCCGCCATGCTCTACATCGAGGCGGCCGTTGCCGTTGTGGCATCGCTGTTCTTCGGCTCGGTGGCCGCGGCAACGCGTCGCAGGCCCTTGGCGCCACAGCTGCGCGCCGGCGGCGTCTCCTGATGCACGCCTCGCCCGATCCGCACGTCGCGCCGATGCAGCTGACGCTGCGCGGGCAGCCGCTGCGCGTCGAGGCCGCGCGACATGCGGATTTCTGGAGCGAGGTGGCCCGCGGCAGCTGGGAGCCGTCCACGTTCGACATTTTCGAGCGCTTCCTCGAGCCCGCCCAAAGCTACCTCGACATCGGCTGCTGGATTGGCCCCACGCTGCTCTATGGCTGCCAGATCGCGCGCAATGCCTACGGCCTGGAGCCCGATCCGCTCGCCTACCGCGAACTCGAGCGCAATATCGAGCTGAACCGGCCACTCAGCGACAACGTGCGGCTGGCGAATCTGTGCATCGCCACGCACTCGGGCGACGTCGCCTTCGGCAGTCGCGGCGAGGGCGGCGATTCCACCTCGAGCCTTCTGTTCGGCAAAAAGAAGACTCATTGGACGGTCAAGGCGCTGACGTTCGCGGATTTTGTCGCGCAGTACGCCATACGCGATGTCAATTTCGTCAAGATGGATATCGAAGGGGGCGAATACGCGATCATTCCGACGATGGCGCACTGGCTGCGCTCACACCGCCCGACACTGCACCTGTCACTGCATCCCTGCTATCTGAAGCTCAAGCCCTTGGGTCCGCTCGGCCGGCTCATCAAGCGGCTCACCGCGACGCGCCGCCTGCTGCGCACCCTGAGCTTCTATCGGCATATCTACGATCATCATGGTCACGAGCTCAGCGCACGAGAGGTGCTGTGGGCCTGCCGCGCCAAGATCAGCCTGGACATCGTGCTGACGGATCTGCCCTGGCCGAGCGCGCCGAAGCTGGCAACGGCGCTGCCCGCCGCGGGCGCGGGCGACGCAGGGCACTAGGCGCTGCCGGAAGGTCTGCTCGGGCAACTCCATGGCAGGGCGGGCAGGTGACATCCGCATCGGCCTCTCGGGCTGGCACTACCCGCCCTGGCGCGGGGTGTTCTATCCACCTGGCTTGCCTGCGCACGCGCAGCTCGCCTTCGCTGCCGAGCGCTTTCGCTCCATCGAGGTCAACGGCACGTTCTATCGCCTGCAGCGCCCCGACGACTTTGCGCGCTGGCACGCACAGACCCCGCCGCAGTTCGTGTTCGCGCTCAAGGGTCCGCGCTACATCACGCACATGCTGAAGATGCGCCGCGCGGCGGCGCCGCTGGCAAACTTTCTGGCTTCCGGCCCCCTGCGCCTGGGAGCCAAGCTCGGGCCGCTGCTGTGGCAGTTTCCACCGACGCTGCGCTTCGACGCGGCGCGCTTTCGCGAGTTCCTCGGTCGCCTGCCGCGCGACACCCGCGAAGCCGTGGCGCTGGCACGGCGGCACGACGCGCGCGTCAGCGGCCGCAGCTGGCTGCGCTGCGAGAGCCCGATGCAGCTGCGCCATGCGGTGGAGATCCGCCACGAGAGCTTTCGTGACCCCGTCTTCCTGGACCTGCTGCGCGGGCACAACGTGGCGCTGGTGTGTGCCGACACGGTCGAGTGGCCCCTGCTCATGGATCTGACGGCCGACTTCGTCTACTGCCGTCTGCACGGCTCACGCGAGCTCTACACCAGCGGCTATGGACCTGCGGCGATCAGGACCTGGGCAGCGCGCGTGCGCGCCTGGGCCGCCGGTCGCGAGGCCCCCGCTGCGCAGCGCGTCGGTCCGGCCACGCCGCCGCGGCCGGCGGGCCGGGATGTCTACGTGTACTTCGACAATGACGCCAAGGTGCGCGCACCGGCCGGTGCCGCAGCGCTGATGCGCGCGCTCGAGGGCGCGCCTGCGCGCAGCCCTCGGTCGCGCACGCGAACCACCCTGCGCTAGTGCGCGCTGCCGGGGGCCGGTCGCAGCCCCGCAGCGGCGCTCGTGGCGGTGCTGGCGCTGCTGCCGGTACGCGGGGCACCGCTCCAGCTCGCGTCGGTGCCGACGTAGCGCTCGAACTCCTCGCGGAAGCGCTGCGTCAGGTGCGCCTGCTGAGCCTCGGGCATCTTTTGCTTGAGGTCGATAAAGCGGCTGCTCTCTTCCTCGTACATGTGGTGCAGCACGGCGCCACGCAGATGCTCGAGCTTCTCGGCGAATTCCTGGCTCATCGGATCGAGGTATTCGAGCTCGCCGGCCTGCGTCTTGGCGGCAGACTGTTCCGTATAACCCATGCTGGCGCTGCCTTTCTCGCCGCACCATGCGAGCGCCGGATAGATGACCGACTCCTCGGCATTGGAGTGCCCGGTCAGAATCAGGGCCAGCTCCTTCAGGGCCGCGCGCGCGCTGACCGGATCACGAGCCGCCTTGGCCGTATCGAAGGCGATCTCGATCTGATCGTGATGCTGCAGAATGATCGCCAGCCAGTCGCTGGTGCCGGCGGCCGCGCGTGCCTTGTTGCGGGCCTCGCGGCGCTTTTCGTCGCTTTCCATCGGGGTGACGGCGGCGACGACCTTGTCGAGCATACTCATGGGGCCTCCTCGCAGGATGCAGGAAAGTAGCCATGAGGTTGGCACGCCGGACGAGGCGTCGCCGTCGGTCGCGCCGACAATTGCGATGCGGACTCCCCCGCTGCGGACCGCGCAGTGGTCCGACACAGCGCCAGCGGCTCAGGGGGCAAATTGCCACAGATCGTTCAATGTTCCGGCAGTCTGCGTCGTGGCCAGGCCCTGTCCGCCGAACAGCCAGAAGTTGCCGCTCCCATCCATCCAGGCCACTGCGACGGCGCGCGCACCGGGTGCATTACCGGGCGCAGCCATGCCCTGGGTCCCATAGCTGCCGACGTTGGCACGGGTCTGCGAGCCAGCCATCCAGATCCACTTGGCCGCGGCGATGTCGTATTCCCACAGGTCACCGAGCGCGCCCAGCGTACCGCCGCCGTCGAAGCCGGTGCCGCCGAACAACCAGAGGTTGCCGCCAGGGTCTGTGCTCACGCTGGCTGAGAAGCGCGCGCCGGGCAGGTTGCCGCTGGAGGTGCTCTTGGTGCCGTAGTCACCGGCGCCGTTCACGGTATTCCAGCCGCCCACCCAGGTCCATTGTTTGGACGTGGGCGAGAAGGACCACAGATCGTTGAGCTCCCCGCTGCCACCCACGGCGGCATAGCCCTGTCCGCCGAACAGCCAGAGGTTGCCGGCGCTGTCGATCATGCCGCTCGAGAGTGTGCGGCCGCCAGGCACATTGGTCGCGGCCGCCGTGCCCTTAGTGCCGTAGATACCGTGCGCGGCCGGTGTCTGAGAGCCGCTCACCAGCGTCCAGCTGCCGGCGCTGTATTCCCACAGATCGTTGGTGGCCCCGGCAGCGCCGCTGGCCGCCGTGCCGCTGCCACCGAAGAGCCAGAAATTGTCACTGGCATCACGCCAGCTGAGCGCGCCGCTGCGCGGACCGGGCTCGCCGGCCGGATCCATGGCGCCCATCGCGTACGCCGAGGACTCCCCGGCGACCCAGGCCCAGGTACCGTTGACGGTGTCGTACTCCCAGAGATCATCGAGCAGCCCGCTCGCGCCACTGGCGCCATAGCCCTGGCCGCCGAACAGCCACAGGTTGCCGGCAGCGTCGACCCAGCCAGCCGCGCCCTGGCGCGCCCCCGGGATATTGCCTGCGCCCGCCAGACCCTGGGTGCCGTACTGGCCCGTCGCGTTCGAGCTGCTGGCCCCGCCCATCCAGGTCCACTGCGCGCTGACCGGGTCGTACCGCCACAGATCATTCAGTGAGCCGCTGGCATCGACGCCGCCGAATAGCCACAACTGGCCGCTGCGGTCCGTCCAGCTCACCGCACCCGAGCGCGCCGGGGGCGCGTTGGCTGCGTTTGGATTGCCCAGCGTGCCGTAGGAGCCCGCACTGCCGGTGGCACTGGCCCCATTGATCCAGGTCCACTGTCCGCAGCTGACCATGACATTGGTGACTGGCGCTGCCGGCATCGTGCCGGTGCCGGTGCTGGACACCTGGCAGGCGAGGCCTGTCGGCGCGGTCTGCACAGTAATGGTGTAGGCAGTGCCCATCGGCTGCTGGGTGGGCATCAGGAAGGTGCTTGCGCCCAGCGGCACGGTGACGGTATCGGTCCCGTTGGCGAGCACCAGCCCGCTCGCGTTGACGCCGGTAATCGTACCGCCGATGGTGTAGGAGTTGATGGTGCAGCTGACCTGCACGCTCGTGATGCTGGCCTGGGCAATGGTGCCCGACTCGTTGCGCGCCACGCAGGTTTGCCCCAGGGGCTGCGTCTTGACGAGCACCGAATACATGGCGCCCGATGCCAGCAGGCTCGGCAGCGTGAAGCTCGTGGCGCCGGCGGGCACATTCACGCTGTTGCTGCCACTGGCCAGGGTCAGCCCATTCTGCGACAGTCCGGTAACGCTGCCGCCGACACTGTACTGCGCGGTGCCCGTGCCGCCGCCGCTGCCCTGGGTCGTGCTCGCGCTCGAGCCGCT
>DATBPG010000120.1:0-2573 GCA_036561485.1 Steroidobacteraceae bacterium | reverse complement strand
TGATCGCTATACTGTCGGCCCGCGCGGGGATGAATTTGGGGGTGGACCATGCTCGCCCGGACCTGGCAGCCCTTGGTCGCTGCGTTGTCGCTGGCGTTTGGGACGGCGTACGCGATGGCTGCACGGGCACAGCCGACGCCGATCATCACCGATCCGATGCTGCCGGAGACTGCGCCCGAGCGCGTCTCGGTGCACGTGTATGTCATCCGCGGCTTTCCCACTATCGGCATCGTGGTCGGCGAGCGGGCAACGCTGGTGGTGGACACCGGCGTCGGTGCCCGCAATGGCGCACTCGTTGCGCGTGCGGCCCGCACGCTCTGCACCCACGGGCAGCGGCTCTATCTGACAACGACGCACTTTCATCCCGAGCACACCTCCGGACAGGGGGGGTTCCCCGCCGAAACCACCGTGATCCGCAACCGCGCACAGCAGGACGAGCTGGAAGTCAACGGTGCGCGCCTGGACGCCTTGTTCGCATCGCGCTCGGCGCCGATGAGGACACTGCTCAACGGCGACATTCCGCTACGGGCAGACATGCTGTTCGATCGCGCGCTGGATCTGGATCTCGGCGGCGTGCATGCGCAACTGCGCTACTACGGCGCGGCGCATACGCAGGGCGATGAAATCATATTCATCCCCGAGGACGGTGTGCTGCTGCCGGGGGATGTGGTTCAGAATGAGGTCTCGCCAAACTTCACCTGCAGCAGCTGCAGCCCGCGCAGCTGGATTGCCGTCCTCGATCAGATCGCAGCGCTGCATCCGCGCATCATCCTTCCCGACCACGGCGGCTTTGGCGGCGAGGCGCTCATTGCGCAGGAGCGGGCGTTTCTCGTGGACCTGCAGACGCGCGCCAGCGCGCTGAAGTCGCAGGGAATGAGCGCCGCGCAGGCCGGCCAGGCGATTGCCACCGAGTTTGCGCACAAATACTCCGGCTGGCAGACACTGCGCAATCTGCCGCAGTCCGTGCAGCACGCCTACGCCGGGCCCTAGCATCAGAGCATCAGCTGCTCGGCGATCTGCACGGCGTTGAGCGCGGCACCCTTGCGCAGCTGATCCCCCGCCACGAACAAGGCGATGGTATGGCCCGATGGGTCACTGCCGTCCGTGCGTACGCGCCCGACGAGCACCTCATCGATACCGGTGGCGGCCAAAGGCATGGGAAAGAGGTTGCGCTCGCGATCGTCTACGAGCCGCAGCCCCGCGGCCTCGGCCATGAGGCGGCGTACCTCCGCCACGCTCAGCGCACGATCAAGCTCGACGGTCAGGGCCATCGCGTGCGCACGCAGCACGGGTACGCGGATACAGGTGACACCGATCGGCAGCGCCGGTGAGGACAGCAGGCGGCGCAGCTCGCGCGTCACCTTGATTTCCTCCTCATTCAGTCCCGAGGCCATATCGACCGCGCTGTTGTGACTGAACAGATTGAATGCATACGGATGCGGCAGCACCCGCGGGGCGAATGACTCGCCGGACAGCGCCGCGCGCGTGGCCGACAGCAGCTCCTGCATTGCGGCGGCGCCGCCCCCTGACGCTGCCTGATACGTCGCCATGCTCAGCCGGCGCAAGCCTGCTGCGCGCTGCAGCGGGCGCAGCGCGAGACTGGCAATGATGGCCACGCAATTTGGATTGGCGATGATGCCGGCATGTGCTGCGAGTGTTTCGGGATTGACCTCGGGGACTACCAGCGGCACCTGCGGTTGCGTGCGAAAGGCCGAGGAATTGTCGATGACGATGGCGCCGCCTTCGGCCGCCTGCGGCGCGTAACGAGCGGCCAGCTTGCTGCCCGCGGAGCAGAGCACCAGATCGACATCGCTCAGCGAACCCTGGCGCAGGACTTCGAGGGGCAGCGTGTCGCTGCGAAACTTCAGACGACGGCCGGCGGAGCGCTCCGAAGCAAACAGTCGCAGCTGCTGGACCGGAAAGTTCCGCTGCTCAAGGCAGCTGAGAAGTTCCATTCCGACTGCGCCGGTGGCCCCGACAATGGCGAGGCGCGCGGGAGAAGGGAGGCGGACGGGTCGATGGGGCATGCTCGTTCTCCAGGGTCCCGGGGAGGACGAGCGCCCAACACTCAAGGCCCCGTCCGTCGCCGGCGGGACCGTTCAGGGTGATCGCAGTGAGTCGCTAGAGGTGTCGAATCAATGCGGACAGGACCGAACCGCCCCGGAGGAGGCATCGCTTCGACTTGGGCGTCGACGGGCAGTGGTTCAGCATCGGTCAAGGCTAGCGGAAGGTCGCCGGCTCGTAAAGCGAGCAGGGCAGCTGCAAAGCATTGCAAATGTCCCCGTCGCCCCCAAAATAGTGCCTGATCGGCCGCCAGCATCCGCGCCGCCGGCATTACCGCTTCGCTGGAGAGAGAGCATGAAATCCATAGTCGCCGTGTTTGATCCGCCGCAGGGGCATTGGGTCGGCGATGGCTTCCCGGTACGCTCGCTGTTCACCTACGACGATCGGGCCGAGCACCTGTCGCCCTTCCTGCTGCTTGACTATGCGGGTCCGGCCGAATTCAAGCCCACGCGCTCGCGCCGCGGGGTGGGAGAGCATCCGCACCGCGGATTCGAGACGGTCACCATCGT
>DATBPG010000119.1:0-17064 GCA_036561485.1 Steroidobacteraceae bacterium | reverse complement strand
GGAACTGGGCGGCACGGCGGCTACGGCCACCGGATTTGCACATCGCGACGACTGCGCCTTCCTTGGAGAGCTCCTGCAGGCGCTGAGGCAATTGCTGCAGGGGAATTTGCCGCGCAGCGGGCAGGCTGACGATGGCGCACTCCCAGGGCTCACGCACATCCACCAGCTGCAGCGCCTCACCGGCATCCAGACGCTGCTTGAGCTCCTGAACCGAAATGTCCGGGACAGCCATGGCTAGAAACCAAACGCCGCAGGCCGTGGTGCGTGCTCGAGCGGCTCGAGGACCGTCTCGAACAGCGGCTGGCGAGCGAAATCGCGCTCGGCGGCGCGGCGGATCAGATTGGCCTGCTGGGGCTCGCGCGCCCCGATGACCACGAACAGCCGCCCGCCAGGCCGCAACGCCTGTTCGAACAGCGGCTGGTACAGCGGCAGTGAGGCAGTGAGCACGATTGCATCGTAGGCAGAACGCTCCGCCAGGTCCATGGCGTCGGCTGTCTGGACCTCGGACTGCGTGTCGCCGACGGTGGCCAGATTCTCGCGTGCCTGCGCGGCAATGGGCTCATGCAGCTCGAGCGAGCGCACCCGGGCACCCAGGCGCGCCAGACAGGCCGTCACGTAGCCCGAGCCCGTGCCCACCTCCAGCACCCGCTCGCCCGGCAGCACATTCAGGCTCTGCAGGATGCGTCCGACGATCATCGGACGCAGCATGCGCTTGCCGCAGGGCAGGGCGATCTCGCAATCGGCATACGCCAGGCCGCGCCAGGCTCGCGGCACGAACTGCTCGCGCGGGAGCGCGCGCATCGCATCCAGAATTCGATCATCGAGCACGTCCCAGGTACGCACCTGCTGCTCGACCATCTGTTCCAGGGCATCGGTCGACATTCGACTTAATCCAAGGGGCACGGGGCGTGCCACGTTAAGGGTTTTCGCCGCCCCTGCCAAGGGCGCTGCGCGCCTGCGCGCAGGCGCCACCGAAGTTGTCCGGGATATGGTGAAATGCACCCTGGTGCAAGTCGCCAGTTCGCTATGCTTGACGGGCGGGCGATGGCAGAGCTTGGCCCTCCTACCAAGGAAAACGTCGCTTCAATCATACGGACTCGATGTCGATCGTTGCTCTGCTCTGCCTGCTGTTCGGCATCGCTGCGCTGGTATTGCTGGCGCTGCTGTTGCTGCAGCGGCGTACGCTCCTGGCCCTGCAGCAGCTCTCGCAGCAGGTTCAGCGCACCGCTATTGGCGGCTCGCTCAAGAGCCGCATCGAGCTGCAGACCAATCAGCCCGAGCTTGCAGCGCTCGTCACCGCCGTCAATCACCTGCTGTCGCGCGCTGCGGCGGCACTCGAGCGTGCGCCGAGCGCGGCGGCCTCGCTCGCCGCCCTGGGCGATCGCGTGCACGAGGCGGTACTCATCCACGCCGGCACCATCCGCTACGCCAATGGACACTTCGCCCAGCTCGCGGGCTGCCGTGCGGAGGAGCTGATCGGCCGACGGCTCGCCGACGTCGTGCCGCAGGAGTACTCGGAGCTCGTCGCCGACAATGTCCGCCGCCGCCTGGCCGGCGAGATCACCGCCGAGCGCTACGAGATCGATCTGGTCAGCCCCGCCGGCGGTAACGCGCGGCTGGAGCTCTCCAGCTGGCCGATCGAATTCGACGATGAGCGAGCGCTGTTGATTCTCGGGGTGGAAGTACTGCCGACGCAGAGCATGCGCGAGCTCGCGCCGGGCGAGGACCGGAGCCGCGCGCGGCTGGCGCTGCAATCGCTTTACGAGGCGCTCATCACCACTGATGTGCAGGGGCGCGTGGACTACCTCAATCCGGCGGCCGAACGGCTGCTGGGCGTCAGCAGCGCCGATGCGGCTGGCAAGCCGCTGCAGGAAGTGGCACGTGTCGCCGAGGAGTCGGATCACACGGTACTCATCGAACCGGTGCGCCAGGCGCTCTCGGCCGGCACACCCCTGAGCCTCGGACGGAGGGCTGTGCTGCTCGGGACGCCCAGGAACGGTGAGCATCTGGTGGAGCTGTCAGCCTCGCCTATTCGACTGCCCACCGGTGAGACGCTGGGTGCAGTCGTGCTGCTGCACGATGTCACCGAGATCCGGGGCCTGGCGCGCCAGATGACGTATCAGGCCGCGCATGACGGGCTGACCGGCCTGATCAACCGGCGCGAATTCGAGCGGCGGCTGCAGGCTGCGCTCGAGACTGCCCGGCGCGGCGAGAACTCGCACGTGCTGTGTTACCTCGATCTGGACCGCTTCAAGGTTATCAATGACACCAGCGGCCACATGGCGGGCGACGCCATGCTGCGCGAGACGGCCAAGATCCTGCGCGCAGCGGTGCGCGATTCGGACACGGTGGCGCGCATCGGCGGTGATGAATTCGGCATGCTGCTGGTGGGTTGCCCGCTCGAAAAGGCGCAGCAGATCGCATCGGATGTCTGCCGGGCGGTGCAGGACTTCCGGTTTGTCTGGAAGGACAAGATCTTCGATGTGGGCGTGAGCATCGGGCTGGTGGAGATCGCCCGCGACAGTGCCAGCATGGAGGAGGCGCTCGCGGCGGCCGATTCGGCCTGCTACGTGGCCAAGCGCCAGGGCGGTCACGTCGCGGTCTATTCGGCGCGCGATGAGGCGTTCGCACGCCAGAGCGGAGAGATTCAGTGGCTGCAGACGCTGCAGGGCGCGCTGCGCGAGAGCCGCTTCGAGCTCTACTGCCAGCCCATCGTGCCCTCGTATGCGGCCAATGACGAAGGGCCGGCGATGGAAGTGCTGATTCGCCTGCGCGACGATGCCGGCGAGCAGCTGCCCCCGATCGATTTCGTGCGTGCCGCCGAGCGCTACCGGCTCATGGGGCTGGTGGACCGCTGGGTCGTGCAAACCACGCTGACGGCACTGGGGCGCGGCGCCATTCAGCTGCCACCCAAGCGCAGCGTGGCCATCAATATCTCGGCGCAGACGCTCGCCGACGGCGAATTTCTCGAGTTCGTCGTCGACTGTTTCGATTCCACGGGGGCAACTCCCGCGCAGGTGTGCTTCGAGATCGCCGAGGCCGCCGTGGTGGCCAATCTCGAGCAGGCGCGCCGCTTCGTCGGCGTGCTGCATGGCATGGGTTGCCGCTTCGCGCTCGACAACTTCGGCAGCGGACTCGGCTCGTTCGCGAATCTGCGCACTATCGCGATCGACTACCTGAAGATCGACGGCTCGTTCTTCAAGAACCTTTCGCGCGACAGCGTCAATCAGGCGATGCTCACCGCGATGATCCGTCTGGCGCGTACGCTGAACTTCAAGGTTATTGCCGAGCGCATCGAGGATGCCGCGGCCCTGGAGGCCGCGCGGCGCATCGGGGTGGACTATCTGCAGGGCTTCGCGGTCGGACGCCCGGAGAAGATGGCGGCATAGTCCCGCTGGTGCGCGGCGGTAAAACGCGGGCTGACGGTAAAAAAAAAGGCCCCGGGACCGTTGGGCAGTCCCGGGGCCTTGTCGAGCGCTGCGTCTTACAGCAGTGGCACCAGCAGCAGGGCCACGATGTTGATGATCTTGATCAGCGGGTTGATGGCGGGGCCGGCGGTGTCCTTGTAGGGATCGCCGACCGTGTCGCCGGTCACCGCGGCCTTGTGGGTCTCGGAGCCCTTGCCGCCGAAGTGGCCTTCCTCGATGTATTTCTTGGCGTTGTCCCAGGCGCCGCCACCGGTGCACATCGAGATCGCGACGAACAGCCCGGTCACGATGGTGCCGATGAGCAGACCGCCAAGCGCGCGGATGCCGGCGCCGGGCCCGAGCATCCAGTTGAGCGCATAGACAATGATGATCGGCACGACGATCGGGATCAGAGAGGGCACGATCATCTGCCTGATGGCCGCGCGTGTGAGCATGTCGACGGCGCGCGAGTAGTCGGGCTTGCCGGTGCCCTCGAGGATGCCCTTGATCTCGCGGAACTGACGGCGCACCTCGGTGACGACCGCGCCTGCCGCCCGGCCCACGGCCTGCATCGCCATGGCACCAAACAGGTAGGGCACGAGACCACCGATGAACAGGCCGATGATGACGGCCGGATCGGAGAGCTGAAAGCTCGAGGCCGCACGTCCGGTGCTGGCGAGGTGCAGATCGAGGTTGTGGGTGTAATCGGCAAACAGCACCAGGGCGGCCAGTCCGGCCGAGCCGATCGCGTAGCCCTTGGTCACGGCCTTGGTGGTGTTGCCCACGGCATCCAGCGGATCGGTGACGGCACGCACCGAGTCGGGGAGATCCGCCATCTCGGCGATGCCACCGGCGTTGTCGGTGATCGGACCATAGGCATCGAGCGCCACGATCATGCCGCACATCGAGAGCATGGCGGTCGCGGCGATGGCGATGCCGTAGATGCCCGCGAGCGCATAGCCGCCCCAGATCGCCAGGCAGACCGCGATCACGGGCAGTGCCGTGGACTTCATGCTCACGCCCAGCCCCGCGATGATGTTGGTGGCGTGGCCGGTCTGTGAGGCCTCCGCGATGTGCCGCACCGGGCTGTACTCGGTGGCGGTGTAATACTCGGTGATCACGATCATCGCCCCGGTGAGAGCCAGGCCGATGAGCGCGCAGCCGAAGAGCGCATTCAGGTGCTCGGGCATGAGCTGCTTGGTGATGAACCAGAAAGCAATCGCCGAGAGCACCCCGGAGACGATGACGCCCTTGTACAGCGCCGCCATGATCTTGCCGTTGCCCCCGACGCGCACGAAGAAGGTACCGATGATCGAGGAGATGATGGAGGCGGCGCCGAGCGCCAGTGGATACACCGGGGCGTTGGTACTACCGGTGAAGGTCAGGGCGCCGAGCAGCATCGTCGCAACGATGGTGACGGCGTAAGTTTCGAACAGGTCGGCAGCCATGCCGGCGCAGTCGCCGACGTTGTCACCGACGTTGTCGGCGATGACGCCGGGGTTACGCGGATCGTCCTCCGGAATGCCGGCCTCGACCTTGCCAACCAGATCCGAGCCGACGTCCGCTCCCTTGGTGAAGATGCCGCCGCCCAGGCGCGCGAAGATGGAAATCAAAGACCCGCCGAAGGCGAGACCCACGAGTGAATGAAGCGCAGCGTCCTCGGACACGAAACGGCGCAGGATGATGTAGTAGATGCTCACGCCGAGCAGTCCCAGACCGACCACCAGCATGCCAGTGATGGCGCCGCCGCGAAACGCGACCTGCAGGGCCGGATTCAGCCCGCCTGTCGCCGCCTGCGCCGTGCGCACATTGGCGCGCACGGAGATGTTCATGCCGATGAAGCCGGCCGCACCCGAAAGCACTGCACCGACCGCAAAACCGCCGGCGGTCGTCCAGCCCAGTGCCACGCCGAGCACCACGAACAGCACCACGCCGACGATGGCGATGGTCGAATACTGGCGGGCCAGATAGGCCTTGGCGCCCGCCTGGATCGCCGCAGCGATCTCCTGCATGCGCGCGTTGCCCGCCGGCAACGCGAGGATCGAGAAGGTGGAAATGGCCCCGTAGAGCACAGCAATCACGCCGGCAGCAACCGCCACCCACAGCCAATTCGCGGCAACCATGCAGAAAAGACCTCCGAATGTATTAGGAATTACTATCGCTGTGCCGGACACGGAGCCTGACTGGCGCGGCAAGCGATGAGCGGCAAACGGCCGCGAAATATAGCATAGGGCGCCGCTGTCCGGGCGCAGGCTGCAGCCGCGCCAGCCCCCTGCCGTCCCGCGCGCGGGCGGCGGGTGAACCCGCCCGCCCTCAGGGCTTGTAATCGCTGCCCAGCCGCCGCCGCACGCGCACACCCTTGATGCGCACATAGGCAGGCAGGCCATCGCGATAGGGAGGGTAGTCCTCGCCGCCGATCAGCGGCTCGAGGTAGCGGCGGCAGGCAGCCGTGATGCCAAAGCCATCCTCCGTTATGTATTCACGCGGCACCGGCTTCTCGACGTTGGCGACCTGATCCAGCGGCACCGGGACGATCTTCCAGCGATAAGGACGTGAGCTCTGCCGGCGAATTGCCGGCATCACCGCGTTCATCCCTGCCAGCGCGTACTGCACGGCGGCGCGGCCCACCGCATAGGCCTGCTCCACGTCCACGCGCGAGGCGATGTGGCGTGCCGCGCGCTGCAGATAGTCCGCCACCGCCCAGTGGTATTTGAAACCGTGCGCTTCGCGGATCATCCCTGCCACGACCGGCGCGACCCCGCCGAGCTGGGTGTGACCGAAGGCGTCGGTCGTGCCGGCGTCGGCCAGGAACTTGCCATCCGGATAGCGGGCGCCCTCGGAAACCACAATGACGCAGTAGCCGTGCTGCTCGACGCATTGCTTGGCGCGTGCCAAAAGTTGCTCGCGCACGACGGGTACTTCCGGGAACAGAATGAGGTGGGGAGGATCGCCGGCTTTCTTGCCGGCGAGACCGGCGGCGGCGGCGATCCAGCCGGCATGGCGCCCCATGACCTCCAGCACAAACACCTTGGTGGAAGTGCGTGCCATGGAGGCCACATCCAGCGCTCCCTCGAGGGTGCTCGTGGCAATGTACTTGGCCACCGAGCCGAAGCCTGGACAGCAGTCGGTGAGCGGCAGGTCGTTGTCGACTGTCTTGGGCACCCCGATGCAGGCGATGGGATAGTTCAGCGCCGCTCCCAGCTGCGAGATCTTCAGCGCCGTGTCCATCGAATCGTTGCCGCCGTTGTAAAAAAAATAGCCGATGTCGTGGGCGCGGAACACCTCGATCAGCCGCTCGTATTCGGCGCGGTTCTGCTCGAGGCTCTTGAGTTTGAAACGTGCCGAGCCGAAGGCGCCCGCGGGCGTATAGCGCAGCCCCCGGATGGTCGCTGCACTCTCGCGCGAGACATCGATGAGATCCTCCGTGAGTACACCGAGGATGCCGTCGCGACCGGCATAGACGCGCCCGATGCGCCCGCGCGTGCGCGCCGCCGCTTCAATCACCCCGCACGCCGAGGCGTTGATGACCGCGGACACCCCGCCCGACTGCGCGTAGAGGGCGTTGCGCGGGGCTGCCCGGCTGCGGGAGCGGCGCGCAGCGGACTTGCTGGCGGCGGGACGGGAAGCGCCGCGGACCGGACGCGCGGCGGCGGAGCGGCGCGCTGCGCCACGGCTGGCACGGGTGGTTTTCATGGCGGCGGCAGCATACCGCAAGCGGGCAGATCCGTCGGCGCCGGCCCGGTATGTGTGGGGGCATTGGTCAGCGTGTCGGACCCTGTGGCGCAAGCCGATGAGCCTCGGCCGTGGCTGCCGCCGAGGTTTGACCGGCAGCGAAGCCCCCGCTAGTGTGTCTTGATGCGTATCGTGCTGATGGGTGCCCCGGGGGCGGGCAAGGGCACTCAGGCCCAGCGCCTGGTCGAGCACTTCAAAATCCCCCAAATTTCCACCGGAGATCTGCTGCGCAACGCCGTTGCCCGCGGCACGGCCCTGGGTGTCAAGGCCAAGGCAGCCATGGACTCCGGCGCGCTGGTGGCCGACGAGATCGTCCTGGGCATGATTCGCGAGCGGTTGGCCGAGCCGGATACCGCGCGCGGGTTCATCCTGGATGGCTTTCCGCGCAACCTGGCGCAGGCGCAGGCGCTCTCGAGGATGCTTGCCGGCATTGGCAAGCCGCTCGATGCGGTGGTGCTGTTCGAAGTCGACTACGACGAGATCGTGCGGCGCATTTCCGGCCGACGCAGCTGCCCCAAATGCGGCCGCGTGTTCAACATCCACACCGATACGCTCGGGCACCCGGCCCGCTGCGATCGCTGCGAGGATCATCCGCTGCTCATCCAGCGCCGCGACGACGAAGAAGCCACGGTCAAGCGGCGTCTGCAGGTGTATGAGGAGCAGACGCGGCCGCTGGCGGAACATTACTCGGGGCAGGGCCTGCTGCGCGTGGTGCACGCCGATGCGCCGGTGGACGAGGTCACTTCGCGTGTGATTGGCGTGCTCGAGCAACTGCCTGGCGCCCGACGCGCGAGCGGCTAGTCAGCGATCGCTGCCGCTACCCGCCCGGCGCTCCTGCGCGGGCGTTACAGCGCCTGCAGCAGCCGCTCACCGATCAC
This sequence comes from Steroidobacteraceae bacterium, assembly GCA_036561485.1. GTDB lineage: Bacteria > Pseudomonadota > Gammaproteobacteria > Steroidobacterales > Steroidobacteraceae > FEN-1191. Next base: position 9,047 of record DATBPG010000119.1, on the reverse strand, counting down.
GGCGCGTCGCCAGCCGGCGAGGGGCCCTGCGTCGCGCAGGCCTGCGACCAGTCGCTCCATGTCCCGCCGCGTCGCCAGCACCTCGGGGGCGATGCCCAGCTCGCGCCCGGTTTGCCGCGTCAGCTCGGCCAGGCGCCGCACGGTTTCGGTCTCCGCGGGGTCGGGACGGCGGCGCGCGCCGGGCGCCGGCAGCCGCAGCGGCAGTGCGAGCGAGTCGATCAGCGCAACAATCTCCGCGCCGCTGCGCCGGCGAGTGCCCTCAGGCAGCTCCGCGATGCAGGCCAGCTGCTCGACGCTGCGCGGCACACTGTTGACGATGTCGCGCAGCGCCTGGTCGGGCAGTATCCAGTTGCGCGGGCGATCGGCATGGATGGCCCGATGCTCGCGCCACGCTGCCAGGGCCTGCGCCAGGGTGCGACGCGCCTCATCCAGATCGGCGATGCCCTTGAGGCGACGCCAGGCCTCCTCGGGCACCACCTGAAAGGACTGTCCGCCATTGAGCTCGGCCATCTCCTCTTCGAACCAGCTCCAGCGCCCAAGCTCGATCAGGCGCTGTTGCAGGTGCGCGGCCAGCTCGGGCAGGTAACGCACATCGTCGAGGGCGTAGTCGATCTGCGCCGCGGACAGCGGGCGGCGCGACCAATCGGTGCGGGTCTGGCTCTTGTGCAGACTTCTGCCGAGTATGGTGTGCGTGAGATCGGCATAGCCGATCTGCGCAGGCAATCCCGCCAGCGCAGCAGCGATCTGCGTATCGAAGACCCCATCGAGCCCACCGCTGAGCGGCCAGAGCACCTCGAGGTCCTGACGCGCAGCGTGCACGACCTTGCGCGTTGTGCCCGAGCGCATGACCGGCCGCAGTCCCGACAGATCCGTAAGCGCCAGCGTATCGATGCAGACCGCCTGCCCCGGCCAGGACAGTTGCAGCAGACACAACTGTGCGAAGTAGGTGCGCTCGCGCATGAACTCGGTGTCGAGTCCCAGCTCGCGCTGCTCCTGCAGCTGCCCGCACAACTGCGCAAAGGCCTGCGGCTCGCTGATAATCCCCGGCATGACGGATCTGTTCACCCTGGCGCGCGTGTATCTGGATATCGCGCTGTGGCGGCGCGGCCCGCAGGATCTGCCGGCGGTCGGCATTTTACTGCCTCTGACGATCGCCGCTTATATGTTCATCAGTGTTGCGCTCGGCGAGGCGCTGCCGGCATTGCGCGCCGGCTGGGCGCCACAGGTGCTCGCCGATACCGCCTTCGTCGCGCTGTGGTACTGGGCGCTGCTCGCGCTGGCGCGGCGGCGCGAGCGCTACCTGCAGACGGCGGCGGCGCTGTTTGGCTTGCAGTGTGTAATCGCCGCGCCCAGTATCCTGTCGGCATGGCTGTTGCAGCGCTTTGCTCACAATCCGCCCTGGCTCGCAGTCAGCTATGTCTGCGCCATTCTGGTGCTGGTGTGGACCGTGGCGGCAATCGGTCACGTTCTGCGCGCCGCGCTGGAGCGCTCGCTGACGTTCTGCGTGATACTGGCCTTCACCCAGATGCTGGTCGAGGAGCTGCTGTTCCTCGCGGTATTTTCCACGCGGCACTGACACGCTAGTTTTCCGATGCACATCCATATCCTGGGCGTCTGCGGCACTTTCATGGGCGGCATCGCCGCGCTGGCGCGCGCGGCGGGGCATCGTGTCTCGGGCAGCGACCGCAATGTGTATCCGCCCATGAGCACGCAGCTTGCGCAGCTCGGCATCGAGCTGCATGAGGGCTATGACGCCGGGCAGCTTGCCGTTCGCCCGGATCTGCTGCTCGTGGGCAACGTCATGACGCGCGGTATGCCGGTGATCGAGGCGATGCTCGACCGCGGCCTGGCGTACGCATCGGGCCCGGAGTGGCTCTCGCGCGAGGTGCTGCGCGAGCGCTGGGTGCTGGCGGTCGCAGGTACACATGGCAAGACCACCACCAGCAGTCTGATCAGCTGGATCCTGGAGGATGCGGGGCGCGAGCCCGGCTTCCTGATCGGCGGGGTGCCGGCGAACTTCGGCATCAGTGCGCGCCTCGGGGCCTCGCCCCTGTTCGTCATCGAGGCCGATGAGTACGACACGGCCTTCTTCGACAAGCGCGCGAAGTTCGTTCACTACCACCCGCGCACCCTGGTACTGAACAATCTGGAATACGACCACGCGGACATCTACCCGGATCTGGGCGCTATCGAGCGGCAGTTCCAGCACCTGCTGCGCACGGTTCCGGGCAGCGGCCGCATTCTGTCGCACGCCGGGGATGAGAGTCTCGAGCGCGTGCTGGCAGTGGGCTGCTGGACACCGGTCGAGCGCTTCGGGACGGCAAGTACGCCGTCTGCGCCGCCGCTGTGGAGTCTGTCCTGCGAGCCGCAGGGGGACTTCTCGCGATTTCAGGTGCTGCAGCAGGGACGGCAGGTCGGTGAGGTCAGCTGGCAGCTGATCGGCGAGCACAATGCCCACAATGCCCTCGCTGCGCTGGCAGCGGCGCATCATGCCGGCGTAGCCGTCGATGCGGCGATCCGCGCGCTAACGCGCTTCAAAGGTGTGGCGCGCCGCATGCAGCTCGTGGGCGAGGCCGCCGGCGTGCGTATTTATGACGATTTCGCCCATCACCCGACGGCCATCGCCACGACGCTCGAGGGTCTGCGTCGGCGGGCTGGCGCCGCGCGCATCATTGCCGTGCTCGAGCCGCGTTCGGCAACCATGCGCCTGGGCGTGCATCGCGAGACGCTCGGCGCATCGCTCGCCGGCGCCGACGAGGTATGGCTCTACGCCCCGAGCGATCTGGGCTGGGATGCGCGCGCAGCCGTCGCGTCCCTGGGCGCGCGTGCCCACGTGGCCGCACAACTCGAGGAGCTGCTGGCCGGACTGCTCGGCAGCCTGCAGCGCGGCGATCAGGTGCTCATCATGAGCAACGGCGGCTTTGGCGATCTGCACCAGCGGCTGCGGCAGGCGCTCGCCCAGCAGTCCCCGCCGCAATCGGCCGGCGAGGCCACGCGTGTCGGCGGGGCCTGAGCACTCCGATCACGACACGAGCGCCTGCGCGGCGCACGATCTTGCGCTGTTCCCCCTCGGCGGGGTACTGCTGCCCGGGGGTCTGCTGCCGCTGCGTATTTTCCAGGCGCGCTACGTGGATCTCATCGGCCGCTGCATGCGCGAGAACGACGCCTTTGGGGTGGTGCTCCTCACCAGCGGAAGCGACACCGACAGCACCGTCGGCGTCGCCAGCATCGGCACCTCGGCACGCGTCATCGACTTTCAGCCGATGCCGGACGGACTGCTCGGGGTGCTGTGCCGGGGAGAGCGGCGGTTTCGAATTCTGACGCGCAGCCAGCAGACCAATGGCCTGAACCTGGCGCGTGTGCAATGGTTGCCCGAGCCGGCTCCGAGCCCCCCGGCGCCGCAGCTTGCACCTCTGGTGTCGGCGCTGCGCAAGGCCATCGCCAGTCTCGTCAACTCGCAGCGCTTCTTCGAGCCGCACTATGAGGATGTGGGCTGGATCAGCCATCGGCTCGCCGAACTGCTGCCGCTCGAGCCCGCGCTGTTGCAGAGATTGCTGGAGCTCGATGACCCGGAGGCGCGCCTGCAGCTGCTCGCGCCGCTGCTCGAGCAGGGAACGCTGCGCTAGGGCCGAGGCGAGGTGTCGGGCTGGCGCTGGCTCTGGAGCTGCTGGGGCCTTAGGGCCCCGTGGCGCATGTCAGGCGGAGGCCGCCAGCGGCGCGCCGAGCGCGCCCGACGCTTCCACCCAGACCAGCTCGGTGCTCAGGGTACCGTCCGCACGCAGGTTCAGCAGCCGGTAGGCCGGCGGGCGCGTGTCGATCGCAAACTCGCTCGAGAGCGGCAGAAACTGTGCGCCGGTGGAGGGCGTGCCAAGCAGCCGCACGCCCTGCCAGTACGAGTCAAACGACTGATGAACATGGCCCCAGTTGATCGCACGCACCGTCGGGTAGCGCTCGAGCAGGGCCAGAAGCTCGGCGGCATTGTCCAGTCCCAGCGCATCCAGCCAGCGGCTCGCCATCGGTACCGGCTGATGATGCAGGCAGACCATGACATGGCGATCCGTCGTCTCCAGCGCCTCGCGCAGCCGCCGCAGCTCCGCGGTGCTCAAATGGCCCGAGGCGCGTCCAGGCACACTGCTGTCGAGCAGCACCAGCCGCCAGCGCCCCTGATCGACATGGCCGCCGACCTGGAACGGCGCTCGCGCCAGCGCGCTGCGCAGCGCCCGCGCATCATCGTGATTGCCGGGAAGGCAGTACACGGGCAGGCCCACTGAAGCGGTGAGACGCTCGAAGTGCGCATAGCCGCCGGGCTCGTCGTTGACGATATCCCCGGTGCACAGCAGGCCGGCGAGGCCGCGTCGAGACGCGAGCGCATGCGCGAGCACACGCTGCAGACTCGCCAGGGTGTTCACGCCGCGCAGCCGACCGTTCGGGTCGGCGAACAGATGCGGGTCGGAGATCTGCAGCAGCCGCACGTCTTCGTTCATGCGGGGCATGTTACCCGCGCCGCGCTCGCTCGCCAGTGATGCCCTTCAAACGCTGCGTCATGGAGCCAACTGTTCGGGTGACGCAGGCCGCAGATTCGACCAGGGGGCGCATCGGAGATGTTAAACGTGCCGCTTGCGTTTCCGATAACTGGCGCGGTGTCGGAAAATGCCGACGCATTTCCGCCGGTTGGGGAGCGTGACGCCCGCACGGCCGTCTCGCCGAGGGCCATCGCGGGACACGCGGTCAGGGAAAGGATCTGCCGGACTGGTTTGCCCGCTGGGCGCCGGCTGGTAGACAATGCGCGCCCCCGACTTTCTCGCCCCACTGCATCCGACGGGAGTCCATCCCATGCCCACGCCCACGGCGGCTGCCCCCACGCGACGCGAGCTCGCCAATGTTCTGCGTGTGCTCGCCATGGATGCAGTCCAGCAGGCCAATTCCGGCCATGCCGGGGCGCCGATGGGCATGGCCGACATCGCCGAGGTGCTCTGGCGTGATTTTCTGAAGCACAACCCGGCCAATCCACGCTGGTGGGACCGGGACCGCTTCATTCTCTCGAACGGCCATGCGTGCATGCTTCTGTACGCGCTGCTGCATCTGACCGGTTATCCGATCGGCATGGAGGAGATCCGCAACTTCCGTCAGCTCGGCTCGCGCCTCGCCGGACATCCCGAGCACGATCCGGCCATCGGCATCGAGACCACCTCCGGGCCACTCGGTCAGGGCCTTGGGAATTCGGTCGGCTTTGCGCTGGCCGAGAAGATGCTGGCGGCGCAGTTCAATCGCGACGGCTTCGCCATCGTGGATCACTACACCTATGTCTTCATGGGGGATGGGGACCTCATGGAGGGCATCTCTCACGAGGCCTGCTCGCTCGCCGGCACGCTCAAGCTCGGCAAGCTCATTGGCTTCTACGACGACAATGGCATCTCCATCGACGGCAAGGTCGCAGCCTGGTTCGCCGACGATACGCCGCGGCGCTTCGAGGCCTATGGATGGCATGTGCAGCGCGTCGACGGCATGGACGATGAGGCCGTGGCCGCTGCCATCCGCGCCGCCCAAGCCGAGACCGAACGCCCCTCGCTGATCTGCTGCAAGACCGTGATTGGCTGGGGTGCGCCGACCAAGGCCGGCACCAAGGCCGCGCACAGCGATGCGCTGGGTGTCGAGGAGATCGCCGGGGCAAAGAAGTTCATGGGCTGGACGGCCCCGCCGTTCGAGGTGCCGGCGCCGCTGCGCGCCGCGTGGAATCACGAACAGGCCGGGCGCGCGGCCGAGGCGCGCTGGCAGGAGCTCTTCGGGCGCTACCGGCAGCAGTACCCGGATCTGGCAGCCGAGTTCGAGCGGCGCATGCAGCAGTCGCTGCCTTCCGATTGGCTGCAGGCGGCGCAGGCGGCGCTCGCGGCCGCGGGCAAGCTGCGCGATGCCCAGGCAACGCGCAAGTCCTCCAAGGCGGTGCTGGATGTGCTCGGCAAGTCGTTGCCGGAGCTGTTCGGTGGCTCGGCGGATCTGACCACCTCGAACGAGACCTGGAACGACAGCTCGCGCGCGATCGCTCCGGGAGACTTCCGCGGCAATTACCTGCACTACGGGGTGCGCGAGTTCGGCATGACCGCGGCCATGAATGGCGTGGCGCTGCATGGGGGCTTCATTCCCTATGGTGGCACGTTCCTCACCTTCTCCGACTACGCGCGCAACGCCGTGCGCCTGGCGGCGCTGATGCATCAGCGCGTCATCTTCGTCTACAGTCACGACTCGATCGGTCTGGGCGAGGACGGTCCCACGCACCAACCGATCGAGCAGCTGAACAGTCTGCGCGTCATGCCCAATCTGACGCTGTGGCGTCCGGCCGATGCGGTCGAAACCGCGGTGGCGTGGTGCTCAGCCATCGAGCACGACAGCGGGCCGACGGCGCTGGCGCTGTCGCGTCAGGGTGTGCCGCCGCTGGCGCGCAATGGCGCGGCGCTCGAGGGCATCCGTCGCGGCGGCTACGTGCTGCTGGACTGTCAGGGCACAGCCGAATGCATCGTCATCGCCACCGGCTCGGAGGTGGCCCTGGCACTGGAGGCCGTCAAGGCCGCGCAGGCGGCGGGCCGCCGTGTGCGTCTGGTGTCCATGCCCTGCACGGAGCTGTTTGACGCGCAGGATCCGGCCTGGCACGAGGCGGTGCTGCCGGCAGCTGTGCGGGCGCGCATCGCGGTGGAAGCGGGCAGCACGGCGCTCTGGTGGCGCTACGTGGGCCTCTGCGGTCGCGTCATCGGCATCGATCACTTCGGTGCCTCGGGCAAGGGGCCCGATGTGTTCAAGAAATTCGGCTTCACGGCACAGCACGTGCGGCAGACGATCGACGAGCTGCTTGCGGCTCGCTGAGACGACAGCGTCGACGACAGGGTCAAGGAGCGCAGCGACATGAGTTTGAAGGTGGGAATCAATGGCTACGGCCGCATCGGCCGCAACGTCCTCAGGGCCCTCTACGAGGGACAGTCTCGCGGGCAATTGCAGATCGTGGCCATCAATGACCTCGCCGATGCCGAGACCAATGCGCACCTGACGCGCTATGACACCGCCCACGGCCGCTTCGGTCATGAGGTGCGCGTCGATGGGGATGCCATGGTCGTCGACGGCGATCGCATCCAGGTGCTGGCGGAGCGAGATCCGGCGAAGCTGCCGTGGACACGGCTCGGGGTGGAGATGGTGCTCGAGTGCACGGGCCTGTTCACCAGCAAGGCCAAGGCCGCCAAACATCTCGAGGGCGGTGCCCGCAAGGTGCTGATCTCCGCGCCCGGCGGCGAAGACGTCGACGCCACGATCGTCTACGGCGTCAATGACAAGGTGCTGCGTGCCTCGCACGCGGTGGTGTCCAACGCTTCATGCACGACCAATTGTCTCGTGCCGCTGGCGAAGGTGTTGCACGATGGCATCGGCATCGTCGCCGGGCTCATGACCACGGTGCACGCCTACACCAACGACCAGGTGCTCACCGACGTCTATCACAAAGATGTGCGCCGCGCGCGCTCGGCCACGCATTCGATGATCCCGACCAAGACGGGCGCGGCCGCCGCGGTCGGCCTGGTGCTGCCCGAGCTGAAGGGCAAATTCGATGGCTTCTCGGTGCGCGTGCCGACGATCAACGTCTCGCTGGTGGATCTGACCTTCACCCCGCGTCGGCCGACCAGCGTCAAGGAGGTCAACGATCTGCTGCGTGCCGCCGCCAACGGACCACTGCGGCACATCCTCGCCTATACCGATGAGCAGCTGGTCTCGGTCGATTACAACCACAATCCGCACTCGAGCATCTACGATGCGACCATGACCCGTATCATCGATGGCAACCTGGTGAAGGTGTGCGCCTGGTACGACAACGAGTGGGGCTTCTCCAATCGCATGATCGATACGGCGCTCGCGTGGTCGCGCGCGCCGGCCTAGCGTGAGGTCGATCTGGGCGGTGGCTGGGCCCGTGCCGGCCGCGGCGCACGAGGAGGTATCGCGGATGAAGCTGTTGCGCATGACGGATCTGGATCTGAGCGGCAAGCGCGTGCTGATTCGCGAGGACCTGAACGTGCCGGTCGAGGAAGGGGTGGTAACGAGCGATGCACGCATCCGGGCGGCGCTGCCCACCCTGCGCCTGGCGCTCGAGCAGGGGGCGCGCGTCATCGTGCTCTCGCACCTCGGGCGCCCCGAGGAGGGCAAAGCCGAGCAGCAGTACTCGCTCGCCCCGGTGGCCGCACGGCTCTCGGAGCTGCTCGGGCGGCCGGTGCCGCTGGTCAGGACCTGGCTCGACGGCGTCGACTGCGCCCCCGGCAGCGCGGTGCTGTGCGAGAACGTACGCTTCAATGTCGGAGAGAAGAAGGACCAGGAGGCCCTTGCGCGACGCATGGCCGCTCTCTGCGACGTGTTCGTGATGGACGCCTTCGGCACCGCGCATCGCGCCGAGGCGAGCACCCATGGGGTCGCGCGCTTCGCACCGGTGGCCTGCGCCGGCCCGCTGCTGGTGACGGAGCTCGAGGCCCTCGAGCGTGCGCTCGCGCACCCGGCACCCCCGACGGTGGCCATCGTCGCCGGCTCCAAGGTCTCCACCAAGCTCACGGTGCTCGAGGCGCTGCTCGAGAAGGTCGACAAGCTCATCGTCGGCGGCGGCATCGCCAACACCTTCCTCGCCGCGCGCGGGGTGAAGGTGGGCCGCTCGCTCTACGAGCGCGATATGCTCGACATTGCCGCGAAGCTCCTGGCACGCGCGAGCGAGCGCGGGGCGGAGATTCCGCTGCCGGTGGACGTGGTGGTGGCGCGCGAGCGGGCCGCCACTGCGCACGCGGATGTACGCGAGGTCGGCCGCGTGGCCGCCGATGAGATGATCCTGGACATCGGCCCGGATACGGCCGAGCAGTTCTGCCAGCTGATCGAGTCGGCCGCGACCATCATCTGGAACGGTCCGCTGGGCGTATTCGAGTTCGATCAGTTCGGCGAGGGCACGCGCGCCATCGCCAATGCCATCGCGCGCAGCAAGGCGTTCTCCCTGGCCGGCGGCGGCGATACGCTCGCGGCAATCGAGAAATACGGTGTGG
>DATBPG010000118.1:0-1925 GCA_036561485.1 Steroidobacteraceae bacterium | reverse complement strand
GTACCTTGCCGTTGAGGCCGATACCCGCGCTCGTCTGCCATCGGCCGGCGCGCAATGATGCCTGCTGCGCGGGAATGTCCCGCGCAAGATCGAGCATCATGGCAATCGCAAGCTCCGCCGTCGGGTAGCTCAGTCCCCGGGTGCCGCACACCATCATCCCAAGCGCGCGGGCGGCGGCCATGTCAATCGCGGCATTGCGCATACCGGCCGTAACCAGCAACTTCAGATGCGGCAGCCGCTCGAGCAGACGTGCCGGAAATTGACTGCGCTCGCGCAGCGCCATCACGATATCGAAGGGCTGCAGTGCGCCGAGGAGCTCCGCTTCGGTTGACAGCGGCTGGGTGAAGGCCACGACCTCACAATCACGCAGGCGCGACCAGTCCGCGGCTTTCAGAGCGATGCCCACATAATCGTCGAGCAATGCGATGCGATGGCTCACGGTGCTGGCGGATTAGTGATAGCGTTAGGCCGCTGACGGCAGCGATGGCTGCATTCCAGAGGTTGAGCGTCCATGAGCCTGGAAGCAAGGGGTCGGGAGAAGTCGCGTCGCTCCAAGCCATGCCCGAGCCCCCGGCCCATCGGTGCCGCTGAGCCCTGAGGTGTGCGCGGGTGAGCGCTACGTTCATGTCAGGCCTACAGCCGGGTCGACGATTTCTGGTCTATCCGCAGTCGGTGCGGCTGCGCCGGGCATTCTTCCAGGTCCATCGATGGGTGGGTCTGGCCATCGGCGTGTACGTGCTGCTCGTCAGTCTTTCGGGCAGCGTTATCGTGTATCAACGCGAGCTCGATCGACTTTTTGCCACCCGCACCGTCGTGGTCAGGCCGCGTGAACACCGCCTGACCGATGTCCAGTTGCTGGCGGCGGCACGCGCTGCCTACCCTGGGTTTCGTTTCAGTGCAATGCAGATACACCGCGCAAGCGCGCCTGATCGCGCCGCCGAAGTCTGGTTTCTCTTTGGTGGGCGCCGCGTCGGCCCCGGTCGCATCGAACGCCTGTTCGATCCCTATACCGGGCAGGATCTGGGCGATCCCATCGGCCGCGAGCCCGCGCCAGTCAGCTGGATTGCGCGCCTGCATGAGAATCTGCTCTCCGGAAGCATCGGCCTGGCGCTCAATGGTGCAGCGGCCATGCTGTTGACGGTGCTGTGCGTGACCGGTGCCGTGATCTGGTGGCCGGGCAGCGCCCGCTGGCGCCGCAGCCTTGCCCTGCGCCGAAAGGTCGGATGGCGGCGGCTCACCTGGGATCTGCACAGTATGCTCGGGTTCTGGGGGTTCCTGGCGGTTCTCATGTGGTCGTTGACCGGCATCTACCTCGCCTTCCCCGATGCCTTTGTGTCGCTGCACAAGCTGCTCTGGGTGCACGGGGCGCCCACGACTGCTTCACGCTCCTCGGCGCGTGCAATAGACTGGCTCGTGCAGCTGCATTTCGCGCGCGCGTTCGGCCCCTATGTGCAGGCCTGTCTCGCCATTGCTGCGCTGGTGCCATCCGCCCTGTTCGTCACCGGCGTCCTGATGTGGTGGAACCGGGTATTGCGCCGGCCATTCGGCCGCATCTGGCGCGGCACCGGTCCCGTGCGGTCACTCGCAGCAGCGCGGCCAGCGGCTGCGGCACCCGCGCGCCCGGGCGAGGTTCGCCTCAACGAATCTCGGGCTGCGGAAAGGCGAGGACCTCAGCGGTATAGTTCTCGACGACTTCACTGATGGGACGTCCATCCGGCAACGTCAGGATTGCCCGGTGTCTGATCAGCGTCGCCTCGGGTGTTGGCCACGGCGTTGGTGCCACCCGCCGCGCGCTCTCCCAGTGGGCGGGAAGCGGCGACCACACAAGCGTTGCCTGCAGGGTGTGGCGCGAGAAACGCAGCGGCTGTACGACGCGACCGAAAGGGATATCCGTGCTCTCGAGCGTTCGATTCATGTCCGCAGTC
>DATBPG010000117.1:0-2368 GCA_036561485.1 Steroidobacteraceae bacterium | reverse complement strand
CGGGAGCGTGGAGCAGCGCCGCGAGCGGCTGATCGAGCTCGCCCAGGCGCTCGACTCGCTGCGTGCCGTCATTCTGCTCGATGAGGGCGCCGGCTCGCTGCCGCGGCTGCATCGGCCGTTGCTCAGTTCGCAGGAACTCATTGCCCGTCATGCGCGACGGCCACGTCGCAGCTGGCCCCGGCTACCGTTTAACCATCCCTTGTTCATCCTGTTCACCTCCGGGACCACCGGCATGCCGAAGTGCCTGGTACACGGGGCGGGCGGCACGTTGCTCGAGCATCTGAAAGAGCATCGGCTTCACTGTGATCTTTCCAGCCGCGACAGATTGTTCTTCCATAGCTCCACCGGCTGGATGATGTGGCACTGGCAGCTGTCGGCGCTGGCCAGTGGCGCTGAGCTGGTGCTCTACGATGGGCCCATCAGCTCCGCTGCCACACTGTGGCGCATCGTTGCCGATCAGCGGGTCACGGTGTTCGGCACCAGTGCTGCCTATCTGCAGCTGTGCGAGCGCAATGACGCCCGCGCACTCGATGGGCTGGATTTTGCGGCCCTTCGGGCGGTGCTTTCGACCGGCTCGATTCTGAACCCTGCCGAGCAGGACTGGGTCTGCAGCCACGTCAAGGCGCTGCCGGTGCAGTCGATCTCCGGCGGCACCGATATCATCGGCTGTTTCGTGCTCGGCAATCCCAATCTGCCAGCCTACAGCGCAGAGTGCCAGTGTCGGAGCCTCGGCATGGACGTGCGCGCATGGCCCACCGTGCCGATCGCCGGAGTGCGCGACGCCCCCACCGCCAGCCCCGGCGTTGGCGAGCTCGTCTGCATGAACCCCTTTCCCTCCCGCCCGCTCGGCATCCTGAACGATCCCCTGGGCGAGCAGTTTCACGCGTCCTATTTCGCGCGCCACCCTGGCTGCTGGACGCATGGCGACCTGATCGAATTCACCGAGCGGGGCACGGCCGTGATCCACGGTCGCACCGACAGCGTTCTGAATGTCTGTGGGGTGCGCATCGGCCCTGCGGAGATCTATCGGATCCTCGGCCGCGTGGCGGAGATCGGCGATTGCATGGCCGTCGAGCAGCACGTGCCCGATGAGGTGGGCGGCAGCCGCCTGGTATTGCTCGTGGTGCTGCGCGAGGACTGCGAGCTCACCGATGAGCTCACGCGACGCATCCGGCAGGAGCTGCAGGCGCACGGCTCGGCCGCGCACGTGCCCTCGGTCATTCTCAGCGTCAGCGAGCTGCCGACCACCTACAGCGGCAAGCGCTCGGAGCGCAGCGCACGAGACGCCCTCAACGGCATCGAAGCCGCCAACGCGCAGGCACTGCGCAACCCGCAGAGCCTCGAGCCGCTGCGCCGATTTGCCCGGCAGAGTCCCGCCAGAGGGCAGATGGCGCCGGCAACCCTGCGCAGCCCCCGGCTCGATGAGGCCGGGATGATTCGCATCTGGCAGGAGGTGCTGGGCGTCAAAGGGCTCACGGCGCAGGACAATTTCTTCGACCTGGGAGGCACCTCCCTCGCAGCGCTGCGGTTGCTTGCGAGCCTGCAGGGCTACTGTCAAAGCGAGTTGACGCTCTCGCTGCTGTACGAGGCCCCGACGCTCGGCGGTCTGCTCGAGGCGGTGAGCCGGCAGCTGACAGCGGGGCCAGGCGGCTCTCTGCGGCTGCTCAGTGAGAACGCCTCAGGAACGGCGCTGTTCCTGATCCACGGATTCGGCGGCAGTGCCATGGAGCTGCGGCCGCTGGCGCGCAGTCTGCGCATCGCGGGGCCGGTCTATGGCATCGAGGCGCGCGGCTTTCGTTCCGATGAGCGTGCACAGGAGCGGGTGGAAGACATGGCGCGGACCTATCTCGCCGACATCCGCGCGCGACAGCCGCATGGGCCATACCGCATGATCGGCTATTCGTTCGGCGGGCTGGTTGCCTATGAGATGGCCCGGACACTCGAGCAGGCTGGAGAGCCGGTGGCGCTGGTGGGCCTCATGGACTCCACCACGCACGAGCGCTTCTGGCCGGCGAACGCGCGACTTGAATACCTGCCGCGCCAGGCGTATCGCTATCTGCGGCGAGTGCAGCGCTCCTGCGCGGGAGGCCGGCAAGAGCTGGCGCGCGAGCTCAGGCACGGAGCACGCGAACTGCTGCGCAGGGTCCGCGCGGGCTCGATGTCACGCACCACGCTGCACGCGAACCCCGAGAGCCTGCCGCCCAACGTGCTGCGCGTGCGCGAGGCAGCGCTGCTCGCATTTGCCAACTATCGGCCCCGCCCCTGCCACCTGCCTCTGACCCTGGTGCGCTCCGAGCTTCGGCTGTCGCATCAGTGCGATCCGCGACGGATCTGGCGCCCCCTCACCCCAGCGCTGACCATGGTCGAT
>DATBPG010000116.1:0-18685 GCA_036561485.1 Steroidobacteraceae bacterium | reverse complement strand
CAGTGCCGGCAGCACCAGTGCGGCGCGCGCGCAGCTGAGCTCGACGCTGCAGGGTTCGCTGCAGGAGATTCAAGGGGCGCTGTCCCAAATCTCCAAGGTCACCACCAGTGTTGGCACGCGCATCTCTCTGATCAGCAGCGTCAATGCGTCGGTGACGACCCAGGAGACCACCGCCACCACGCAGATCTCGAACATCGACGGTCTAAACTATGCCGCTGCCACCACGCAGTACAGCCAGCAGTATCTGGCCCTTCAGGCCGCGGAACAGTCCTTCGCGCAGCTCGGCCAGCTCTCCTTATTCAAGTACTTATGAGCGGAACGCTGCCGGGTGCGCCGCGGCAAGCCAGGCGGTTTCCCAGAGATCCCCGCCTGGCTCGTGTGATCGGGTCGACAGATCACACAACTTTGCCGGCAGGGGTTTCAAGTTCGCCCTTCGCGCACCGATAACTGCACCGACAGGGATGCACCGAAAGGTCCCAGGGAACAGCGCGACGGACTGGTGTCCGACGCCTGAATGAAACATCAGGAGCAAACAGGCAATGTCACTAGTCCTCAATACCAACATCAATTCACTGATGGCGCAGAACAGCCTGACTTCGTCAGGTAACCAGCTCTCGACGGCGCTGGAGCAGCTGTCGTCGGGCTTGCGCATCAACACCGCCGCCGATGACGCGGCCGGTTACGCGATCGTGCAGGGCATGACCTCGCAGATCAATGGCCTGCACCAGGCGTCGCAGAACGCGGGCGACGGCGTATCGCTGGCGCAGACCGCGCAGGGTGCGCTCACGGAGATCACCAACGACCTACAGACCATGCGCGATCTGGCCGTGGAGTCGCTCAACGCCACCAACAGCGCCCAGGATCGCTCGGATCTGGATCAACAGTTCCAGCAGCTCTCGGCCGATATCGACAACGTCGCCAAGACTGCGTCCTTCAACGGCGTGAATCTGCTGGATGGCACGTTCAACGGCCAGACGTTCCAGATCGGCGCCAACGCCGGCCAGACGATCACGGTTGCCTCAGTCGCCAGCGTGCGCACGAGCGCGCTGGGCGAGTCATATGGTGCGAGCCAGACGGGCACGAAGCTGACGGCATCGACGGGAATCACCGGCTCCGGCCAGCTCACCATCAATGGCACCGACATTTACGCCGGCTCGAATATCGCGGGCGACGCCAAGGACATCGCCGCGGCCATTAGCAACGCGGGCATTGCGGGGGTCACGGCGACCGCGCAGGCGACCACGGCCGTTGGTACCTATACCAAGGCGGACACAGCAGCGGGCACGGGCACGCTCACGCTGAACGGCATTGCCATCTCCGTCAACGTCGCCGGTGTACAGGCGACCGATACCGCCGCGGCGCTCGCGGCCATCAACGCCAACAGCGCGGCGACCGGCGTCACCGCGATCAACAATGGCGGCGCGCTGACGCTCACGGCCTCGGATGGCCGCAATGTCACGGTGGCCTGGGCGGCTGGCACTGCCACGGCGAGTGCTCTCTCGGACCTCGGCCTGGGCGGCGCAGGTGTTGCCGCGACAAATTACGGCAGCTACAACCTCGCCTACACGGGCACGGCCGGACTGACCATCGCGGGCAGCGCTGCCGCAGGTGTCTCAGGCCAGGCGGCCGCCACGCTCGCGTCGAGCGCCACGGGTACCGCGGTGTCGAATGCGAACGTGCTCACGGTGTCGAGCTCCAACACGGCGCTGTCGAGCATCGACGCGGCTCTTCAGCAGGTGGCCGCGACGGGCGCGCAGCTCGGTGCCTACCAGGACCGCTTCCAGGCTGCGATCACCGGCCTGAATACGGATGCCACCAACCTGCAGGCCGCACGCAGCTCGATTCAGGATACCAACTACGCACAGGCGACCTCGGATCTGTCCAAGGCGCAGATCATTCAGCAGGCGAGCACGGCGATGGTGGCGCAGGCCAACACCGTTCCGCAGAACGTGCTGACGCTGCTGCAGAAGCTGCCGTAAGCGGTGACCGGAGAGCTTCATAGGGCTCATTAGGCAAGCCGGGCGGGGATCGCGAGGTCCCCGCCCGTCGCCGTTTCCGAGGAAAGCAGCATGACCACCACCAGCACCACCACGGCCAGCAGCGGCTCACCGGTGACCAATCCGGTCTCCGTGGCCAGCAGCAGCAGTGCGGGCGCCGCTGGTGGCTCGGTCATCAATGTCTCGTCCCTGGTGTCCGAGCTCGTGGCGGCCTCGCAGGCGCCGCAGGAATCGATCATCGCGAGCCAGACAACGGCGGTGACCTCCCAGATCTCGGCCGTCGGCCAGCTCAAGAGTGCGCTCTCGACGTTCCAGTCGGCGCTGACCTCACTGGCCACCCCCAGCGCATTTCAGTCACTGACCGCCAGCAGCTCCGACAGCACCGTGTTCAGCGCCAGCGCCGCAAGCGGTGCGGTGCCCGGCACCTACAGCGTCACGGTTTCGAACCTGGCGTCGGGCCAGCAGTTGCTGTCGAACGCCTTCGCGGGCGGCAGCAATGCCGTCGTAGGCGATGGAACACTGACCCTGTCGCTCGGTGGCAGCTCCTTCGACGTGTCCATTGATGCCAGCAATGACAGCGTGGCCGGCATCGCCGCGGCAATCAACTCCGCCAGCGGCAACCCCGGTATCACGGCGGCCGTGGTCAACGGCACCGATGGGGCACATCTGGTCCTGTCCTCGTCGGTGACAGGGGCAGCCAATACCATCCAGGTGGCGCAGACCGATGGTGGCAGCGGACTGTCGACCCTGAGCTATTCGAGCGGCAGTACCGGCAATTACCAGCAGGAATCAAAGGCTGCGGACGCCGCCTTTAGCGTGGCCGGCGTGAATTACACCAGCGCCAGCAACACCATCAGCGACGCCCTCTCGGGCGTCACCTTGAACCTGACGGGGCCGACGGCGAGCGGCGCTTCGGCGACCCTTACGGTGGCCGACGACAACAGTACCGTTCAGTCCGATATCCAGGCCTTCGTATCGGCCTACAATGCGCTGCAGGCCTCGCTCGCGAGCTTGGGCAGCTACGACGCGAGCACCAGTACCGCGGGTCCGATGCAGGGCAATCCGCTGCTGCAGAACATCCAGAGCCAGATCAGCCACACGCTCTACAGCCTGGTCGGCAGCTCCACCTACAACTCGCTTGCCAGCGTGGGCATCACCGCCAACAGCGATGGCTCGCTGTCGGTGAACCCGACGTCATTGAGCAATGCGTTGTCCACGAATTTCAGCGCGGTCAGCCAGCTCTTCAGCGGCAGCAATGGAATTGCCGCACAGCTGAACAGCCAGATCAGCGCCGACCTGGCCTCCGGCGGGTCGATCGCAACGAGGCAGCAAACGCTCACGACGCAGGAAAACAACCTGACGAAGCAGAGCGATAACCTCGCCACGCAGATGCAGGCGCTGACCGCGAGCCTCACGCAGCAGTATTCGGCGCTCAATGCGCTGCTGTCCTCGCTGCAGACGACCTCTTCGTACCTGACCCAGGCCTTCAATGCCCTGCCCAGCGTGCAGGGCAAGCCAAATGCGTGAGCAGCGGGCCGCAGGGCGGCCGATTGGTCGGATTTGCCGTTCAAGTTCGCCGCGCACTCGCCGTTACCCTTCCTACCAGGCAATGATGGAGTTGGACGCGGTGAGCGGCTACGCAAGACATTCAGGGGTGGCAGCCTATCAGAGCATCTCGACGCATGGCGGCGTCAGCGGCGCCGATCCGCACCGCCTGGTGCTGATGCTCATGGACGGAGCACTGGATCGCATGGCCGTCGCGCGCGGTTGCCTGGAGCGCAATCAGCGCGGCGACGTCGGTCGAAAGGCGCAGTTGCTGTCGCAGTGCATGCGCATCGTGGCCGAGCTGCGCGGCAGCCTCAATCTCAAAGACGGCGGCGAGCTGGCCAATAACCTCAACGATCTCTACGACTACATGTGGCGCCAGCTGCTGCGCGCCAACGCCGACAACAACGTCGGCTGCCTCAACGAGGCCATGAGCCTGCTGGGTGAGATCCGCAGCGCCTGGATTGCGATCGGCCCCGAGGTGCGCGGTCGCGCCCCCGCGTAGAATGCACGCGAGCGCGGCGGACCGCCGCGCAGGGCAGGCGGTGCGCCGGTGCCGCGACGAGGTGAGAGGATGAGTGAGGGCGTCGATACCGTCGTGCTCTACAACGAGCTGGCCTACCACGACGTGCTGCCGGTGGCCTGGCAGCCGCGCGAGAGGTCCCTCAGCCGCTTCGAGCTTGCCAATCTGGAGGAGTCCAACCTGCTGCTGCTGCAGGCGTCCGCGGCGATGGAGGAACATCCCACCCGCGACCAGGGCGAGGATCCGGGGCCGCTGGCCGGTGAGATCGCGCGACTGGATCTGAAGCTCAACCTGGTGCTGCAGCTGCTGGCGCGGCTGGTGCTCAAGGACCGCCTGCCGGTGCCTACGATGATCCAGTTCAATGCGCACGGGGCCTCGTGGACGGCGATCGGGCCGGCGCCCGAAGTGGACAGCACTGGGCTGCTGCGTATTCATCTGCACGCCTCGTTGCCGCAATCGCTGGATCTGCCCAGCGTCATCAGTGAGGTCGAGGGTTCGCAGGCGCGGGCCCGCTTTCACGAGCTGCCGGAAGCTGTCGCGGAGCTCATTCAACGCCTCGCGTTTCTGCGCCACCGGCGCGAAGTGGCCGATGCGCGCAAGGCACGCGGGAGCGGCCACGCTGCGGGCGACTGAGGCGCACGACCGACCGATGCGGCGATTTCTTTAGGCCCCCGAGAGGGTCGATCAGGGAACTGTGACGCACTGCGCAAAGAGCCTGTGACGCGGGTCCATCCTTTGCCATAACCCTACCCCTAGGCTGTCGTTCACAGACTGACAGGGGACCTGGGAAAAAAATGGCTGATTTGGCCGCTCTGGCATTCGGCGCGGGAGACGCGCGCGAGCAGAAGGCAGCGATGGCTGCGAACCTCATCCTGCCCACGGGAGAGTCGGCCGCCATCCGTCGTGTCAATCGGCTGATTCACCAGGTCTGCGGCTACGACAGCAATGTGCTGGTGCTCGGCGAGTCGGGTACCGGCAAGGAAGTGGTGGCACGCGCCATTCACGAAGCCTCTGCGCGGCGACGGCGTCCCTTCGTGCCGATCAATTGCGGCGCCATTCCCGCGGAACTGCTCGAAAGCGAGCTCTTCGGCCACGAGAGGGGTGCCTTCACCGGCGCGCTGGCCGCGCGCAAGGGCCGCTTCGAGATCGCCGAGGGCGGCACGATCTTTCTCGACGAGATCGGCGACATGAATCCCACCATGCAGGTGAAGCTGCTGCGTGTGCTGCAGGAGCGTGTGTTCGAGCGCGTCGGCAGCTGCACCTCGCAGCGCTGCGACGTGCGCATCATCGCTGCCACGCATCGCAACCTCGAGCAAGCCATTGCCCGGGGAAGCTTTCGCGAAGATCTCTACTATCGGCTGAACGTCGTGCCGATCGAGGTGCCGGCACTGCGCGAGCGCAGCGGCGATCTGCCCGTGCTCATTGCGACGCTTGCCGAGCGCATTGCCGCGGCGGGCCGGCCCCTGGTGAGGTTCAATGCCGCGGCGCTCGCCGCGCTGCAGGCCTATCGCTGGCCGGGCAACGTGCGCGAGCTCGCCAATCTCATCGAGCGCATGGCCGTGCAGTGCGGCGAGCATCCGGTGAGCCCCGCCGACCTGCCCGAGCGCTATCGACCTGCGGACTGGCGCGCCGAGCCGGTGGCTGTCGATCCCGAGACGCTCACCAGCGCGCCGTCGGCGCTCACAACCAGAACAGCGGTCACCTCGATCACGCCGAGTACGTCCGTCGCGGCGGTCCCGGCCGCTGCGGCGGTGACAGCAGCTGGGGCGCAGAGCGCTGCGCCAGTCACGGCTGCGACGACCCCGGGCGCGCCCGGCAGCGCCGAGGAGGCGCCGCCGATGGCGCCGCCTTTGCTCGACATGATGCTCGAGCCGATCCCGGAAGGCTTCGACCTGCGTGCGTATCTCGAGACGCTCGAGCAGCGCCTGATCGAACGCGCGCTGCAGAGCTCGGGGGGCACCGTGGCGCAGGCCGCGCGCCTGCTCGGACTGCGGCGCACGACGCTGGTGGAGAAGCTGCGCAAGTACGCCCCCGACAGCGACGCTGCGGCGGCGTCGGATTCTTGACGTTGCCGCGTGGCCTGGCCCCGGCAGTCGTGAACGTGTTCACAGTTCCCGCGGGCACGCAAATTGCTCCTCGATGCCCCGGCACTTGCATCTGAAGGGCTCTCTCGTTGCACGCAAATCTGCAATCTGACCCAAAGCTGTCCGACGAGGGCACGCGCGGCGCGGGCCAATGCCCGCGGCGCACCGGCATCCCGCAGCGGCAGGACCCGGTGGCCTGCGCCGAGGTCTCGCGGCGGCTGATGGAGCTGGCGCGTCGCGTCGCCGGCAGCGAATGCACCGTGCTGATCACCGGGGAGTCCGGCACTGGCAAGGAAGTGCTCGCGCGCTATATTCATCGGCACTCGGCGCGCAGCCCCGCAGCCTTCGTAGCGGTCAACTGCGCGGCCATTCCTGACAATATGCTCGAGGCGCTGCTGTTCGGCTGGGAGCGCGGCGCCTTCACCGGCGCGCATGTGGCGCATGCCGGCAAGTTCGAGCAGGCGCAGAGCGGCACGCTGCTGCTCGATGAGATCACCGAGATACCACTGGGCCTGCAGGCGAAGCTGCTGCGGGTGTTGCAGGAGCGCGAGGTGGAACGGCTCGGCGCACGAGCGCCCATCAGCCTGGATGTGCGCGTCATTGCCACCAGCAACCGGCGCCTGCGCGAGGAAGTGTCCGCCGGACGCTTTCGCGAGGATCTCTATTATCGACTGAATGTTTTTCCGCTCGCGCCGGCCCCGCTGCGCCAGCGGCGCGAGGACGTGATACCGCTGGCCATGCGTCTGCTCGCACAGCACAGTCATCCGGGCGGGCGCATTCCGGCCCTGCATCCGGATGCCGCGCAGCGGCTGTTGACGTATCCCTGGCCGGGCAATGTGCGCGAGCTCGATAACGTCATGCAGCGTGCACTGGTGCTCTGCGACGGGGAGCTGATCCGCCAGCCACACATCGTATTCGAGCCCGCGGCTGCGGAAAGCGCCGAGCCCGATGAGCCTGTCGCGCCCGGCCGCGGCTCTGCACTGCCTGGCCCCATGGGTGCCAGCGGCGGAGCCCTCGCCGACTCGCTGGCGCAGGCCGAGCAGCGCCTCATCCTGCAGGTGCTGCGGGCCCACCCGAGCCGCGAGCGCGCCGCAGCCCATCTGGGTATCAGTGCGCGCACGCTGCGCTACAAGCTGGCCCGTCTGCGTGCCGCCGGTATATCGCTGGATGAGGCAGATGGCTCATGAGTGACATGTCCATCGACCAGGTGCTGCTGCAGATCCGCTCGCTCTCGGCGCAGGCGAGTCCGACCTTCCGGCCGGCGGCTCAGACGCTGACGGACCTGTCGAGCCTCGCCGGCACCGCCGGGGCAGCCAGTGCTGCCGGCGCTGCGGGCAGTTCCGGCGCAGCATCACCCGCGTTCGGCGCGCTGCTCAAGCAGGGAATCGATGCGGTCAATTCCACCCAGCAGTCCGCCGATGCGCTCGCCAATGCCTGGGAGCGCGGCGTACCGGGGGTAGACCTGGCGCGCGTGATGGTAGAGACGCAGAAGGCTTCGGTGTCCTTTCAGGCGCTGGCGCAGGTGCGCAACCGGCTGATCAGCGCCTACCAGGACATCATGAACATGTCGATCTGAGGACGATGGTAGCTAAGCATGGCGGGTAAACAGGTGGCGGCGCTGTCCAATGGACTCGGAATCAATCTGCGACCTCTGCTGACGCTGCTGGGCGTTGCGGCGGCCGTGGCCGTGGGCGTCGTCGTGGTGCTGTGGTGGCGTGGCCCGGACTGGAGCCTGCTGTACGGCGGGCTGTCCGATTCCGACGAGAGCGGCGTGGTGCAGGCACTGCAGACCGCGGGCATTCCGTACAAACTCGATGATGCAGGCGCAGGCGTCATGGTGCCCGCCGAGCGCGTGCACGATGCGCGTCTGCAGCTCGCCTCGCAGGGCCTGCCGGCCGGCAAGACCGACGGCTTTGCGCTCATCAGCAAGGATCCGGGCTTCGGCGTCAGCCAGTTCATGGAAAACGCGCGCTATCAGTACGCGCTGGAGACCGAACTGGCACAGACGATCTCATCGCTGCAGGCCGTGCAGGCCGCGCGCGTGCAGCTGGCACTGCCGGCGCAGTCGGCGTTCGTCAGCGAGCATCGCGCCGCGCGCGCCTCGGTGCTGGTGCAGCTGCGGCCTGGCCGGCGGCTCGAGCCCGAGCAGGTCTCGGCCATCGTGCACCTGGTGGCCTCCAGCGTGCCCGAGCTCGATTCGAATCAGGTGACGGTCGTGAACCAGCAGGGACAACTGCTCTCGGCGCCGCGCAGCGGCGAGGCCGCGATCGCCTCGGAACAGTTCGACGCCGAGCGGCGTCTGGAAGACAACTATTCCCAGCACATCGAGGAGCTGCTCGCGCCGCTGGTCGGCGATGGACGCGTGCGCGCGCAGGTTACCGTCGACCTCGACAACGATGCGACCGAGCAGGCCAGCGAGCAGTACAAGCCCGACAGCGGGGTGGTGCGCAGCGAGCAGACCTCCGAGCAGAGCAGCACCGGCGGCGCCGGCGCCGGCGGCATTCCCGGGTCGCTGACCAATCAGCCACCGGCGGGCGGCTCGATCGCGACCAACCATGCTGCCAGCAGCGCCGCGCCTGCTGCCACGGCAGCGGCAGCCGGTGCGAGCGCCACGGGAGCGGCCGCTGGCGCTGCGGGTGCGCAGGGCGCGCAGGGTGCGCCGGCCAGCACCGCCGCGGCGACGGCGCTGCCGCAGGACAGCTCCAAGCAGGCTACGCGCAATTACGAGATCGATCGCACCGTGAGCTACTCGCGTCAGCCCGCCGGTCGCATCAAACGCATCACCGTGGCCGTGCTGGTCGACAACGTCCCGCAGGTCGGCAGCGATGGCAAGGCCACGCAGCGTGCGCTCTCCAAGGCGGAAATCGACAGCATGACCCAGCTGGTCAGGAACGCCGTGGGTTTCGATGCCGCGCGCGGTGACAGCGTCAACGTCGTCAATGAGCCCTTCCTCGAGCAGTCGAGCGTCATCAGCCCACAGCCCGTGCCGCTCTGGCAGCGTCCCGGGGTGCGCGAGATCACGCGGCTGCTGCTCGGTGCGCTGGTGCTGGTCGCACTGGCGCTGGGGGTGCTGCGACCGCTGATCCGCAACCTTGCCACACAGGTGGTGGCATCCCCGCCGGCCGAGCTCATCGAAGCGGGTGCGGATCGCGCCGCCGGCGCCGGACAGCATCTCGCCTATGAACAGCAGATCGTGCACGCGCGTAACCTCGTGACGCAGGATCCCAAGCGTGTCGCGCAGGTCGTGAAGACCTGGGTCCAGCAATGAGCGATACCCAGAGTGCTCGCGCCGGGGTCGAGCGCGCGGCCATCCTGCTGCTCGCGCTCGGCGAGCAGGATGCCGCCCAGGTGCTCAAGCATCTGGGATCGAGTGACCTGCAGCGGGTGGGCTCCGCGATGGCCAAGCTCGCCGGCGTATCGCGCGAGGAAGTATCGGCGGTGCTGGCGAACTTTGCGACTTCGGTGGAACAGCACACCTCCCTCGGCGTGGGCACCGATGAGTACCTGCGCAACGTTCTGATCGGTGCGCTCGGTGAAGACAAGGCTGCCGGCGTCATCGAGCGCATCCTGCGCGGCCGCAGCAGCCGCGGTCTGGAAGCGCTGAAATGGATGGAACCGCGCGCCGTGGCCGAAATGCTGCGGCAGGAGCATCCACAGATCATCGCCATCGTGCTGTCGTATCTGGAGTCCGAGCAGGCCGCGCAGGTGCTCACGCAGCTGCCCGAGGACAATCGCGCGGACATCCTGATGCGCATTGCCACCCTCGATGGCGTGCACCCCACGGCGCTCAGCGAGCTGGATGAGGTGCTCGAGAAACAGTTCTCCACTTCAGGGGCGACCGGCAACGCCGCTGGCTTCGGTGGCCCGAAGGCCGCGGCTGAGATCCTCAACCTGGTCGGCAGCGGCCAGGAGGGCACGATCATCGCCCAGATCGCCAAGACCGATGAGACCCTGAGCCAGAAGCTGCAGGATCTGATGTTCGTCTTCGACGATCTGGTGGAAGTGGACGATCGCGGCATGCAGGAGCTGCTGCGCGAGGTGCCGGGAGACAAGTTGATCATCGCGCTCAAGGCGGCCGACGACCGCATCAAGGAAAAGATCTTCAAGAACATGTCCGAGCGCGCCGCGCAGATGATGAAGGACGATCTGGAGACGCGCGGTCCGGTGCGACTCTCGGAAGTCGAGGCGGCGCAGAAGGAGATCCTGATGACCGCGCGCAAGATGGCCGAGGAAGGGCGCATGCAGCTCGGCGGCAAGGGCGGGGAGACCTATGTCTGAGGCGGCGACCTGGCAGCTGCCCGCGCTCGGCGGCCAGGTGCTGCCGGGCCGGCGACGTTCAGAGAACCTCACGGCCATCGAGCGCGAGGCCTGGGAGCAGGGACACGCACAGGGCCGCGAAGCAGGGCTGGCAGCGGCGCAGCAGGAAGCGCGCTCATCAGCCGCGGAAGCCGAGCGGCGCGTGCAGCAGCTGCAATCGATCCTCGAGCTGATGGCACGCCCGCTCGCGGACCTCGATCAGCAGGTGCAGCGCCAGCTGGCGCTGCTGGCCGGCGCGATTGCCCGTCACATCATCCGCCGCGAGCTAAAGACACAGCCCGACGAGATCGTCGCCGTGGTGCGCGAGACCGTCGGACTGCTGCCGATCGTGGCACGTCAGGTACGCGTGCATCTGCATCCGGAGGACGCCGAACTCGTGCGTTCGCGTCTGGCCAGCGCCAGCGGTGAGCGCGCCTGGAGCATCGTCGAGGACCCGATGCTCGCGCGCGGCGGCTGCCGCGTGACGAGTGAGACCTCGAGCATCGATGCACAGCTGGAACAGCGCCTGGGTGCGGCGATCGCGACCATGCTGGGCGATGAGCGCACCCATTCGTCTGCCAATGCGCCCGCCATCTGAGGCGTGAGCTGCCGTGCCTACTCTGCGTGAAGCCCACACCGCTCGCTGGATGCAGACGCTCGCTGGTTATGAACAGCGCCTGCAGCATGTACCGCCGCTGCCCGTGGCTGGCCGGCTCACCCGCATGGTGGGCCTGACGCTCGAGGCGGAAGGCTGTCAGGCCGCCATCGGTGATCGCTGCGAGATCATCAGCTCCGATGATTCGCACGTCGAGGCCGAGGTGGTCGGCTTCGCAGGCGAGCGGCTGTATCTCATGCCCACCGGCGATCTGCACGGCATGCGCGCCGATGCGCGTGTGCTGCCGCGTACGCAGGCCGGCACGGTACGCGTGGGGCCGCGTCTGCTCGGTCGCGTGGTCGACGGCGCCTGCCGGCCGCTCGATGGCCAGGGACCGATCGAGACTGAAACCAGCGTGCGGCTGGCCGGCCGCCCAATCAATCCGCTGCTGCGACAGCCCATCAGTCATGCGCTGGATGTGGGCGTGCGGGCCATCAACGGGCTGCTGACGGTCGGGCGCGGCCAGCGTGTCGGTCTGTTCGCCGGCAGCGGCGTGGGCAAGAGCGTGCTGCTCGGCATGATGGCGCGCTACACGGCCGCCGACGTCATCGTCGTCGGACTGATCGGCGAGCGCGGACGGGAGGTCAAGGAATTCATCGAGCGCATCCTCGGCAAGGCCGGGCTCGCGCGCTCGGTGGTCGTGGCGACGCCGGCGGATTATCCGCCGCTGATGCGCCTGCACGGCGCCTGGCTTGCCACGGCGATCGCCGAGTACTTTCGCGACCGCGGACGCAACGTGCTGCTGATCATGGATTCGCTGACACGCTTCGCGCAGGCACAGCGTGAGATCGCGCTGGCCATCGGCGAGGCGCCGGCGACCAAGGGTTACCCGCCTTCAGTGTTTGCGCGTCTGCCGCAGCTGGTGGAGCGTGCCGGCAACGGCGTGGCCGGGGCCGGCTCGATCACCGCCTTCTACACGGTGCTGGCCGAAGGCGACGACCAGAACGATCCGATCGTCGATGCCGCACGCGCCATTCTCGACGGTCATGTGGTGCTCGCGCGCCGTATTGCCGAATCGGGACGCTATCCGGCCATCGACATCGAGGCCTCGGTGAGCCGCGTCATGCACGACATCGTGCCGGCGAACGAGCTGGCGCTGGCGCGCCGGCTGCGGCAGGTCACTGCCGTCTACGAGCACAATCGCGACCTGATCACCATCGGTGCCTACCAGCGTGGCAGCGATCCGCGCATCGATCAGGCCATCGCGCGCTGGCCGCAGATCGAGGCGTATCTGCGCCAGGACATGCATGAGCGGGTGCCACTGGCCGCGAGCGTTGCGCAGCTGGCCACCACGATGGCTGACGCTGCCGAGCCGGCCAAGCCGCGCTGAAGCAGCTACAGGAGAGTACCTCAGTGAAGCGAGCCAAACGCCTCGAGCCCGTCAATGCGCTCATGAGCGAGACCGAGCGCGAGTGTGCGCAGCAGCTCTCGCTCATGCAGGCGCGGCTGCTGGAAGCCGAGCAGCGGTGCCAGGAGCTCAGGCGCTACCTGGGCGAGTATCACTCCGCGTTTGACCAGCGCGCACGCGCCGGCATCGGCGTGAGTGGCATGCGCGATTACCAGACCTTCATCGCGCGGCTCGGCGAAGCCGTGCAGCAACAGGACAGCATCGTCTCGCAGCTGCGCGGGGACTGTGAGCGCGCCCGGGCCCAGTGGCGCGAGGCCGCCGCGAAGAAGAGCGCGGTGGGCAAGGTCATCGAGCGTGCGCGCGCCGAGGAGTCGCAGGTGGAGGCGCGTCGCCAGCAGACAGAATCCGACGAGCGCGCCCAGCGTGCCGGGGGCAGCCACACATGAGCGCGCGGGTCACGGCCGGTGCCCACGCCGGCAACGGGGCAGGACTTGCGGATGTCAGAGCGAGCTCCGGCGTGCCAGCGCGTGCAACGAGCCTGCTCGACAGCGGCAGTCCCCTGGCCTGCCCAGATAATGAGGACACGAGCCCCGATGCTGCCGGCAGCGACGCTGGATCGCACAGCGCGCCCGCGTTCGCCGCCGCACTGGCAAAGGCGTCGCGCGGCGGTGCGCCGAAGAGCAGCGCCAACGCGGGCCCCGCGGCTGCGGGCGACCCGCAGTCGCCACGGGCCGCGCCGTCCAGCGGTCAGCCGGCCAGCCAGTCAGCCGCGGCGCCGGCGCAAGGCGCCGCGCAGCCGTCAGCCCCAGGGCAGAATTCAAGCTCGGCGCAGCCTTCGGGCCCGGCGCAGCCTTCGGGCTCGGCGCAAGCTTCGGGCCCGGCGCAGAGCGCTGACCCGGCTCAGTCTGCTGCCAACCAGCAGTCTGCTGCGTCGTTGCAGTCGGCAGCGGCGCTCATTGCGGCGGGGACGAGCCCTGATCCTGCTGCCGTATCGGTGCCGAGCCAGGGTGCGGCCGGCGGCTCGAGCGAAGGGCCGGATGCAGGCGCGGATGAGGTGAATTCGACCGACGGCGGCCCGCCGACCACTTCCGGCCAGGCCGGGCGCCACGGGCGCAGCAGCCACGGCAGCGCCAGCGCCGATGGCAGTAACAGTACGGCCTGCGGCGCGCTGGCGCTGCTGCAGAGCGTGGCCGCCGTAGCCGTTGCGGCCCCGTGCCTGGGGCTCGCGGCAGGCGCGGCTGGGACGTCGAACGATGAGGGGGACACAGCGCAGGATGCAGGGATGGGCAGCTCGGGCAGCGGGGGCAGCGTGCTGGCCGCCGCCGCCACTGGGGCGAGCCCGCCGCCGCCGACGCCTGATGCAGGCGCGTGGCCCGATGCTGTGGCCACGGCCGGCGCGGGCAGTGCTGCGCCGGGCCCGGCCGACGTGCTATCGGCGCTGGGTGTCGCGGGCGGCGCGGGCACCGGGTCGACTCCAACCCACAGCGCGACCTCCGCGACAGCCCCGAGCGATGCACCGGGGCAGACCAGTGCCGCGGCCCGAGCGGCGAGCTGGATGCCGCAATTTCTATCGGCCGTGCCTGTGGCGGCCGGCAGCGACGCTGTGGCGCGCGCGATCCCGGTGCCGATGTCCGATCCCTCCTGGCCGCAGGCGCTCGCGGCGCAGGTGCACTGGATGGCCGGCAGCCAGGTGCAGAGCGCGACGCTGCGGCTGTCTCCGGAACATCTTGGGCCGATCCAGGTACGCATCGAGCTGCAGCAGTCGCAGATCAACGTGAACTTCAGCGCGGCCCACGCCGATACGCGCGCGGCCCTCACCGACGCGCTACCCCGCCTGCGCGAGATGCTGGCAGCGGGGGGTCTGAGTCTCGGCCAGGCGAGCGTGCAGCAGGAAAGCCACGGCAGCGGCACGCAGCGGCCGCTGAGCACGCAGACGCGCGCCAGTGTGGGAACTGTGGACCCCGTCGCAGTTGGCCTCTCCCGCGCGCTCGGCCTGGTGGATGAATATGTCTGAGCTTCGAGCCGGACAGCGACGGATTTCCGGCGCCGCCCGCACAGTGGCGCTGGCATAACCTTTGCTCCATCGAGCGGCGGCAGAACCTTTTTTTTTCTCTGGCGGATCTAACTCATGGCAGAAGCGGCAAAGAAGGAAGCGGCCGGCGTACAGCCCAAGCCCAAGAAAGGCAGCAAGCTGCCGTGGATTCTCGTGGGCCTGGCGGTGCTGGCAGCGGGCGGCGGCGGAGCCTGGTTTGCCCTGCGGCCCAAGCACGCCGACAGCAGCGCGAGCAGCGACGCAAGCCCCGGCACCGACGCGGAGAAGGGGGCGGCGACGGCAGCGCGGGCAGCGCCGATCTACTACAAGTTCGATCCGGCGTTCGTGGTCAACTTCGGCGGTGACGGCAGTGCACGTTACTTTCAGGTGACGGTGGAGGCGATGTCGCGCGATCAGGCGATCCTCGATGTGCTCAAGAACAACGAGCCCGCGGTACGCAACGACCTGGTGCTGCTGTATTCCAGCCAGGATAGCGCGACGCTGCTGAGTGTCGAGGGCAAGGAGAAGCTGCGTGCGGCGACGCTGGCCGCCATTCGCAAGGTGCTGGATGAGGAAGGCGCCGACGGCAAACTCATCGAGCAGGCCTATTTCACCAGCTTCGTGATCCAGTAGGCATGGGCGCCGAGATCCTCAACCAGGACGAGATCGACGCGCTGATCCAGGGCGTCGACAACGGTGCCGTGCCGCTCGCGCCAGAGCCGGCTCCGGCGCCCAGTGAAACGGTGCAGCCCTATAATCTCGCGACGCAGACACGTATCGTGCGCGGGCGCATGCCCACGCTCGAGATGATCAATGACCGCTTCACGCGCCAGTTTCGCGTCGGGCTGTTCAACATGCTGCGCCGTAGCCCCGAGATGAGCATCGCGCCGATCCGGGTGCAGAAGTTCAGCGAATATACGCAAAGCCTGCACGTGCCCTCGAGCCTGAACCTGATCAAGTTCGAGCCGCTGCGTGGCACGGCACTGATGGTCTTCGATGCCAAGCTGGTGTTCGCCATCGTCGATAACTTCTTCGGCGGCAATGGACGCTTCGCCAAGCTCGAGGGACGCGAATTTACCCTCACCGAGGGGCGCATCATCCAGATGGTCATGCGCCAGGCGTTCGGCGATCTGCAGGAAGCCTGGAGCATCGTGGCCGACCTGAAAATCGAATACCTGAGCTCCGAGATCAATCCTCACTTCGCGAGCATCGTCTCCCCGCTCGAGATCGTCGTGGTCACCGCGCTGAAGATCGAGCTCGAGGGCGGCGGCGGCGAGATGCACGTTACGCTTCCCTACTCGATGATCGAGCCCATCCGCGATGTGCTCGACTCCGGCATGCACGGGGAGCGCGTCGAACGCGACGAGAAGTGGGTCAATACACTGCGCGAGGAGACCGAGTCGGCCGAGGTCGAGCTGGTGCCGCATCTCGGCCACGCCACGGTATCCCTCGGCCGCCTGCTGGATCTGAAGCCCGGGGACGTCATTCCCTGCGACTTCGACGGCAACGTCACCATGTACGCCGAAGGCGTGCCGGTGGTGCGCGGCGCCTACGGCGCCTCGCGTGGGCAGCAGGCCGTGAAAGTCGCCCAGCGGGTAACCCGCCAGAGGGCCGTTCTGACCAACGTAACAAGCAAATCATGAGTACACAGACAGCCAAGGCCATCGATGCGCAGCCGGCCGAGCTCGGCAACCTCAAGCCGGAGGCTCCCGAGCCCGGCTCAAGCCGCGAGCTCAATCTCGATGTGGTGCTGGATATCCCGGTTACCCTGTCGATGGAAGTAGGGCGCACACGCATCAGCATCCGTAACCTCCTGCAGCTCAATCAGGGGTCGGTCATCGAGCTGGAGCGCTCGGTCAGCGAGCCGCTGGACATCTTCGTCAACGGCACACTGATCGCTCACGGCGAGGTGGTGGTCGTCAACGAAAAGTTCGGCATTCGACTGACCGATGTCGTCAGCCCCGCCGAGCGCATCCGCAAGCTGAAATAAGGCCGGCGGGCTGCCCACGACCGTCGCCCCGGGGCGCCGCCCGGGCACGATATGTCATGTCAGTCCGCTGCGGTGCCGGCTGCAGCGCCCTCAAGTTTTTTGATCAGCAGCCGATGCACTGCCGGTACGTCTTCGCCCAAGGGGATCTATAGTGCCAGTGGCTGCCGGTTCCCGTGCCTCGAGCTCACAGGGCGCGGACTCCTCTCCATTTAAATTCGTCAGCGAGCTCGCACGCGAGCTCTCCAGCGGACGCGTCGATCTGCCCTCGTTCCCGGAGGCTGCCGCACGCGTGCAGCAGGTACTCAGCGATGATTCGGTGACCAGCGAGCGCATCGCGCTGGTGGTCAGCGCCGATGCGGGTCTCGCCGCTCGAGTGCTGACGCTCGCCAACTCGACCTTGCTGCACCGGGGCGGCGCCCCGGTCACCAATCTGAAGACTGCCGTCACGCGCATCGGCTACGAGAATATCCGCGCCGCGGCGCTGGCATACGCCAATGCCCAGTTGCGGCGGGCCCCGGAGCTGCTGCGCATCCGTGGGCCGCTGGAGCGTTGCTGGCAGCAGGGCATGCGCGTGGCGTCGCTGGCACACGCGATCGCCAAGGAGTCGCGTGCCGTGCGCTCGGACGAGGCCATGCTCGGTGGGCTGCTGCACAACATCGGCATGGTCTACATCCTGGCGCGCTCGCCGCGCGACAGCAGCCCCGATAGCCTGGAAGGGGCGGCCCTGCGCGCCTGGCATCCGAGCATCGGCCAGGCGCTGATCGAGAACTGGAAGCTGCCCGAGGAGATTGCGCTGGCGGTCGGGGGGCAGCTGGACTTCGAGCGATCCCACGAGGGGCCGGCGGACCTGCACGATCTGTTGATCGTTGCCGTGCGCCTGGCGGATCAGATGACCGAGGGCGCCGATCAGGAGACCGACGCGGTGCAGATCGAGCCCGCGGCAGCACTGGGGCTGGATGACTCGGCGATGGTGCGCATCATGCTCGAGTCGCAGACCGAGATGGCGATGCTGCAGGCGGCGCTGGGCTGAGCGGCCGGTCGCGTCAAGAATTCGGCGGCGGCGCAAAAGTGTGATCGGCCGCACGTGGCGCCAGAGATCATTACCTCAGGCATTTTAGCCACTTAGCTTCAGATCGCTGGGTGTGGCATGGGCGTTGCTCCTACGCGGCGTCATTGCTCACGAGCGGCCTGATTTGAATCATCGCATCACCGGATATCGCGCGCTGCTGCTGGGCGCGCTGTGCCTGCCTGCGGCGCCTGCCTGGGCCGCGCTCGGCTCCGCGGGTTTCGCCAGCCCGCCGGCCTCAACGGTGGGAAACGGTCTTGCCGCGTCGGCCAGCCTGTTCGCCGCGCCCGTCGCGCATCAGGCCATGCCGGGACAGGCCGGCAGCCTGGTGCGCGTGACGGTGGCGCTGATTCTGGTGCTGGCCGCGGTGTTTGCGGCGGCCTGGTTCTCCCGGCGCATGCATGGCGTGGGCAGCTCGCGCAGCGCCGCGCTGGAAGTCATCGCACAGCTGCCACTCGGGCCACGCGAGCGAGCGGTGCTGGTGCGTGTGGGCACACAACAGGTGCTGCTCGGTGTGGCCAGCGGCAATGTGCGTGCACTGCACGTGCTGCCCCCGGGCGCTGCCACGGCATCGGGCGTGGGCGCAGCGGAGGGCACCGCGCCCGATACGATCGATGAGCGCCTCCTCGCGCCGGGCACGCAGCGGCCGACATTCAAGTCGATGCTGCTGAAGAGTCTGGGCAAATGAGCCCGCCTCGCAGCCTGCTGCGGGGCCTGCCGGCCCTGAGCTTCGTGATGCTGGCGCTGCTGCCCGTGGCGGCGTCGGCCGCGGCTCCGGGTATTCCGGCACTTGCCGTGCAGAGTGGCGGCGGCGGCCAGACCTATACGCTGACCATCCAGCTGCTCGCGCTGATGACGGCCATCACGCTGTTGCCCGCGCTGCTGCTGATGATGACCGCATTCACGCGCATCATCATCGTGCTGTCGATCCTGCGACAGGCGCTCGGCGCCGGTCAGTCCCCGCCGAATCAGGTGCTGGTGGGGCTGGCGCTGTTCCTGACCCTGTTCGTGATGGCCCCGGTGATCGACAAGATCCGCACCGATGCGGTCACCCCGTACATGGCCGGCACGATCGACACCGGCACGGCCGTGCAGCGCGGAGTCGCCCCGCTCAAGCACTTCATGCTGTCCCAGACCCGCGAAAGCGAT
>DATBPG010000115.1:0-7609 GCA_036561485.1 Steroidobacteraceae bacterium | reverse complement strand
CGCCTGCGGAAGACGGGCGAGCGCGCCGCGCCATCTGCTCGAGGCGCGCACGCAGCTCGGAGGTTGTGCGGGCGGTATTCGACAGCATGCGCTTAAGCCGTCCAATGAAGAGCGCCGGAAGGCAGCGGGCAAAGGACTGCCCGTCGTGACTGTGTTTTTATACAGTATCGGCATGCGGCTGTAAATTGCCGTGGCTTGCAGCCGCTGCGCCGCAAGCACACCGGCAGGAACTGGAAAGCTCTATGACCGATCAGTGCGCTGCGGGGTGCTCGCTTGCGCTGCGTGCGCAGTGAAAGCTCGACGGATCCTCGGTGTCACCGCTGCCGTTGTAGTAGGCGATCAGCGGATACTGGCAGACCAGTCGCCTGCCGACCGCCTGGCCGTCACGGTAGTGCGTGACGGTGAGCTCATCGGGCGCCACGCCCTCCTCACGCCAGCGCGTCAGCAGCGCGAGCGCATCGAAGTCGAAATTTTCCGGCCCGCGCATTCCCGGGCCGTGCTGCGCGCCAGGAATCATGAAAAAGCGCATCGACTGCTGCACCTTGTGGCGTCCCAGCTTGGCGAGCACCGCGCGGTAGTAGTTCACGGCGACCGCCGGCGGCACCTGGTTGTCGTTCCAGCCCCCGATCAGAACCAGCTTTCCGCCGTGGTCGAAGAAGGCGTTCAGATCCGGGTCGACCGCATTCACCGGCGCATTACGTGAGCTGTCCGCCAGCGCTACGTCGTTGTCGAAGTTGATGGGTCGGGTGTGATAGTCCCACTTCGGATCGCGAAATACGTAGTAGCGGAAGAAGTCCACCGGGATGCCGAGCGGCTTGTCGCCTCCTGCAAGCAGGCCCCAGCCGAGCTCACTGCCCGGATACATCGGCGAGTAGATCTGGGCGTGCGTGCGCGGATTGTGCGGGCCGCGGTAGATCTTGCGGGCCGCCGCGACCTGCGCTGCGCTGAGGCAGTCAGCCGTATCGGAGCCCTTGCACCGGGTGACGATGGGATCGAAGTGGCAATGCTCCGGATCCCCGATGATGCCATCCTTCAGCCCATCGGCGGCATCGCAGGCGATGAGTGCCGCCTGATGCAGCGCTGCCAGCTTCGCCTGCGGCAGCACACTTGCGGGCGTTGCGTGCATGGCCATCCACATCCACATTTGTCCGAACACATGGTGCGTGAGGTAGGAGGCCATGCCGGTCGCGGCGATGGCGTCGTAGTCGGCGGGATAGCGCTGCGCCTCGCTCAGTGCCGCGATCGTGCCGCCACCGTCCTCGGCCATGTATGAGAGCGTCGGGGCACGGCCGTAGTACGCCTGGATGAGCGCCTTGGCCGTCACGGTCATCTCATGCGCCGAGCGATAGCCGAAATCCTTGATTTGCTCGGGATGCTCGACCGCGTAGCTCGAGTCGCCCTGATGGCCGGTGTTGGTGCCGGTAGTGGCGTAGCCCAGGCCCATTGCCTGCGCCAGCGCGCGCGGACTGGCGCCGGTGCCACCGCCCAGGCCGCCGTTGCCGGTGCCGCGCAGCTTGCCGTTCCAGGCCGACGCCACCGGCAGCCACACTTCGATGCGGATGTCCGAGTCGCTGCTCGGTCGAGCGCTCGCCTGCACGCGGCAGAAAGCCGGCAGATGGCTGTAATCGACCGGCGCGAACCCCGGTGGCAGCCGCTGCGCCGTCGCTGGCGGCTGGAAGGCACCGGCCGCGACGCTCTCGACCGACAGGATCCTGGTGTGCGGCAGCGACAGCGACGAGAGGCTCTCGCAGCTCGCCGCCTGCGCCAGCGGCGACAGCAGCCCGAGGCCGATGGATGACAGCAGCGTTGCAGCCCAGGTGCGCATGGAAATGCTCCTTCGATGCCGATGCGTAGCTCGCGCGGCGGGCATTTTGCGCCAAGTGTGTGGTGGCCGCCTACCGGCGGCGCGGGCGCCGCATCAGTGCCGGTTCGTCATCAGCGCGCGGGTGATCAGAGCGCGCGTGCAGTGGGGATGGGCAGCTCCACGGTGCTGGCCGTGTCGGGAACCTGGGTTGGGCCAGCCGCGAAGGCACAGTTGAGGAACCACTGGTCCACGCTCGCAGGGGCCATGGGCTTACCGAACAGATATCCCTGAAACAGCGTCGCGCCGAGCGCCGAGAGTTGACGGCGCGCCAGCTCGGTCTCCACACCTTCGATGACGACGTTCATGCCGAAGCTGCGCCCGATCGACAATGCCGCGGAGATGATGGTCTCGCCGCCCTCGCCGAGCGCGGTCACGAAGGAGCGGTCCACCTTGATCACGTCGGCTGGGAAGCGCTGCAGGTAGGCGAGCGAGGAGTAGCCAGTGCCGAAATCATCGATGGCCACGGAGACGCCGCGCTTGCGCAGCTCCTTGACGAGGGCGAGGGAGCGCTCCGCGTCGCTGGCGAGCACCGACTCGGTCAGCTCGATCTCCAGCTCCTGGGGATACAGGCGTGCCAGACGCAGCGCTTCATCGAGCTGGGGCAGAAAGCCCGGGTGCAGCAACTGGTGCATGGAGACGTTCACGGCAACGCGCGAGCAGTAACGGCCTGCGAGCTGGCGGGCATCGCTGCACACGCGCCGCAGGATCCATTGGCCCAGACGCGGCATCTCGCCGCTCTCCTCGGCGAGGCCGATGAACTGCGCCGGGGCAATCGGGCCGAGCTCGGGGTGTGTCCAGCGTGCCAGCGCCTCGAGCGTGCGCACGCTGCCGTGCTTCAGATCGACGATGGGCTGGTAGTTCACGTGCAATGCGTCGCTGTCGAGCGCCTCTCGCAGCGCCCCGAGCAGCTGCTGGCGATAGGCGACGCGATCGGCCCAGTCGGAACGGAACAGACAGGCGGTGGCACCGCCCTGCGTTTTGGCCTGACGGGCCGCGATATCCGCGAAGCGCAGCGCCGTGCGTGCGTCGCCGGTATGCAGCGGTACTCCCGCGATGCCGATGCAGGCGCGTACGCGCAGGGCAGATTTCTGCAGCGGGATCGGCAGCATGAGCTGGCCGATGAGCGCACTGGCGATCGCCAGAACGCCGCCCTCGTCGTGCAGATCGGAGGGCAGCAGCACGGCAAAGTCGTCATCGCTCCAGCGCGCCAGACACAGCGCCGCCGAACAGTGGTCGCGCAGGCGGCGCGCCAGTACCTGCATCACCTGATCACCGGCGGAGAGGTTCTGCGCATCCCTGATGTCGCGCAGATTCTCGATACTGATCATCAGCACCGCGAAGCTGCTGCTGCGGTCCTTGCCGTCGGCATCGGCGCAGACCGTCTCGAGCAGATCAAGAAAGCGGCTGCGGCTGGCAAGCCCGGTGATCGGATCCTGGCTGGTGATCTGCGCGGTGATCACGCGCATCAGCCCCGTGTTCTCGATGCTCGAGTGGCGGTGGTGCTCGAGCGCAGCCTCCACCGCGGCGTGCAGCTCGGCGCGCTGAAAGGGCTTGCTCAGAAAGCGCAGGATCTGCGCCTCGTTGACCGCCGCGATGGCGCTGGCGAGATCGGCGTGATCGGTCAGCAGGATGCGCCCGGCGGCGGGCGCCAGCGTGCGCGTGCGCGCAAGAAAACTCGCGCCGTCCATGCCGGGCATGCGGGTGTCGGAGATGATGGCTGCGACGGCGCTCTGGGCTGCGAGCACGCGCAGTCCCTCGGCGGCGTTGAGCGCAGTGATGACCTGATACTGGCCCGAGAGTTCGCGATGCAGCTCTTCGAGCACCTGCCGGTCGTCCTCGACGCAGAGGATGGTGGGTCGCGCGGTACGCTTTGCCGTCATGGCGTCAAGGCCTGCAGCCGCCGCACGAGGCGCGTATCGGCACCCACGTCGATGTGCCACTCGCTCAGCTGGCGCGCGATCTCCGGGCGCTGGATGAAGCTGGCGTCGAGTCGCTCAGTCAGGCGCAGCGCGCTGCCGGCGGTGGTGGCGTCCACGGCAGCATCGGCGACATGGATGGCAGCCAGCACGCGCGTCTGCGGATGCACGATGGCGCTGGGGCGATGATGATGCGCAACGGCCTCGATGAGCTCGAGCGGCAGCCCCCAGAGCGCGAGCAGGCAGGCGCCGACCTCCGGATGAGCGGCACCGAAGTACTTCGGTTCCACCTCCTGCCAGGGAAGGCCGCGATCACGCGCCTCGCCGATCATCGCCTCGAAGCGCTCGGGTGAGCCGAGCGCGAGCACGGCCTGACCGACATCCAGCAGCAGTGCCACGGTGAAGGCCTCATCGGCGCCATGCTCGCCATCGAGCAGGCTGTGGGCAAAGCGGGCTTTGCGCAGCGAGCGGTCCTGCAGGTCTGAGAGCAGTCGAAGGATGTGAGGGGAGCCCTCCAGGGCCGTGAAGAGGCAGGCCGAGAGGGCCAGGGATTTGAGCATCTCCAGCCCGACGTAGGTGATGGCAGCGGGGATCGAGGTGATCGGCGAGCTGCGACGGAACAGCGCCGAGTTGACGATCTGCAGTGTCTTGATGCTCAGCGCCCGATCGTTGCTCACGATCTCGCTGATGTCATGAGTATGAGAGGTCGGCCGAGCGATGGCGGCCGAGAGCTGCTGGTAGGTGTCGGGCGTGGCCGGCAGCGTATCGAGCCGGCTGACCAGCTGGCGGATTGCCGGATCGTGCAGGATCGCAGCCAGTGAGCAGGCGCGGTCGACGACCTCGCGGACCATCTCGGGATTGCAGGGCTTGCGCAGAAACTGATGCGTCACGGGCACCGCGCGCAGGAAGGCCTCATCGTCGTCGGCATCGCCCATGCAGAGGCGGATCACCTCGGGGTGACGCTCGCGCACGGCCGCCAGCAGCTGCGCAGCGTCCATCTGCGGCATGCAGATGTCACTGACGATGGCATCGAAGTGCTGCTGTGCGAGCTCGGCCAGTGCCTGCTCCCCGGAGCTGACGAATACCGTGTCGAGCGGCTCGTGCTGGTCAGCGAAGGCACGGCGCAGCGAGGCCACCCGGGTGGTGTCCTCATCGACGAAGAGCACGCGTTTCACGTCCCCGTCCCGGCGCGCACTGGCTGCGATCCTTGCATCTCGATGGTACTTGGGCTGTATACGTTGCCGGGACCGCGGCCGGGGTCCGTCCAGCGCACGGGCCCATGTCCCGGGTTGAAACTTGCATTAAGATGGCGTCTGCGTCCGATTATGGCTCGGCGTGGTAGGCTAAAAGCGTGGACTGCTTCAGGATTTCACCCTAAATGCCGGCATATGCTCCCCCGAGGAAGATGAACGTGGTCACGAACCGCCCCACGGCGCCCGCGCGCCCCCTCGAAGCCGCGCGTTGCCGGGTGGCACTGCTGCTCGCGCTGTGCGCGCTTGGCGCAGTTGCCCTGGCTTTGCCGCTCGCTCCTGCGCAGGCTGCCACCTATGAGATCAGCGGACCGGATCAAACCATCGTCGGTGAGGACCAGGTCATCACGACCGTCTACGCGGACACGCTCTACGATCTGGCACGCCGGTACAGCGTCGACTCGCAGGAGCTGATCCGCGTCAATCCGGGCATCGATCCCTGGCTGCCTGGAGCGGGCAAGAAGGTCATCATTCCAGGACGCTTCATCCTGCCCCCCGGTATACGCGACGGTATCGTCGTCAACGTACCCGAGCACCGTCTCTACTATTTCCCCAAGCGACATCGTGGCAAGCCGCAGATCGTCATCACCTATCCGGTCAGCGTCGGCAAGCTCGACTGGAATACGCCCATCGGGCTGACGCACGTCACCCAAAAGCTGAAGAATCCCACCTGGCACCCGCCGGCGGGTGTGCGCAAAGAACACCTCGAGGAGGGCGATCCGCTGCCCGCGTTCGTGCCGCCGGGACCGGACAATCCTCTGGGCCAGTACGCGCTGCGGCTGGCGGCCGGGGGCGGGACCTACCTGATCCATGGCACCAACAATCCCGTGGCTGTCGGGATGCCGGTGACGCACGGCTGCGTACGGCTCTACCCGGACGATGTCGCCGCATTGTTCCCGCTGGTGCCGGTGGGCACCGCGGTGCATATCATCAACGATCCCATCAAGGTCGCCTGGGTGGATGGACAGTTGCTGCTGGAAGCGCACCCGCCGATCAACGACAACGGTGACAGTGTCGAGCCGAATGTCGATGCCTTCGCGGGACTGCTGCAGAAGGCGGTGGGCGACAGCACCGTCGCCATCAACTGGGACTACGCCCGCGAGGTGCTGGCCAAGTCCGATGGCCAGCTGGCCACGGTGGGCATAGAGGCCGACGCCTCCGCACTCAATCCGACCAGCGCCGACTCGGCGACGCCCACACCGGCCCTGCCCGGCAGCGGGCCAGCCCCGGCCGCTCCCGCCGCCTCCCCGGCAGCTCCCAGCAACGCACCCGCTCCGAGCGTCACGCCAGCCGTCCCGGCTGCACCCACGGCTGCCCTCGTACCGGCGGGCGCCGCGGTGGGCATCGCGATGGCCACCAAGACAGTCGCGAAGGTGGATGCCCGCGCCGGGCATTGAGCCCGTCTTGGCGAGCGCCCCCGCGGCGGCGCCGCTGATCACCCTGACGACCGATTACGGCCTGCAGGATCCCTATGTGGGGATCCTTAAGAGCCGGGTCCTGCAGCGCGCCCCAGCCATCCCGCTCATCGATCTGACGCACGAGATCCGCCGCTTCCAGCCCGAGGAGGCCGGCTACTGGCTCTACTGCTGCTATGCCCAGCTGCCTGCCGGCACGGTACACGTGGCGGTGGTGGATCCGGGTGTCGGCAGCGCGCGCGAGATCCTGGTACTCAGCGCTGCCTCGCAACTGTTTGTTGCCCCTGACAATGGCCTGCTCGGACTGCTCGCCCAGGATCGGCCCGAGGCCCTCGCCTGGCGCGTGGAGGCGGGTGCGCTCGCGGCGCTGGGCCTGTCGGCCGAGAGTGCGACCTTCCATGGCCGCGACATCATGGCCCCCCTGGGCGCGGAGCTGGCCATGCGGCGTGTCCGTCCCGAGCAGCTGGGCCCGCGCCACGTGCCCCTGCCTGGCTCGCTTAAGCCCCCGCGCGAGCTGCCCGATGGGTCGCTCGAGGGCTGCGTCGCGGTGATCGATCATTATGGCAATGTCCTCACGACGATCCCGGCGCCCCAGATGGC
This sequence comes from Steroidobacteraceae bacterium, assembly GCA_036561485.1. GTDB lineage: Bacteria > Pseudomonadota > Gammaproteobacteria > Steroidobacterales > Steroidobacteraceae > FEN-1191. The sequence goes on along the minus strand of DATBPG010000115.1, from coordinate 564 downwards.
AGGGCGGCGGCAGGTGCGTCTGGCCCCCTGGGCCCCGGCGCTGCCCTGGATAGCAACCTACGAGGAGGGGACGGCGGGCCAGTGCGCGGTGCTGATCAACTCCGCGGGCATGCTCGAGGTGGCTGTCCGGCAGGCGAGCGCTGCCGCAGCATTGAACGTTGCTCCCGGCCAGCCAGTCTATGTCTCTGAGCGGTGACGATTAATAGGGGCGCCGTAAGTGTGATTGGCCGCACAAATCAGCTATAGTTCGCAGCTCGTGGCGTCGATGCTGGCGCTAAACTTATGATTTCATTAGGTTTTTAGAGATGTCTGAACGCGATAACGAGCGCTTCGACCTGGACGAGGAGTACCTGGTCGAGTCCGAGGACAGCACCGATTACGATGGCCTGCTCGCGCGGGTCGACAAACGTGTGCGGGCGCAGGGTAAGCGTGGCAAGGCGGCCTGGAGCCGTCTCGAAGAAGTGCTCGCCGAGCGCAGACTGGAAAAGGAACTGCGCGACATCTTCGAAGAGGACCTCTGAGACCAGCCGCGCACGCGGCGGAAACTCTTACGTCCGATGCAGC
>DATBPG010000114.1:0-1715 GCA_036561485.1 Steroidobacteraceae bacterium | reverse complement strand
CGCCCAAGGCGCGGGTGATCACGGGCACGCCGAGCACTGGCAGCAGGGTCTTGGCGGCGGTCATGCCCGGCAGATGCGCGGCCCCTCCGGCTCCGGCGATGAGCACCTCGAGTCCGCGCCCCGCGGCGCTCGATGCATAGTCGAACAACAGGTCGGGGGTGCGATGTGCCGAAACCACGCGCGTCTCGAAGCCTACGGCGAGCTGCGTGAGCGTGTCCGCGGCCGCGCTCATGGTCTCCCAATCAGAGGCGGAACCCATGATGATGCCGACCAGGACCTTCATCCGGTCAGTTTAACATTCAGGGCCAGCAGAGCCCGTTCGATCGGGATGGTATCCGTCTCGCGCATGAGGCGGCCGATGTACTGCCGCTGACGCGCCAGCGCCGCGCGGCTGCGCAGCCGCTGCGCCATCTGCACTGCCTCGAGCAGTGGCTCGGGAAGCTCGAGCCTGGCGAGCTGCGCCGCCGTCAAGCCGGTGAGGGTGACGCCGAGGCGCTGCAGTGCCAGAGCCTCGCGCTTGCGCTGGCTGCGGCTGGGACGCTCGGGGCCTGAAAGCGCTGCGTCTTCGGCTGTGCGCTCAGCGCTCTGTCGGCGTGGGCGTGGGGCCATGTCATGCGCTGCTACAATCGCAAATCCCATCATGGCATAGGGAAGAGCATGGCGCAGCAGGTCGATGCGTCGCGTATCGCTGAGCTCCGGCAGGTGGTCGCGGGAGCGCTGGCGGAAGCGCAGAGCAGCGGTGCAAGTCAGGCGGATGCCGATGCGAGCTTGCAACGCGGTCTGACGGCCACCGTGCGGCTGGGCGAGATCGACACTCTCGAATATCACCGCGACCGAGGCCTGTCCGTCACGCTGTACTTCGGTAAGGCCAAGGGCTCCGCCAGCACGGCCGATCTGGCGCCGACGGCGGTCCGCGAGACAGTGCTGAAGGCCGCGGCGATCGCCCGGCACACGACGGAGGATCCGTGTGCCGGATTGCCCGACGCGCAGGACCTGGCGGGCGAGACTGCCGATCTGGATCTCTACCATCCCTGGGAGCTCGAGCCGGAGCGGGCCGTGGCGCTGGCACGTGAATGCGAGGCGGCGGGCCTTGCCGTTGATGCGCGGCTCAAGAACAGCGAGGGTGCCACGCTGACCACCCATAGCGGAGTGCGTGTCTATGGCAACAGCCTGGGATTCGTCGGCGCGCTGTCCAGCACCAGCCACTCGCTGAGCTGCGCGCTGCTCGCCCAGGAGGGCAGCGACATGCAGCGTGATTACTGGTACACGGTCGCGCGCAGCCCGGCCTCGCTCGAAAGCGCTCAGGTGGTCGGCCGGCGCGCCGCCGAGCGTGCCATCGCGCGCCTGTCGGCGCGACGGCTGTCAACGCGCCGCGCGCCGGTGCTGTTCTGTCCGGATCTGGCCCGCGGGCTGTTCGCTCATTTCGTTGGAGCGATCCGCGGCCCGAGCCAGTATCGTCGCGCATCGTTTCTGCTGGACGCGGCCGGCCAGAGCGTTTTTCCGAGCTTCATCGACATCGTTGAGCGTCCCCACATCCTCCAGGGGCTGGCGAGCACCCCCTTCGATGCCGAGGGGGTCGCGACGCGCGATCGAGATCTGGTGCGGGCCGGGGTTCTGCAGGGCTACGTGCTCGGGACCTATTCGGCGCGCAAGCTGGGTCTGCGCACCACGGGAAATGCCGGGGGTATTCACAATCTGCTGGTGAGCTCAGCAGA
>DATBPG010000113.1:0-3158 GCA_036561485.1 Steroidobacteraceae bacterium | reverse complement strand
CAGATGGCGCGGCGCGCTCGCCCGTCTTCCGCAGGCGCCGCTTCCGCCCTGTGCTCGGGCCATGCGGCGCTGGATGCGTTGCTGCCCGGCGGCGGCTGGCCACTCGGGGCGCTGACGGAACTGCTCAGCGATCAGTGCGGCATCGGCGAGCTCGAACTGTTGCTACCGGCGCTGCAGAGCCTGGCCCGACGCGGCCGCTGTCTGGTCTGGATCGCTCCGCCCTATGTGCCCTATGCGCCAGCGCTGCTGCAACGGGGGCTGGCGCTGGAGCGGGTGCTGTGGATTCGCACCGAGCGGCCTCAGGAAGCACTCTGGGCTGCCGAGCAGGCACTGCGCTGTCCGGCCGCCGGCGCGGTGCTCGCCTGGGCGCAATACATCGTGGATCGAAGCCTGCGCCGCCTGCAGCTGGCCGCCGAGAGCGGCGATACTTTCGGCATTCTGCATCGTCCGGCCGCCGCCGCTCGCGAGCCGTCCCCGGCCGCGCTGCGGCTGCAGTTGCAACCGCTCGCCGAAGATCTCGAGGTGCAGATCCGAAAGGCCCGCGGCGCACGCGCGGGCATGAGCGTACGCCTGTCGCTACGGCCATCCCCTGCTGCCTCAGCGGCGCTGCCGGCGCTGCCGGCGCTGGCATCACCGGCCGCGTCCAGCCTCCTCTTCGAGAGCTCCGATGCTCTGGCTTTGCATCCGTCTGCCAGCGCTGCGGCATGAAGCACTCGCGGCCGATGAGGGCGAGGCGCTCGAGCGCCTGTGCGCCTGGGCCTATCAGTGGAGCAGCCAGGTCTGCTCCCGTCGCGGCGATGAGACGCGCGCCTCGCTGCTGTGGCTGGAGCTCGCGGCCAGTCGTGCGCTGTTCGGTGAGCCAGCAACGCTGCTGGCGCGCATCGAGCAGGCGCTGCGCGAGATGGGTTACAGCCATGCCTGCGCCATTGCTCCCTCACCCGCGGCCGCGGCACTGCTGACTCAGAGCTCTGCACGCGCTGAAGCGCCGCGCTGTCTGCTCACGCACCTCGCGCTTCGCGAAAGCCTCGCCGCGCTGCCCCTGCGCTGGCTGGAGCTGCCGCTGGAAACGCGCGATGCCCTGCGATCGGCCGGACTGTCGTGCATCGGAGAGGTGCTGGCCATGCCGCGCGCGGCGCTGGCACGCCGTTTCGGCCCCGAGTGCACCCACTATCTCGCGCGGCTGTTGGGTGAGCTCGACGATCCGCAGCCGACCTTCCGTCTGCCCGAGCTCTATCGGGCGCGCTGCGTATTTGATTACGACCTGCACGACACCCAGGGACTGCTGTTTCCGCTGCAGCGGCTGCTGCAGGAATTCCAGGGGTATCTGCGCGCCCGCGATCGCGCCGTGCTGAGCTTTCGCCTCGAGCTCGAGCATGTACGGCGCGCCTCGGGGGGCCACGAGCATTCCAGCTCCACCCTCACGATCGGCCTGTCCACCCCGGCGCGTGAGGCCACACGCTTCCTGATGCTGGTGCGCGAGCGACTGCACACTCTCGTGCTGAGTGCACCGGTGAGTGCACTGACCCTGGCCGCCGATGCTTTCACCGCTCCGGCCGTCGTGCAGGCGGATCTGTTCGGCAACGAAGCCCAGCAGCTCGGCGAGCTGACGCATCTGCTCGATCGATTGCGCGCGCGACTGGGCGCGCAAGCCGTGCAGGAGCTGCAGCTCTATGCCGATCACCGGCCCGAGCGCGCCTTTGGAAGCTCGTCTTCAACAAGCTCGTCCGCAGCGGCGATGGCGCGCGCGGATGCACACACGGCGCCGATCACGGCAGCGATCACCGACTCGCCCACGAACGCTCCGCGACCGCGTGCGCTGCTGGCTCATCCGCAGCGCATCGAGCCGCCCACGACGCTGCTGAAGGGACCCGAACGCATCGCCAGCGGCTGGTGGGACGGCGACGATGTCCTGCGCGATTACTACGTCGCGCGGGCGGCTGATGGCGCGCGGCAGTGGGTGTTTCACGATCTGCGCGAGAACAGCTGGTATCTGCACGGGCTGTGGATATGAGTCGCGCTGCGCGTCCTGCAGCCGTGCGTGGCTACGCGGAGCTGCATGCGCTCAGTAACTTCAGCTTTCTGCGCGGCGCTTCGCATCCGGCCGAGCTCGTGCAGCAGGCCAGCACGCTCGGCTATCGGGCGCTGGCGCTGACCGATGAGTGCTCGCTGGCGGGCGTGGTGCGAGCACACGAGGCGCTGCAGGATCTGCCGGAGGGTGAGCGCAAGCGCTTGCGGCTGATCATCGGCGCGCAGTTTCGCACCAGCTGCGGCATGACGCTGGTGCTGCTGGCGCCCTCGCAGCGTGCTTACGCCCAGATCTGTCGGCTCATCACGCTCGGACGGCGCCGCTCGCCCAAGGGGGAGTATCGCCTGATGCGCGCGGACTTCGAGAACGGGCTCTGCGAGTGTCTGGCGCTCTGGGCACTGCCCGGGCAGCCAGGGGCGATCGAGACCGAGATGCAGCAGGCCCGCTGGCTGCGCGATTTCTTCCCGGCTCGCAGCTGGCTCGCCGTGGAACTGCATCGCGGCGCGCACGATGCCGAGCGTCTGTTGAGCGCGCAGGCGCTGGGGCAGGCGCTGCAGCTGCCGCTGGTGGCCGCTGGCGATGTCCATATGCACGAACGCGAGCGTCGTGCGCTGCAGGATGTGCTCACGGCGATCCGTCATGGCTGCACCGTCGATATGGCCGGCTGGCGCCTGCATCCCAATGGGGAACGGCATCTGCGTACGCTGACGGAGCTGGCGCAGCTCTATCCTGCCGCGCTGCTCTCAGAGAGCGTGGCCATCGCCGAACGCTGCAGCTTCTCACTGGCAGAGCTGCGCTACGAATATCCCGCCGAGCTCGTACCGCCCGGCCTCACTGCCAGCGAGCATCTGCGCGCCCTCACAGAGACCGGCGCGGCCCGACGCTGGCCCGGCGGCATCCCCGCCACGGTGCGCGAGCTGCTCGAGCGCGAGCTCGCCCTGATCGCCGAGCTGCGCTATGAGCACTTCTTCCTGACGGTGGAGGACGTGGTGCGCTATGCGCGCGAGCACCACATCCTCTGTCAGGGCCGTGGCTCAGCCGCCAACTCCGCGGTGTGCTTCGCGCTGGGAATCACCGACGTCGACCCGGCACGCATGAGCCTGCTGTTCGAGCGGTTCATCAGCCGCGAGCG
>DATBPG010000112.1:0-13115 GCA_036561485.1 Steroidobacteraceae bacterium | reverse complement strand
CGCACGCGGTGAGCTCGACGAGCGCGAGATCGAGATCGAAGTGCGCGCCCTGCCCATGGGGGTGGACATCATGGCCCCTCCGGGCATGGAGGAGATGCAGCAGCAGCTGCAGTCGGTGCTCTCCAACCTCGGCGGCAATCGCACGCGCACACGGCGCGTGAAGGTGCGCGAGGCGCTCAAGCTCATGATCGAGGAAGAAGCCGGCAAGCTCATCAACGAGGAGGAGCTCAAGACACGCGCGCTGAGCAACGCCGAACAGAACGGCATCGTGTTCATCGACGAGATCGACAAGATCACGCGCCGCCAGGAGACCATCGGCGCGGACGTGTCACGTGAGGGTGTGCAGCGCGACCTGCTGCCGCTGGTGGAGGGCTGCACGGTCAATACCAAGTACGGCTCGCTGAAAACCGATCACGTGCTGTTCATCGCCTCCGGAGCTTTTCACACCTCGAGCCCGGCGGACCTGATTCCGGAGCTGCAGGGTCGCTTTCCGATCCGCGTGGAGCTCGATTCGCTCAAGGTCGAGGACTTCGTGCGCATTCTGACCGAGCCCGACGCCTCGCTGACTGCGCAGTACCGGGCGCTGCTGGGCACGGAAAAAGTGTCGCTGGAGTTTGCACCCGATGGCGTGCGCCGCCTCGCGGAGATTGCCTGGCAGGTCAATGAGCGCACCGAGAACATCGGCGCGCGGCGGCTGCATACCGTGATGGAGCGATTGCTCGAGTCGGTATCCTTCGATGCCAGTGAGCGCCCGGACTCGGCGCTCACGATCGACGCGAAATACGTCGACGAACATCTCGGGGATCTGGCGAAGGACGAGGACCTCAGCCGCTACATCCTCTAGGCGAGCCTCCTCGCGGGCTGCATCCTGCGCGCCCGCGTGCAGGCCCGCGAGCGCGGTGCGCTCGCGCCGGCCTCGCCGCTCACTTCTTGCTGCTGCCGGCGCTCTTGGCCGCCGTCTTCTTCGCCGGCTGCTTGGGACGGCTCTTGCCGAAACTGCCGCGGTAGATCTTGCCGCGTCGCGTCTTCATGTCACCCTTGCCCACTCAAGCTCTCCTGGATGCGCCCCGGCGGCGCGGGCGCAGTCTATTGATTTGGGGGCGCCGAAGCCAGTGTGCCGGCTACGACGGCCTCGGGGCGCTTCAGCGGCTGCTGGCCGCAGCGCTGATCGCGAGCACCACCTTGCCCTCCGTGTGCCCCTCGCGATTGAACGCCTGCGCGGCGGCCGCCTGAGCGAGCGGATAGGTCCGCTCGACGTGCACCGTCAGCTTGCCCGCCCGGGCAAGCTCTGCGGTTTCCTGCAGCAGCAGCGAGGTAGGTACCGGCCCCCCGACGACCGATCCGCCGGGTGGGCAGGTCACACCGCTCGCTGCGCAGCGCTCGGGGGTGTAATCGTGCGTGCCGACGCTGACGAACGTAGCGCCGCGCCCCACCAGCGCAAAGGCTGCGCGCGCAGTGTCCGCCCCGACCGTATCGAGCACGATCTGCGGCCGGGCGGCACGCGCGCGTTGCACCCAATCAGTGTGCGTGTAGTCGATGATCTGGCTCACCCCGAGCCGATGCAGATACGCGGCATGGCGTGCCGAGGCAGTACCGATGACCTGCGCGCCACGCGCGATCGCCACCTGCGCGGCAGCGCTGCCGACGCCGCCAGCGACACCGGTGATCAGCACGCGCTCGCCTCGCCGCACGTGCGCCTGATCCACGATGCGTACCCCCGCCAGCGTTGCGACGCCCAGCCCGGCGGCCTGCGCAAAGGTCACGTTGTGCGGTTTGGCGACCAGATCGTCGGCCGGGATCAGGACGTAATGGGCGTAGGCGCCGTTCAATCCGCCGACATCACCGCGACCGGTGACACCGAATACCGCCTCGCCCAGCTCGAGCGTGTGCACGCCTGCACCCAGGGCCGCAATGCGGCCGGCGACGTCGAAGCCCGGAATGAGCGGGGCAGCAGCACTGCCACTGTCGCTCGACTTCCAGTCCGCCGGATTGATCGCTGCGGCGTATACCTGCACCAGCACCTCGCCGTGGCGTGGCGCGAGCACCGGTACGCTCTGCAGCTGCAGCACCGAACGCCCGCCCTGGCTCACCTGCACGATTGCCTGCTGCATCGTCGGCAGCGCCGCCAGCGCCAGACCCGCGCCCACCATGCCCATCGCGAGCAATGCGCCCGCGCCCCAGCATCCGTGCCTGCTCAGCGCCCGCATGGCCTTCTCCTTGTTTGCTGCCGTCAGCGCCGTCCGATCGTAACATCCGCAGCCCGCTCCGTGCCTTGGACAGCACAGTCGCCGAAAATGCGACTCTACCTCCGCGACTCGCGGAACAGATTCCCGGGAGATGCTCATGGCGCAGCCAAGTCTGGAAGGGGTCAAGATCGCTATCCTCGCGACCGACGGCTTCGAGCAGGTAGAGCTCACCGAACCGCGCAAGGCGTTGCAGGATGCCGGCGCCGACACCGAAGTCGTCGCCCCCAAGGCCGGCCGGATTCGCGGCTGGAAAACGAAGGATTGGGGCGATGAGGTCGGGGTGGACGCCACTCTGGAGGACGCCGATCCGAAGGATTACGACGCGCTGGTGCTGCCCGGGGGCGTCATGAACCCGGATCACCTGCGCATGGAGCCGCGTGCAGTGGCCTTCGTGAAGGCCTTTTTCGATGCCGGCAAGCCCATCGCCGCGATCTGCCATGGCCCCTGGACACTGATCGAATCCGGGGCGGTGCGCGGCCATCGCATGACCTCCTGGCCCTCGCTGCAGACCGATCTGCGCAATGCCGGGGCCAATTGGGTCGACCAGGAAGTGGTCGTGGACGGCAAACTCGTCACCAGTCGCAAGCCCGATGATCTGCCGGCCTTCAATCGCGAGATGCTCGAGCTGTTCAGTCACGCGGGGCCCGAGGAGCGTGCGAGCGCGGCGCGACGGCACGGCCAGGGCGCGGGCAGCGCCGCTCGTCCTGGCAACGGCGGCTAGAGGCTCAGCGCAGCGCCGGCCGGCGCGCGGAGGCCAGCTCCGTCTGCGCCCAGCGCGTACCGAGCTGGCGTTCCAGGCGCTCGCGGTGGATCAGTCCGCGTACCGCCGCGAGCTGTGAGTTTTCGTTCTCCAGCACCAGCAGGTGCAGCGCGCCGCTGCCCTCGAAGATGTCGGCCAGGTCGCCCACGCGCGCATCCTCGATGATCTGCCAGTCCACCGCCGGCACCTGCCAGGCGGGGGTCATGACGTCACCGACCCGTTTGGCCCCTTTGGCCCCTTTGGCCCCGGTGGCCGGCTGCGCCTGCTCCACCGACATCAGTCCGGTCACCACGCCCTCGCGCAGTACGAGGAAAGCCCGGGTGCCGAGGCGGAACATCTCATCGAGCGCGTGCTGCAGATCCAGATCCTCACCCACCATGGGGGCGGCATCGTGATGGAAATCGATCATGGCGCGCGCCGCCGGGTCGTTGATCTTCAACGTGGGGACGTAGGGCGGATACCGCAGGGTTGCGGCCGCTCCGGCATCTCGCTGTGGAGGCAGGAAGTAGCGATGATTCATCCGGACCCTCCCTCGCGTCAGCCGAGCCCGGACCACGTGCGGCCCGGGCAGGCGCAACCAGCGCCTTTGTTCGAACTGACGGCGCGGCGCACGGGAAGTTCCCCATGCGAGCGCGATAGTTGATAAGGATTAATTTGTCTGTCACGCCAGACACTGCATCGGCCGGGCACAAATATGGAGATGGTGTTGCGGGATGGATTGTGACTGCTGCACGGCGCCGCTGACATCGGACGAATCCTGCACGGCCCCGTCACGCCACTGTCACACCTATCACGGGCGGCTGACAGCGTGACGGCCTCACCGCAAACCTCGGCGGCAACGGCAATGGCAACGGCAGCAACAGGCGAGGAGGCTGTACCGAATTCGCGGCCCGTGCAGCGCTGCCAGCCTGGCACTGCATACCCGGCAGTCCTGCAGGGCGCCTTCATTCTGGCGAAGGCAACCGATGACGCATCCGTCGCCGCCGAGAGTATCGATCACCTGCGCCGCCAAATAGAATGACTGTTCAGCCCCGTGCACAGACGAAAGGAGACACCATGAGCGATCCGAATACCTATCTGGCGTTATTCCTGGGCAGCAAAACCAGCCCGAAGCGCAAGGCGTGGGACGCTCTGCCGGAAGCGCAGCGGCAGGCGAAAGAGCGCGAAGGCATGTCCGCCTGGAGGGCCTGGACCGACAAGCATCAGGATGTCATCCTCAGCATCGGCGGACCTCTGGGCAAGACCAAGACGGTCAGCCAGCAAGGCGTCGACGACATGAGCAACGACGTGGGGGCTTTCGCCGTGGTGCGTGCGCAGTCACACGATGCCGCAGCCAAGCTGTTCGAGAACCATCCGCACTTCACCCTGTTTCCGGGTGAATCGGTCGAGATCATGCCGGTGTTACCCATACCGGGGACCCGCTAGGCAAGGCAGCGGACAGCGGCTTCTCGCCGCGGCTCGCTGCTTTAGCGAAATCGCGCCATTGTGCGTGCCAGGGCCTGCGGGCCGGGGTTGAGGCGCTCGTAGGGCAGCGCGTTCAGCGGCTGATCGGGCGTCGCGTTCAGCGCGTGAAAATCCGCCAGCCCGCTGCCGGTGTAGAGCAGCCCGGTCAGAAACTCCTGGCGCGCAGCGTGCTGCTGCATGCCCTGAAGAGCGCCGGCGCGATCGGTGGGGTCGTAATTTTCCGCGATCTTACGCAGCAGCAGCCGGCTGCCATCGTGCATCGTCACGCTCTGCGTGGTGCCCGGCGCGTAGTCGACCGCAATCTCTGCGGCCGGCGGCACGAAGTCGGCGTGCACCGCCTCCTCGTAATGCTCACGCGTATAGGCGTAGCTGCGCGTGGAGCCTTCGTGATCATTGAATGTCACGCACGGTGAGATGACGTCAACCAGCGCAAAGCCGCGATGCGCGATGCCCGCCTGCAGCAGCGGCACGAGCTGCGGCTTGTCGCCCGAGAAGCTGCGAGCCACGAAGGATGCCCCGAGCGTGATGGCCAGCTGCACCGCATCGATCGGCGGGGACTGGTTGATCTCGCCCTTCTTGGCACGCGTGCCGACATCGGCGGAGGCGGAGAACTGCCCCTTGGTGAGTCCGTAGACGCCGTTGTTCTCGATGATGTAGAGCATGTCGAGATTGCGGCGGATGGCGTGACAGAACTGTCCGAGCCCGATCGAGAGGGTGTCGCCATCCCCGGAGATGCCGATGTAGTGCAGCGCGCGGTTCGCGGCGCTCGCACCGGTGGCAATGGAGGGCATGCGCCCATGCACGGAGTTGAAGCCGTGGCCGCCGCTGACGAAATAGGCCGTGGTCTTGGAAGAGCAGCCGATGCCGGAGAGTTTGACGACGTTCTTCGGCTCGAGCGAGAGCGACCAGCACGCCTCGATGAGCGCCGCGGTGATGGAGTCATGCCCGCAGCCGGCGCACAGCGTCGAATTGGCGCCCTCGTAGTCGCGCCGTGTGAGGCCGAGCGCGTTGTGCGGCAGCTGCGGATGAGTGACCTTGGGCTTGGGCATGAAGGACATGGGGCACTCCGTTATCCGACCAGCTGCGCGGCGGGGCGCGCCGGGGCGATCACCGCCGCCACGCCCTCGGCGATGTAGCTGGCCGGAATGGGCAAGCCGTTGTAATGCAGAATCGAGCGCAGCCGGCTCTTTTCGACGCCGGTCTCCAGGATCAGCAGCGAGCGCAACTGCGCATCGCGGTTCTGCTCGACCACGAAAATCATGCGCTGCGCCTGCAGAAAAGTCTCGACCTCCTCGCCGAAGGGGAAGGCGCGCACGCGCAGATAATTGGTATGGATGCCGCGCGCGGCCAGCTGCGCGCGCGCCTCGCGCACCGCGCCGTCGCAGCTGCCGAGCGAGACGATGCCCACGTCGCAGCGCTCGTCCTGCTCGATGAGCGCGCGCGGCACCAGGTGCGCGGCGGTCATCCATTTCTTGCGCAGCCGGTCGACGACAATCTGATAGTCGCGCGCATCCTCGGTGTAGCCACCGTACTGGTTGTGCCCCGAGCCGCGCGCAAAGTAGGCGCCCTTGGCGTGCACGCCCGGAAGCGTGCGCTGCGGGATGCCGTCGCCGTCGTGATCGTAGAAGCGCCAGAAGCGCTCGATGCGCGAGAGCTGCTCGGCGTCGAGCACCTTGCCGCGGTCGGGACGGTAACTCTCGTCCCACTTGAACTCCGGACACATCCAGTCGTTCATGCCGATGTCCAGATCCGATAGCACCAGCACCGGGGTCTGCAGCCGCTCGGCCAGGTCGAACGCGGTCGCAGCGAGGTAGAAGCATTCCTCTGGACTGGCCGGGTACAGGCACACCTGACGCGTATCGCCATGCGAGGCATAGGCTGCCGAGTGGATGTCGCACTGCTGGGTGCGCGTCGGCATGCCGGTGGAGGGCCCGACGCGCTGGATGTCGAAGACGACGGTGGGTATTTCGGCGTAATAGGCCAGCCCGAGAAATTCCTGCATCAGCGAGATGCCGGGTCCGGAGGTGGCCGTGAAGGCGCGCGCCCCATTCCAGCTCGCCCCGACGACCATGCCGATGGAAGCCAGCTCATCCTCGGCCTGGATCATGACGTAGTTCTTGCGGCCGCTGGCCGCCTCCAGGCGCAGGCGCTCGCAGAAGCCCTTGAAGGCATCCATCAGCGATGTCGAGGGCGTGATCGGATACCACGCCCCCACGGTGGCGCCGGCGTAGACGCAGCCGAGCGCCGCGGCGGTATTGCCATCGATGACGATGTGCCCGCGCGTCGCATCCATCTTGCTGACCGACAGCGGCAGCGGACAGCTGAAATGCTCGCGCGCATAGTCAAAGCCCAGCTGGATCGCCTGCATGTTCGCGTCCACGAGCTGCGGCTTCTTCGCATAGGTCTCGGCCAGCAGCGCGCGAATGATGTCCAGATCCAGGTTGCACAGCGCCGCGAGCACCCCTGCGTAGCAGATGTTCTTCATCAGGATGCGCGTGCGCACGCCCTGGAAGTGCTCGTTGCACATGCGCGCCAGGGGCACGCCGAGCACCGTGATGTCATCACGCCGCGTGAGCGAGGCGCGCGGCCAGGTGCTGTCGTAGATGAAGTAGCCGCCCGAGACCACCTCGGTCAGATCGCGCGCGTAGGTCTCGGCGTTGAGCGCCACCATGATGTCGACATTGCCATGGCGCGCACGATGGCCCTCGCGCGTCACGCGGATCTCGTACCAGGTGGGCAGGCCCTGGATATTGGACGGAAAATAATTCTTGCCGACCACCGGCACGCCACTGCGGAAGATCGCCTTCATCAGCAGGCCGTTGGCGCTCGCCGAGCCGGTGCCGTTCACCGTGGCGATCTTGATGACGAAATCGTTGGTGCGATCTACCGTGCGCTCGGCGGTACGGTTGCCCGACATGGATGGTCCTCGTCTGTTCCTGTCCGCTTCACTATCTGCCGGTGTCCGATCCGCATGCAAGCCGCGGCCAAAACAGCGTCGACTTCTGCATGTCCCAGGCGGCGGTCGGACAGCGTTCGGCGCACAGCCCACAGTGCACGCAGAGATTCTCGTCCTTCGCCATGAGCCGCGCGGTCTGCTGCAGGGGCGCGGACACGAACAGCGGCTGCGTCGGCTCGAGCGCCGGCACCCGCAGCCGATCCAGCAGCTGCTGCTCGTCCTGCGCCGCTGTGATGGTCAGGCAATCCACCGGGCAGATGTCCACGCAGGCGTCGCATTCGATGCACAGGCGTGACTCGAATACGGTCTGCACGTCGCAGTTGAGGCAGCGTTGCGTCTCCTGGGCTGCCTGCTCGACGGTAAAGCCGAGCTCCACTTCGATGTTGATCTTCTTGAAGCGCTCCTTGAGCGACACGTGCGGCATCAGCCGCCGCTCGAGCGAGGCGTAATCATTCTTATAGGCCCACTCGTGCATGCCCATCTTGCGGCTCGAGAGCGTCAGCTGCGACGCCGGCCGCTGCCCGAGCGGCTCGCCGCGGCAGCGCTTGTCGATCGACAGCGCGGCCTGATGGCCGTGCTCGACCGCCCAGATGATGTTCTTGGGGCCCTGGGCGGCATCGCCGCCGAAGAACACGCCCGGCCGCGTGGACTCAAAGGTCGCCGGATCCACCTGCGGCTGCTCCCAGCGATTGAACTGCACGCCGATGTCGCGCTCGATCCACGGAAACGCGTTCTCCTGCCCGATCGCCAGAATCACATCGTCGCACGGGAGGGTGATCTCCCCGAGCACCCGCTCGGAGAGGATCCTGCCGCCCTCGATGACGTATTCCATCTGCTCGAAGCGCATCCCCGTGAGCCGCCCGCCCTCGATGACGAAGGCCCGGGGCGCGTGGTTCACGATGATCTCGACGTGCTCCTCCTCGGCATCCTCCAGCTCCCAGTCGGAGGCCTTGAAGAAGCCGCGCGGCTTGCGCGCCATGACCTTGACACTGCGCGCTCCCAGTCGCAGCGAGGTACGGCAGCAATCCATCGCGGTGTTACCGACGCCGATGATCAGCACGCGCTCGCCGATGCTGCCGATGTGTCCGAAGGCGACCGATTCGAGCCAGCTGATGCCGATGTGGATGCGATCGGTGTCGTGCCGGCCCGGCAGCTCGAGCTCCTTGCCCTTGGGTGCGCCGGTGCCGACGAACACGGCATCGAAGCTGCCGTCATCGAGCAGGCTGCGCAGACTCTTGATAGGATGACCCAGCCGCAGCGTAACCCCCATATCGAGGATCATGCCGATCTCCTCATCCAGCACGCTCTGCGGCAGACGGAAGGCCGGGATATTGCTGCGCATCAGGCCGCCGGGGACGCCGTACTGCTCGAAGATCGTGACTTCGTAGCCCAGCGGCGCCAGATCGTTCGCGACCGTCAGGGAGGCGGGGCCAGCTCCGATGCACGCGATGCGCTTGCCGTTCGTGCTCGCCGCAGCGCGCGGCAGCCGCCCGTCCAGATCACCTTTGAGGTCCGCGGCGATGCGCTTGAGACGACAGATCGCCACCGGCTTGTCTTCCACGCGGCCGCGCCGGCAGGCCGGCTCGCAGGGACGATCGCAGACGCGACCGAGGATGCCGGGAAAGACATTCGAAGCACGATTGAGCAGGTACGCATCCGCGTAGCGCCCCTGCGCGATGAGGCGGATGTACTCGGGCACATCGGTGTGGGTGGGACACGCCCACTGGCAATCCACCACCCGATGGTAATAATTTGGATCTGCAGTATCCGTCGGTTTCATGCACAACCCCCACCGCCCTGTATAGCAAATCAGCCGGCGGGAAGCGAATCACCGCAAGGCCCGGAGCCAGACAATTCTATGAGCGAAATACTGGTCGAGCAGATCACGCTGCGCCGCCAATCCCGCGTGCTGGAGCTGCGCTTCGACGATGCGACGACGCACGTCCTGCCGTTCGAATACCTGCGCGTGCATTCACCGTCGGCGGAGGTGCAGGGACACGGTCCCGGCGAGGGCGTACTGGTGATGGGCAAGGCGGATGTTCAGATCCTGCGCGTGGAGCCGGTTGGACAGTACGCGGTGCGGCTGGTGTTCGATGATGGCCACGACAGCGGACTTTACACCTGGAAGTACCTGCATCAGCTGGCCACGCAGCGCGAGCAGCGCTGGCGAGCGTATCAACGCCGCGTGGCGCAGGCGGCGCACCAAACGCCTGCGCAGCAGGCGCCTGCGCCGGCAGCGCCGCAGATGACGCCCAAAAAAGAAAGGCCGGGCTAAATGCCCGGCCAAATCTTCACAAGACCCCCACTCGGTCGGGCCCTGCGGGCCTCAACCGGCGGCCGATTGTCGGCGAATTCCGCGCGGAATGCCAGCGCTTAATGCAAACAACGCAGACGCCCGCCGATGGCACGGGGCATGATTGGGACCCAGCAAATACGGGACAAAATTGGTCCTCTCAACGTTGAGCGCTGCGCCAGAGGTCGCGCGGCGCAGAAGCGGCGCGGGACCCGGCCCCGGCGATAGAATGCACTCATGACCCCATCGCACCCGCACGCATGAGCTCCAATACTCCCCGCAGCGCCGATTTCGGCTTCCAGGACGTGCCCTGGCAGCAGAAGGCGCAGCGCGTGCGGCGCGTGTTCGACTCGGTGGCCGACCGCTACGACCTGATGAACGATCTGATGTCGGGCGGCACCCACCGGCTGTGGAAGCACTTCGCGCTGAGCCTCACGGGGTTGCGCCGCGGCGGCCGTGCACTCGATGTTGCCGCCGGCACGGGCGATCTCGCCGAGGGGCTGGCGCGCCAGGTGGGCCTGGAAGGGCTGGTGGTGCTGAGCGATATCAATGGCGCCATGTTGCAGCACGGGCGCGAGCGCCTCACCGATCGCAGCTGGGTGGGCAACGTACGTTATGTGCAAGCCGATGCCGAGCAGCTGCCCTTTCCGGATGGCAGCTTCGATTGTGTGACCATCGGCTTCGGCCTTCGCAACGTCACCGACAAGCAGGCGGCGCTCATCGCCATGCATCGGGTGCTGCGGCCCGGCGGGCAGCTGCTGGTGCTGGAATTTGCACCGCCCGGCCGCGGCGCGCTCGCGCGTCTGTATGATTTCTATTCCTTCGCGGTGCTGCCGCGGCTCGGGCAGATGGTGGTGGGCGATGAGGACAGCTATCGCTATCTGGCCGAGTCCATCCGCCGCCATCCCGACCAACAGACACTGCTGGAGATGATGCAACGCGCGGGCTTCGGCAGCTGCCGCTATCACAATCTCATGGGTGGCATCGTCGCCCTGCACCGCGGCTACCGTCACTAGCATGGGCTGGATCGAATCGCTGATCGACCGCACGCTGGCGCGCGCCTCGATGCGCGCGCACGCCGAATCCACCCGCGCGCGCGAGCTGCTCGCCGCGCTCACCGGCCGGCCGCTGGCCATCTGCATCGAAGGCACACCCTGGCACGAGCAGCCGCTCATCCTGCAGTCCAACGGCACGGCACTGCACTTGCTGTCCACCGATGCGACGGCGGGCACTCCGGCGGCAGCGCGCCTGATCGGCGCGCCGCTGTCGCTCGCGGCGCTGCTCTCGGACGCGGAGGGCGTCATCCGCCGCGGCGATGTGCGCATCGAAGGCGATGCGCAGCTCGCGCAGCGCTATCGTGAGCTGGCGCTGCTGCTGGCGCCGGATCTGGAGCACACGCTCTCCGGGGTGCTGGGCCGCAGCGCCGCGCATGTGATCATGGGGGCGGCGCGCAGCGCTGCCGGTACCGCACGCCAGGCTGCCGACACCTCACTGCGCAACGTCGCCGAGTATCTGGCGCACGAGAGCGCTGATCTGGTGTCGCGCCAGGAGGCCGAGCACTACCTGCGCGCAGTGGAGCAGGCCCGCGAGCAACTCGATCGGCTCGAGGCACGACTGGACAGCCTGCTGCATCGGCTGGGAGACCTGACGGACGACTCAGGGCCTGCCTGATGCTGCCGCGGGTTCGGCTGCGGGTGCTGCTGCGGCTGGTGCGCATACAGCGCGTGCTGGTACGTCATGGGCTGGACGACCTGGTGCGTGCGACGCATCTGTATCGCCCGCTGCGCTTCGTCTTCCTGATCTCCTGGTGGACCTGGTTCCAGCGTCGCTCAGCGAGCACGCGCGCCGAGCGGCTGCGCCTGGCGCTCGAGGAGCTCGGACCCATCTTCGTGAAATTCGGCCAGGCGCTCTCCACGCGGCGCGACCTGCTGCCCGACGATATCGCCGACGAGCTCGCGAAACTGCAGGACAAGGTGCCGCCGTTCCCGGGGTCCGAGGCGCGCGTCATCATCGAGCGCGCCTGGGGAGAGCCGCTCGGCGTGCGTCTGCGCGCCTTCGATGAGGTGCCGCTGGCCGCCGCCTCGATCGCGCAGGTGCACACCGCCGAGCTGCCCGATGGCCGAGAGGTCATCCTCAAGGTGCTGCGTCCCGGCATGCACGCGCTGGTGGCGCTCGATATCGAGGTGCTCTACACCATCGCCGGCATGGCGCAGCGCTGGTGGCCGCTGAGCCGGCGCCTGCGGCCGCTGGAGATCGTGCGCGAGTACGAGAAGACCATCACCGATGAGCTCGATCTGATGCGCGAAGCCGCCAACGCCTCGCAGCTGCGGCGTAATTTCACCGGTTCACCGCTGCTGTATGTCCCGGAGGTCTACTGGGACTACTGCCGCACCGAGGTGCTGGTGCTCGAGCGCATCCACGGTGTGCCGATCGGGGATATCGCGCGCCTGCGCGAATCGGGCGTGGACTTCCGGCGCCTGGCGGAAAACGGCGTGGAGATCTTCTTCACGCAGGTCTTCCGTCACAACTTCTTCCATGCCGACATGCACCCGGGCAACATCTTCGTGCTGGTGGAGGATCCCTCACAGCCGCGCTATGCGGCCGTGGACTTCGGCATCGTCGGCACACTGGACCTGCGCGACCAGCACTACCTGGCGGAGAACTTTCTGGCAGTGTTTGATCGCGACTACCGCCGCGTCGCGACGCTGCACGTGCAGTCGGGCTGGGTGCCGCCGCACACGCGCATCGATGAGATGGAATCGGCCGTGCGTACCATCTGTGAGCCGATCTTCGACCGCCCGCTCAAGGAGATCTCCTTCGGCACCGTGCTGCTGCGCCTGTTCGAGGCGCTACGTCGCTTCGATGGCCAGATACAGCCGCAGCTGCTGCTGCTGCAAAAGACGCTGCTGAATGTCGAGGGCCTCGGCCGTCAGCTCTACCCGGAGCTCGACATCTGGCAGACGGCCAGCCCGGTGCTGCGCCGCTGGATGCACGAGCGCATGAGTCCGCGCAGCCTGTGGCGGGACCTTGCGCGCGGCTGGCCCGACATCCTGGAGATCGCCCGCATGCTGCCGCCACTGGCGCAGCGCACGCTCGAGCGGGCGCAGGATCAGCGCCTGCGCATCCGGGTGGACATGAGCGAGCTCGAGCGCCTGCGCCGCGAGATCACCGCGCAGATCCACTCGGGCGATCGTGTGCTGATTGGTGCGGTGCTTGGCCTGGCTGCCATCCTGTGGATGGCGCTGCGCGGCCAGCCGCACTGGGTGGGGTACGTACTGATCGCAGCGGCCGGTGTCGCCTGGATCGCCGCATGGGCGCGGCGCCGGCGCGCGCGTACGGAGTTTCGCTGAACGCAGCGCGCGCGCGAGCCACGCTGAGTGGGTTCAGCCGCTGCTG
>DATBPG010000111.1:0-8643 GCA_036561485.1 Steroidobacteraceae bacterium | reverse complement strand
GACTTTGCCGCAGTCGTTCCAGGCAGCCTGGTGCAAAGTGAGATGTATTACCGCATCACCCTGCCGCGTAGCTCCACCGACTCCATGCCACGCGATAACAAGACGCCTTTGACGCCCGACCAGGTTCGCATCATCGGCTGGTGGATACAGGCGGGGGCGCCGGGCAAGGGGGCAGTGGGCTCGCTCAAACCCCCGGCCGATATCCTGCAGCTCATTCAACAGCAGTTGGGCGGCAAGGCCTGACAGACCCTGGCTGGGCGTTTGCCACCCTCCCGCTCTGCCCGGGCGTCAGTGCCTGGCAGCTCAGGTGTTCGCGTCGATGAATGCGTGCAGCTGCGATTTGCTCAGAGTGCCGACATGCGTCGCCACCGGATGACCATCCCTGAAGATCATCAGCGTTGGAATGCTGCGAACGCCGTAACGCGTGGGCGTCGCGGCGTTCTGATCCACGTTGAGCTTGGCGATCGTCACACGAGCGGCGTAGTGCGTCGCGGACTCATCGACCAGCGGGCCGATCATCCGGCAGGGACCGCACCAGTCGGCCCAATAGTCCACCAGCACGGGCTTTGAGGTTTCCAGCACCTCGGCCTGGAAAGTCTGATCGGTCACGTTCTTGATCGCTGAGCTCATTGCGGACTCTCCTCGATGGCACCTGACCAGGAGCCTATTGATCATCTGATCGAGAATAAATAGTGGTATTCTGAAATCATTATTCCCAGGCGTGAATAATGATGGACAAGCTGCAAGCCATGGCGCTCTTCGTGCGCGTGGTCGACACAGGCGGTATGGGGCGGGCCGCCGAGGATCTGGGCATCCCGAAGGCCACGGCCACGACGCTGATGCAGAAGCTGGAAGCCGCGCTCGGGGTGAAGCTGCTGAATCGCACCACCCGGCGAATCTCGGTGACGCCCGATGGCGCCGCCTACTACACGCGCGCAGCAGCCATCCTGGCGGAAGTGCGCGATGCCGAGGAAGCGTTATCGCAGCGGTCCGTGGCGCCGCATGGCCGGTTGCGCGTCGATGCGCCGACGCTCATCGCCCGGTCGGTGATCGTGCCCGCGCTGCCCGCGTTCTTATCGCAATACCCGGATATCGAGCTGGCGCTGGCGTGCAACGAGCGACATTTCGACCTGGTGGCCGAAGGAATCGATTGCGCGCTGTGGATCGGCGAGGTCGAGGATCCGAGATTGGTCGCCCGCAAGACAGGCTTCCTGTACTTCGCCACGTGCGCGGCGCCCTCGTATATTGCGGCACATGGCTCGCCGGCCCATCCTCGCGAGCTGGCGCAGCATCGCTGCCTCAACCGCTTCTCCCCCCGCAGCGGGCAGAGCGTGGAGTGGGTGTTCTCGAAGCATGGCGAGCGCGTGCAGGCCGTGTTTCCGGGACAGCTGGCTCTGGACGATCAGAACAGCTACGTGACTGCCGCCGAGGCCGGGCTCGGCATCGCGCAGATGCCCGCCTTCGTGGTCAAGGAAGCGGTGGAGCGCCGGGCACTGGAGCTGGTGCTGGCCGACTGGCTTGCCGAACCCTCTGCCCTGCACATCGTCTATCCGCAGAGCCGCCATCTGTCGCGCCGGGTGCGCGTGTTCGTCGACTGGCTGGCGCATCTCATCCGCGAGCACGACGGCATCCAGCTGCGCTCCACGCTGCCCCGATCCGTCAAAAGCGGGGCGTGAGGCGCAGGACTGGCGGTGACCTCAATGCCGGTACGAGATGCGATACACCCTGTTGGCGCCGTCGTCGGTCAGGAGCAGCGAGCCGTCGCGCGCCTCGGTGAGGCCCACCGGACGTCCCCAGGCATCGCCATCATCGACGATGAATCCGACCAAAAAGTCATCGTACTCGCCGGTCGCAACCCCGTTGCGCATGCGCACGCGCACGATCTTGTGCCCGGTGC
Organism: Steroidobacteraceae bacterium; assembly: GCA_036561485.1. GTDB lineage: Bacteria > Pseudomonadota > Gammaproteobacteria > Steroidobacterales > Steroidobacteraceae > FEN-1191. The sequence goes on along the minus strand of DATBPG010000111.1, from coordinate 6,746 downwards.
GGAAGGAGCGATTCCAGGAGCCATGCAGCACGGCGAAGCCATCGCCCACGTATGGCGACGGAAAGGCCGAGCGCCCCTGGCTCGCCGTGTAGAACAGCAGGCTCAGCGGCGCGGAATGCGACTGGTAGAGCACATCGGGGATGGTCGCCTTGCCGGCAAGATCCGGGCGCTCGCCGGCGTGGCGCGGATCCTCATGATTGCCGAGGTAGTACCAGGGCCAGCCGTAGAAATGTCCCTGCTGCACGTGCGTGGAGTAGTCGGGCACGAGGTTGTCGCCGAGCATGTCGCGCTCATTGACCGTACACCACAGCTCGCCGGTCTGCGGCTGAAGGGTCAGGCCTGCGCAATTGCGCAGACCCGAGGCAAAGACTGTCGGCATGACGCGCGCGGACGGCGCGGCGCCGCTACCCTCCACAGGCGCCAATGATGCGACATCGAACACTAGTACGTCCGCGCGATCGAGTTCATTGCCCCACGCGGCGCCCAGCGCATGTGACGGCGCCCAGGCCCTGAGCTCCCCGGGACTCTTCTTCGGCATGTCCTCGGCGACGTTGGTCCCCGATCCGACCCCGACATACAGGCGCCGCCCGTCGGCGGAGAACACGATATCGCGCGAGAAATGGCCCCCGCCGCCCACGGGCGAGAGCTGCGGCACGATGATCTGCGGCAGGCCGCGAGCCTTCAGGTCACCGACGGTGTAGGGGTAGCGCACGACCCGATTGGTCTCGGCCACATACAGCCACTGCGGGGGTCCTGCGACGGGGTAGAACGCCATGCCCGAGGGCAGATCCAGTCCCTGGGCAAAGACCTCCGTAGTCTGCGGGTGCGTGCCATCGGAGGAGGGGCGCATCACGACGATCCGGCCGAGCTGCGTCTCGGAGACGAAGATATCGCCGTTGGGCGCCACGCGCAGCTCGCGCGGACCCTGCAGATCACCCGAAAACACCGCCACCTGGAAGCCCTCTGGCACGCGCAGCCGGGCACCGTCGGGCTTGGGGACCAGATGCGGAAAATTCGTATAGCTCTCGGACGCGTAGGGCCGCGGCAGCTGCGCTACGGTGATGTGATGCACACGGCCCGGAGCGTCCTTTTTCCAGTCGGCGCTCTCGTCCTTGGGCTTGGGCGCGTTCGAAGCGGGCCCGCCGCGGAACTGAGGCCGCGCTGCAGCCTGGAAGGAGCCTGCCGCGACGGCCTGGAAGTAGGCGATGATGTTGGCGCGCGTGGCATTGTCCGGCACCGCAATGACCATGGCGGTACCCGGAACCATCGTCGTCGGGCCGCGTAAAAACTGGTCGAGTGTCGGCGCGTCCCAGCGCAGATGCGAATCGCGCAGTGCCCGCGTGTAGCTGAAATTGCTGTCCGAGGCGGCAGGCCGGTTGAATACGCCGAACAGGTTCGGGCCCTGCGCCCCGCCGTTGTCGCCTGGCTGGGCGCTGTGGCAGAGCGCGCACTGCTGTCGGAACGCCGTATGACCGGCATTCGCATCGGCCGCGAACGCCACCGGAGCGCCTGCGGGCGAGGCCGCCAGCAGCAGGCACACAACTCTGGCCACAGACCGCATCCGCATGACATCCCCCTTGATGAGCGCCCGGCACTGCGTAGCCCGGCGGGCCCGCTGCCGCTGCACCTGTTCGCGCAGAATATAGCGTACCGATGTGAGAGGCGCGCAGAGCCTGCGGCTCCGAGCGCTCGTGAGGTGCTACGCTTGGCTCTCTCTCGGATGAAGTCAATGCCAGCGCAGCGCCGCCCCAGCACCGACCTGCCGCGCGAGCGGCCCACCTCGACACTATTGCCGCTCGAGACGGTGCAGCTCCTGGCTGCGGGAGCTGCGTTGCTGCCCGCGTATGCCATTCGCCTTGCCGACGCACTGGCCTCGCAGGTCCGTGAGCTGCTGCGAGAGGCGCCACTGCGTCACATGGTCACCCCCGGTGGACAGCGCATGTCCGTGGCGATGAGCAATTGCGGTGCGGCCGGCTGGATCAGCGATCGCCGGGGCTATCGCTACGAGACGCGCGATCCGCAGAGTGGGCTGTCCTGGCCGCAGATGCCGCCACCGCTGCGCCAGCTCGCGCGCGACGCCGCCGGCTGCGCCGGCTACGCCGACTTCGATCCGGATGCCTGCCTCATCAACTGCTACGCCCCCGACACCCGCCTGAGCTTGCATCAGGACCGCGACGAACGCGATCTGAGCGCACCGGTGGTTTCCGTCTCGCTCGGCTTGCCCGCAGTCTTTCTGTATGGCGGCCTGCAACGTCGTGACCGCGTGCGCCGTGTACCCCTGTTCCACGGAGACGTCGTGGTCTGGGGAGCCGCCCAGCGCCTGGTTTTCCATGGCGTTGCACCGCTGGCCGACGGCGAGCACCCGGCCACCGGTCGCTGCCGCCTGAATCTGACCTTCCGTCGCGCCTTCTGATCGCGCGGGCAGGCGTCGGCGCGCTGCCGCGCGCAGGTCAGCGCCGCCGTCGGCTATACTTCGCGCTTCCCCCTTTTATCGGTCAGTGCCCGTGGACAATCAGCAAAAGCAGGACTCGCAGTTCATCACCGTCTTCAGCCTCGTGATTGGCCTGCTGGTGGCCGTGGCCGTGGTGCTGTTCGGCCTGGCGCGCGTGGTCGCGGCGCACACCGAGGACGTCGACGTGTACCAGGATCCGCTCTACGTCGCGACCGTGCAGGAGCGCACGGCGCCCTTCGTGCGCGAGGCGATTGCCGGGCAAAACAACGCTGCGCTGAAGATTGAGGCTCCTGCCGGCGCCGGTCCCGCGGTCGCACAGGCGGTGCCGAAGAACGGCATGCAGCTGTTCCAGCAGGTCTGCACTGCCTGTCACGGCGCCGGCCTGGTCGGCGCGCCGAAGGCCGGCGATCGTGCGGCCTGGGCCTCGGCGATCGCGGAAGGCAAGCCGACGCTGTATATGCATGCGCTCGACGGCTTTACCGGTAAGACCGGCACCATGCCCGCCAAGGGTGGACGCACCGATCTGCCCGATGCGCTGATCAGGCAGGGCGTGGATTACATGCTCTCGCTCGTCGGACACTAGAGCAGCGCCTGGGCAAGCGGGCCGCTGTCCGGACGCCCGAGCAGCTCACTGCAAATCGAACGGCCGGCGCAGCTGCAGCGCCTCGGCCAGATGCACCGCCTCGATCGGCTCGCTTGCGGCCAGATCCGCGATGGTGCGGCTGAGCGCCAGCAGCCGCTGCACGCCCCGGCCGGACAGTGCCCAGCGCTGGCAGCTTCGATGCAGCAGCCGCGTCGCATCGCCCGACAACTGGCAGCAGTCTCTGAGCTCGACCGCGCCGAGATGCGCGCTCAGTGCGCCGGAGCGCGTGACGCGCAGCTGCCGCGCGAGCTGCACGCTCCGACGCAGCGCTGCGTCATTCATCGCCTCGGGGGCGTCTGACGTGAGCTCTGCGGCCGGCGCCCCGCCGGCCACCCGCAGCAGTTCGCCCTCGTGCAGGCGCTCGACGTGCACGCGCATGTCGATGCGATCGAGCAGCGGTCCGGACAGGCGCCGACGATAGCGCTCGATAGCCGCTCCTGGGCAGCGGCAATCGATGCGTGAGTCGCCCAGATAGCCGCAGGGGCAGGGATTCATCGCGGCGATCAGCTGGAAGCGCGCCGGCAGCTCCAGGCGCCGCGTGGCGCGGGCAAGGCCAATACGGCCATTCTCCAGCGGCTCGCGCAGCGCCTCGAGCACACGGCGGTCGAATTCGGGCAGCTCATCGAGAAATAGCACCCCTTGGTGCGCCAGGCTGATCTCCCCGGGTCGCAGCAGCGGGCCGCCGCCGACCAGTGCCTGCGCAGAGCTGGTGTGGTGCGGGGCGCGATATGGCCGCTCGATGAAGTGCGCCGCCTCGGGCGTGAGCCCCGCGGCGGCGCGGATGGACGCGACCTCCAAGGCCTCGGCCTGCGAGAGCGTGGGCAACAGGCCCGACAAACGCGCGGCCAGCATGCTCTTGCCGCTGCCGGGTGGGCCGATCAGCAACACTCCATGGGCACCGGCCGCCGCGATCTGCAGCGCGCGCTTGGCCTGACGCTGGCCAATGACGTCCGAGAGCCCCGCGGCCGGCCGCGGGGCTCCCGGCCGCTGCGCGCAGGCGGGGGGCGGCGGCGAGATCGGTGCAATCGGCGCGGCCGTGCAGCCGTGCCGCCCCAGACGCGCCAGCAGCTGGGCGGCTTCACGCAGGCTCGCGGCCGCGTAAGCGGCTGCCGGCGCAGCCAGGCCCACCTCCGGCACATTGGCTCGCGGTACGAGCATGGCGTGGCCGTCATGCCCGGCATGCAGGGCCGCCAGAAACAGACCCGCAACGCCGCGCAGCTGCCCGTCCAGGCCGAGCTCGCCATAACACTCGATCGCCCTGCCGCCGCGCAGCGACAGCTGTCCGCTCGCCACCAGCAGTCCGAGTGCGATGGGCAGATCGAAGCGTCCGCCGTGCTTGGCGAGCTCCACCGGGGCGAGATTGACGGTGATGCGCCGCTGCGGAAAGTCGAACCCCGAATTCACCAGTGCGGCGCGCACCCGCTCCCGGCTCTCGCGCACCACGGGGGCCGGCAGCCCCACGATGGTGAACGCCGGCAGGCCGCTCGCCAGGTGCGCCTCCACCTCCACCTTCGGCGCGCTGAGTCCGAGTTCCGCGCGACTCAGGATGCGTGCCACGCTCATGGCGGATGGCACCTGGGGCGGCGCGCCTGCGGCGCCCGCAGCTATTGGGCCGGTGGGGGCACCGATTCCTCCATCTGCTGCACGCGCCGCTCGAGCGCCGTCATGCGCAGCTCGAGCTGCTCGAGGCGCGCGCGCGTGCGCTCGAGCACCTTGCTCTGCACGTCGAAATCCGTGCGCGTGACCAGATCGAGCTTGCCGAGGCTCGCCTGCAGCACCGCCCGGAAATTGGTTTCGATATCGCGTCGCATCGTGCGCGCTGCCTCGGGCAGGCGCTCGAAGAGCTGGCGCGCGATGTCGTCGATTCCCACGTTCTCCATCGTTCTACCCTCGCTGATGCCCCGAAAGCGCGCGTACGCGCGCGTGTGATTTCCAAAGTGGTGCAGAGCGCGCGCCCCGATGCACGCAAATGCGCAGTGGCTGAGCCGTTGGGCGTGGCATGGATTCTGCACCTCGGCTTGCAGCGCGATCCAAGGATACGCGCACAGGCCAGTTCCGGCAGCCCGGATTCAAGGTTGGTTCATTGCGAAATGCACCTCATGAAAATGATCACCGCGGTCGTGCGGCCCTTCAAGCTGGACGATCTGCGCCAGGCCATTGCACAGCTCGGCGTCCAGGGCGTCACCGTGACGGAAGTGTACGAGACGCAGTTCGGACCGCGCTCGAAGCTCGAGATAGCCGTCGACGATGCCGTCGTCGAGCCGGTACTCGAGGCGATCGCCAATGTCTCGAGAACCGGACGCAGCGGCGATGGCCGCATTCTGGTCGGCGAGCTCGAGCAGGTCATCCGCATCCGCACCGGGGAAACCGGGACGCCGGCTACATGACACACATCCACCCATCTCACGACAGCAGCGGGAGTCGCACGCATGCGCATTGATCCGATAGGCAAGAAACCTCGGCGGTCCGGGCCACGGCAGCTGGCGGGAGTGCTGGCCATGCTGGCGCTCGCGCTCGGTCTGGGTGCCCATCCCCTGATCGCCCTGGCACAGCCGGCTGCCGCGCCCGCTGCACAGAACCCGGCACCGCTCACGCCACCGCCCGCCACAGCGGTGGCGCCCGCTGCTGCCGCGGCTGCGCCGGCCGCTGCCGCACCCACGGCGCCGTTCCTGCAGGGCTTCGACAAGATCAACTCCGGCGACACCGCGTGGATGATGACTTCCACCGCGCTGGTGCTGTTGATGACCATTCCGGGGCTGGGACTGTTCTACGCCGGCATGGTGCGCAAGAAGAACATTCTCGCCACGCTGATGCAGAGCTTCGCGATCACCTGCCTGGTGACGGTGCTGTGGTGGCTGGTCGGCTATTCGCTGGCGTTCACCCCCGGCAGCCGATTCATCGGCAGTCTGCACTCGGTGTTCCTGAATCACGTCGCGTATCTGCATGACTCGATGAAGGAGAGTTCCTCGCACCTGGCAACGACGATTCCGGAAACCGTCTATGTCATGTTCCAGGGAACCTTCGCGATCATCACCCCGGCGCTGATCTGCGGCTCATTCGCCGAGCGCATGAAATTCTCGGCGATGCTGTGGTTCATGGGACTGTGGCTGATTCTGGTCTACTGCCCGGTCGCGCACTGGATGTGGGAGTCGAGCACCGGCTGGTTGGCCGCCACGCAGCTGGACTTCGCCGGTGGCACGGTGGTGCACATCAACGCCGGCATCGCAGGACTCGCCACGGCGCTGATGCTCGGCAAGCGACAGGGGCTCGGCAAGGAATCGATGGCGCCGCATAACCTGACGCTCACCGTCATCGGCGCCTCGCTCCTGTGGGTGGGCTGGTTCGGCTTCAATGCCGGCTCGGCGGTGGTCTCTGATGGCCGTGCGGGCATGGCCTTCGCCGTCACGCACATCGCCACGGCGGTGGCAGCGCTGTCGTGGATGTTCACCGAGTGGGCGGTCAGAGGTAAGCCGAGCGTGCTGGGCATCTGCTCGGGAGCGGTCGCCGGGCTCGTGGCCATCACCCCGGCCTCCGGCTTCGTCAGCCCCAACTCCGCGGTCATCATCGGCATCGTCGCGGGCGTGGTGTGCTTCTTCACCTCCAGCTCCCTCAAGCGCGCCGTCGGCTATGACGACTCGCTCGATGCGTTCG
>DATBPG010000110.1:0-5263 GCA_036561485.1 Steroidobacteraceae bacterium | reverse complement strand
GTTCAGGCAGGCGATGAGCGCATCGCCACCCTCGAGCGAGAAGCGCTTCTGACCCACATACCGGGTATGCAGGGAGCGCTCGAGCCCCTCGGCCGCCGTGAGCTCGGCCAGCATGCCGCGCTGCTCCTCGGCCGAGAAGCTCTGCTGCATGCGGCCGAGCTGGAACTCATCCTGCAGCCACAGCCGCTCATCGCTGTTGGAGACGTGCGCGAACTCCGCGCCGATGGACCCGCAGTAGATGCGCTCCAGACGGGCGAGGATCTCGCGCAGCGACGCACGCCGACCGATCCAGTCGTTGCGTGCGCCGGTCACGAACTCGCAGTCCATGTCCGCCTCGGTCAGCCCTGCGTACTCGGCCGACAGCACCTTCGGCCGCGGCCGCTGCAGCAAGCCCAGCGGATCGATGCGCGCAATGAGATGCCCGCGGTTGGCGTAGATCTGCATCAGCCGCGAGACCGCAGCCTGCTTTTCGCTCGCAGCCCCCGCCGTGGTGCCGGCGGCAGCCGTTGCCCGGGGGCGCGCGGCAGGAGCCTGCGTTCGCGAGGCGATGGCGGCGATGATGGGTCCATGCGCCTGCTCGGGCCGGTCCGAGGCGGGCAGCTGGGCGAAGAACGCCCGCCAGGTGGCATCGACGCTCTGCGGATCCCGCAAGAAACGCTCGTACTGCTCCTCCACATAGGGTGCGTTGGAGCCGAACAGCGGCGTGCCTGCCAGTTGTGGAGGCTGGGATGGCGGCATGGAGTTTCCTGAATGGAACCTGAAAAAATCCAGTCAGCTCAACGAGCTAACCGATTGTAGAGCGACGTTCTATTGTACCCCCCCGTGCCCCCCAAAGAAACGGACGGGGCTCACAGCCCGCCGTAGGTCCTTGAAGCACCAACGGATGCACGCCCCCTTGGGGCGTCCGAGCCAGCCGCCTCTGCCAGACTGCGCACAGCGCCGCCGTCAGGCGTGTAGGCGTATCGGTACTGCAGTGCGCTATGTTCGGCGACGGTCGGGACCGCGCTGGGTGCCTAAGATGCGCACATCGTCATTGCAGACAGGTGCGTCATGGCCATCCTGCGGATCCTGGCGGTACTCTTCATCATTGCCTGGCTGGTGTTGTGGCTGGCGGTGAAGATCACCTTCGGCGCCATCCACGTGTTGCTGGCGATCGGCATCATCATGCTCATCGTCAGCCTGTTCGGCCGCGCGCGACGCACCTGAACGCTGCGCGCCGTCTGCGCCCCCCTTGCGCGCGGTGACGACGCCATAGCCGAGCTGGCCGCGCCGTACGGCCTCGTGGGCCGCCGCGAGCAGGCTGCGCCCCCGCTGCAGCTGCTCGGCCGAGAGAGGCACCTGCCCGAGCCCGGCAAGGAGCTCACCCGCCGCCAGGCGCCCCGCGATCTGGGCGATCAGGCCCTGCAGCGTGTCACTGCGATCCTCGATCTATACCTCATCAAAGCCTGCCTCGCGCAAGCATTCTGCATACGCGGCGAGCGGCCAAGCGTCGGCAACACAGCCGACCCATGCGGCGAGGTCTTCGAGCCCGCTGAGTCTTTCGGCGCGACGCGTCACATCGCTCATTGCCAGGCGGCCGTCCGCGCACAACACCCGATGAAACTCGCGCGCTGCCGCGCGCTTGTCGGGGAAGGTGCACAGCGCGCATTCACACAGCAGCGCATCGAAGCGCCCCGCCGCCGCAGCAAGCCCTTCGGCATCTCCCTGCTCGAAGCTCGCCCGCGCGGACAGTCCGCGCTCGGCAGCCGCCTGCCCAGCCTGCGCGACATTGCGTGCATCCAGATCCACGCCCTGCACGTGACACCCGAACACCTCGGCGATCAACAGCGCGCTGCCGCCGGTGCCGCAGGCCACGTCAAGCAGGCGGCTATCGGCCGATAGCTGCAGCTGCGCCGCGAGGTGACGCGTGAGTGTCAGGCCACCCGGATGCCAGCAGTCCGCGAGCAGCCAGCGCGCCGCATCGCTGCCGTAGAAGCTCGCGCAGCACTGCTTCAGCTCGGCCGCGGCCAGCGCCCTGCTCACCGCAGCACTTGACCGCCCGGTCGCACGTCGAAGTGCACCGGCTCGGGCACGAAGCGCTCGCCGCGACGGCGCGCACTGCGCCGGCGCGGCTCCATGGCCGTCAGCTGCGCGCGCGCCTGTTCGCGATAGCCGAGGCAGTTGTAGGCGCAGAAGGGAATCTGCCGGCCGCCTGGCAGCAGGAACTCCTTGCAGCACTTCATCAGATTCTTCTGGTTGAAGGTCCAGGGATCCATGAAATCCTGCAGCATTATCATGATCATGCTGGCGGCGAGCTCTCCGAGACTGCTCTCGGGCAGCGTGCCGCAAGCCTGACAGGAGAGCGTCAACTGCGCGCGCGACTTCTCCGAGCCCGGCACCGAGGCGGATGACCACAACCCCTCGAGCGCCTGACGGATGGACTGGCCGAGGTCCGGCATCGCGCGGTTGCTGATGTAATCGAGGTAGGCGCTGACATCGACCAGTCGCGGCAGCGGCGTGACCTTTCCCTCATGGACGAAGGCGTACGTCACGGCATTGCAGGTGGGAAAGCAGCAGGGCACCGGCACGAAATCGCTGCGCACGAAACGCGAGCCCGTCTGCGCCTCGATCCAGCCGATGATCTCCGGGATGGTCACGCGCTGCATGGGATCGTGGGCCAGGTGCCGCCCCGTGTGGAACGCGGGCTGAAAATTAATGCCCCGCACCGCCGGATGCGTGATGGCAAAGTCGATGAGGCGGCCGATCTCGTGATCGTTGACGCCGCGCTCGATGGCCGGCACGAGCGTCACATTCAGGCCACGCTCGGCCAGCCGGTCCAGGGCGAGGAGCTTATCCTCGAGCGCATCCGCATCTCCGCGGATGATGCGGTAGGTTTCACGCTCGAAGCCGTCGAACTGGAAGTAGAGCGAGGGACGCAGCTGCGCGAGCTCATCGGCAAAGCGCTCATCCTGTGCAATGCGCCGGCCATTGGTATTGATCATTACGAAGGGAATCTCGCGTGCGCGCGCGGCGCTCACGAACCCGAGGATCTGCGGATGAACTGTCGGCTCCCCGCCCGAGAATTGCACCACCTCGGGACGCCCCTCGGTGCGTACGAAGTCATCCAGCAGCGCTTCGACCTCCTCGAGCGTCAGGTTGAAGCCGGGCGCGGCGGAGGCGAAACACAGCGGACAGGCCATGTCGCAGGTGCTGTTGACCTCGATGATGCCGACGCAGGTGTGCTGCTGATGGTCCGGACAGAGCCCGCAGTCGTAGGGGCATCCCTCGACGATGGGCGTGCCGAAAACCAGGGGCACCGTCCCGGGCTTGTTGAAGCGCGCCTGACTCACATACGCGGCCGCGTCCGCATACACGAGCGCCTCGACAGGACCGCAGTCGGGGCAGCGCTTGCGCATGTAGACCTTGTTTTCCCGCAGCAGGATCTGCGCATCGATGACGCGGCGGCAGCTCGGGCAGATGCTGCGTGTCAGCTCGTGAAAGACGTAATCGGCATCCTGCCGGCTCGCTGAGGGCTGCAGCACGGCGACCTCCGGAGTTGGAACTGGGCAGCCGTGATTCTAGACGCGCAGCCACAGCCGCGACAGCCGGCGGGTCACCCGTCCACGCCAGCCACCCATGAACTGGCGCATGGCCATCTGTGTGGCCAGCAGCTGCACCGCGCTGCTATAGGTGGGATAGGGATGAATGGCCGACGCCAGATCCTTCAGGCGCAGACGCTGCGCCATGGCCAGACTGAGCTCCGCGAGGACCTCCCCGGCCCGCTGCCCGACGATGCTCGCACCGAGCAGCCGCCCATCGGCGGCCGCGATGAGCTTGACCAGGCCGAGCGTATCGTTCTCGCTGACGGCGCGATCTACGCGCTGCAGCGGCAGCTCGCCGGCGAGCACCCCGGCGCCGAAGCGCTCGCGCGCGGCGCGCTCGCTGAGTCCGATCTGAGCGACCTCCGGCTGTACGAAGGTCACCTGCGGCAGGCCCGCGAGCGCCGGTAGCCCCGCCGCGGCCATGCGCTGCCGTGCACGCTGGGCGCGCCTGAGCGCCCCAAAGACAGGCGCGTGTGGCAGCAGTGCGTGGCGCACCGCGCGAAATCCCTGCCAGCCTGCCAGGTGTGAATACTGCGCGCCGCCGGTGACATCGCCGGCCGCGTAGATATGCCCGACGCTGGTGCGCAGCTGCTCATCGACGATGATTCCGTGCGCATCGCTGCGCACGCCCGCGGCCGCAAGCCCGAGCCCCTGAAGGCGCGGCGCCCGACCCACCGCCATCAGCAGCATGTCTGCCTCGACCGAACCGGCCTCGCTATGCACGCACACAGCCCCGCGCTGTCCCGAGAAGGAGGCCGCCCGCGCCCGCAGACGTGCGATCCCCTCGTGCGCGAATACCTGCTCGATCAGCTCGCACACCTGCGGTTCGGCGCGGGCCAGCAGCGACGGGGCGATCAGCGTCACGGCAGCGCCCAGTCGCCGATAGGCCTGCGCGATCTCGCAGCCGAGCGGCCCGCCGCCAACGACGGCCAGGTGATGCGGCAAGCGATCGTTGTCAAAGATATCGCGGTAGGTCAGATAAGGAATGCGATCCAGGCCCGGCAGCGCGGGCCGAATCGGCTCAGCACCGGTGCAGATCAGGAAGCGCCGGGCGCGCAGCTGCTGCTGCCCGAGCGCGAGCGTATGCGAATCCAGAAAGCGCGCGGCGCCGATCAATACGCTCAGGTTGCCCTGCTGCAGCTGCTCCGGTGCGGTGGGCGCATAGATGTGAGCGACGCAGGCGCGCACATACTCGCGCACCGCGGCCATGTCGGCGCGCGGCTCGTGAGCGGAAATGCCGAATCGGCTGCCCTCCCGCGCCGCTGCCGCGACCGCTGCCGCCTTCAACAGCGATTTCGACGGCACGCATCCGGTCCAGGTGCAGTCTCCGCCGATACGATCGGCTTCGATCAGCGCGACGTCCGCACCGAGGTTGCGCGCGAAATCCGCTGCGATCAGGCCCGCCGCGCCAGCCCCGATGATGATCAGATCGAACTGCCCTCCCCGCCTCACGCTGGGCTGTCCAACATAGGCTGCCGCATGGGCGGCAGACTTGCCCAGGCCAGCGTGGCCAGCGCGGCCGTTCCAAACAGCAGCCCGTCCATGCCGCCGGCACGCCCGAGTGCGCCTGCCAGAGTCGCACCCAGCACCCCGCCGATGCTGAAGAGCACGGTGTAGATGCCCATTGCCGCACCCGCGGCGCGCTGCGACCCCACGGACAGCGAGAGCCAGCTCAGTGCCGC
>DATBPG010000109.1:0-3701 GCA_036561485.1 Steroidobacteraceae bacterium | reverse complement strand
TCACCTGCGCCATCTCGTCGTAGTAGTGGCCGACGTCGTTGCCGAGGAACGTCGAGCTGCTCGCGGACTTGTCCCAGCCGAGGTCATCGAGCTTGAGCGCAGCGGCGGCGTGATCGCGGGGAATGCCCTGCAGCACGATCTGCTTCATGCGTGCGTTCATGATCTCGAACTTCCTGGCGTAGTCACGCACCTCATCGCGCGTGAAGATGCGGCCATGGCCCGGGATGGCGAAGTCCCAGTCGAGCTTGAGCATGCTGTAGATCTCGTTGAGCATGCCCACGGCGGTGCCGCCGTCGGTGTAGTCGATGTGCGGCATGCCTTCCACCACCACGTCGCCCATGTGGATGATTTTCAGATCGGGAAAGTAGATGGTGGTATCACCACGCGTATGCCCCGGGCCGAAGTGATACATCTGCACGCGTGCGTTGCCCAGCACGATCGCGCCATAGTCGTCGAAAGCGAGCTGCGGGGAGGCGCCGGTGCGCTTGCTGCCATCATAGGAATCGCGCAGCGCCTGCTGGTCGAGGATGATGACGCCACGCTTGAGCATCTCGCCATTGCCGCCGGCGTGATCGGCATGAAAGTGCGAGTTGACGAGGTACTTGATGGGCTCATTGGTCACGCTCTTCACCAGCCGCACCACGTCAGCCACGTTGTCGGCGAATTTGTCGTCGACGAGGATCACCCCCTCTGCCGTGACGCGCACGGCGACATCACCGGGCTCGTGCAGGTGGCCATCGCGCATGGAGCCGGGGCGGCAGGCATCCATGCAGACACCGAGCGGACCGCGGATGACATAAAGCCCGTCCTTGACCCTCTCGATCCACATGGGACGCGGTGAAAGCTGCTCGTACGGCAGCTGCGCTGTGTCGATGGTCGGCGGTGGCACCGTGACCTTAGGCTGCGCGTTGAGCTGCGCCATGGCCGCGGCAATATCCCCCGGCGGCAGCTGATTTTCGGGGTTGGAAGTGCCTTGAGACAGCGCGGCTGGCGACCCCAGCACAGCGCCCAGCGTCGCAAGGCCCATGCAGGCGAGGGTGATGCGAGGCTTGCGGAACGGATCGCGGTGCAGGCGCTGGCTGTTCATGCTGTCCCCCTGGATGGATGGGCGCTGGCGTCGCGGGGCTGTCACGCACACCGCAGGCCGTTGCCTTCTTAAGTTGAATCCATTCTAGCAAGGTGCGCCGGTGCACCAGGGCGCAGTCGAACGCCCCATCGCATGCCCATCGCGGCAGCCGCGAGGTCGCGAGCGCTGCGCGATCGAGCCCTGGATCTAGGGCAGGCCCTGCGCGCCGGGCGGGTTCAGTCCATTGGGAGCGGGCGACACCGGCACCAGGGGCGTGTGCGCGCGCGGGCCGACAACGCTCGGGCAATCCAGCGAGTCATAACGGTCCTGCAGATCCTGGATGCGCCGGTCGGCGTGTGCTTCCTTGGCCTGCACGATCGGCTCGCTGATGCTGGTATTGGGGGCCCGCTGCTCATCGAGCTGCTGTTCGCGGATCTGCGAGCGCAGATCGCTGCATTGCTGCTGCAGCGCCTGCTGCGCGGTCTGGTCGGCCTGCGTCGCGGCCTGCCGGGCGCGAGCCTGGCGCTGAGCCGGAGTGAGTGTGGCATCGTCCGCATTGGCGCCGGCGGCGCTCCCGCTCGTCTGGGGCGCTGCTGGCGCGGCGGGCACCGAGGAGCCCGGCGCCGGGGACGCTACACTTTGTGGCGCGGGCAGATCGGCGCTGGCCTCTTCGGGCGGGGCGCTCGCGCAGCCCACGACGAGCAGCGCCAGCAGTGTCGACAGACCGACTCGCCCGGCAGGTCCCGATCGCGCTCGTGTGCTCATGGGCCCGTGCTCCTTCAGCAGGCCCTCATGGTACCCGACGCTTTGAGCGCCGTGGATTGCTGCAATGCGCTATCCGCGGTCGGAGCCGTCCGATCCTGGCTATAATGGCGGACCCTTCCGAGACCCCACCGATAAGCGAAAGTGGCGGAATGGTAGACGCGCTGGCCTTAGAAGCCAGTGGGGTAACCCGTGAGAGTTCGAGTCTCTCCTTTCGCACCAGCGGCTCGGACCCGCGTGCTCATCATCTACGGGCGATCAACAGGATTGAGTGGATGCAAGTATCGGTAACGACGACAGCGGGTCTCGAGCGTCGCCTCGAAGTGGCGGTGCCGGGTGAGCGCGTGGCCGGAGAGGTCGACCAGCGCCTGAAGCGCCTGGCGCGTACGGCCCGGCTCAAGGGCTTTCGGCCCGGCAAAGTCCCCTATGCGGTGGTCAAGCAGCAGTTTGGCTCGCAGGTACACGCCGAGGCCATCTCCGACCTCATGCAGAGCACGTTTGCCGAGGCGGTCAGCCAGCAGAATCTGCGGCCGGCGGCCGGCCCGCGGATCGAGCCGATCCAGATGGAGCCGGGCAGTGAGCTGCGTTACGCGGCGGTGTTCGAGGTGCTGCCCGAGGTCGCGGTCAAGCCGCTGCAGAGCCTCTCGGTCGAACGGCCGGTGGCGAGCGTCGAGGATGCCGAGGTGGATGCCATGCTCGAGCGCATGCGCGAGCAGCGGCCGCGCTTCAGCGAGGTGTCGCGTGCCGCACGCGAGGGTGATCGGGTCACCATCGAGCACGTCGGACGCATCGCCGGTGCAGAATTTCCCGGTGGCTCCGGCAAGGGGCTGGCGGTGCAGCTGGGTGCCGGGCAGATCCTGCCCGAACTCGATCAGGCGCTCATCGGCATGAGCGTTGGCGAGTCGCGCAGCGTCAAGACGCGCTTCCCGGATGATTACGGCAGTGCCGAGGTGGCCGGCAAGGACGCCGAGTTCGATCTGAAGGTCACGCTCATCGAGGAGCGCAGCCTGCCGGCGCTGGACGATGAATTGGCGCGTGAGTTCGGTGTCAGCGAGGGAGGCCTGGCGGCGCTGCGCACGCAAGTGCGCGCGAACATGGAGCGCGAGCTGGCCGAGGCCGTGCGTGTGCGGCTGCGTGATCAGCTGCTCGAGGCGCTGTACCGCGACAATCCGCTCGAGCTGCCGCGCGCCATGGTCGATGAGCAGGTCCAGGAGCTGCAGAATCAGATGATGCAGCGGCTTGGCGGACGCGCCGACCCGAAGAATCTGCCGGCGCGAGAGGTGTTCGAGCCCAATGCCCGCCGGCGCGTGGCGCTCGGGCTGCTGCTGGGTGAGATCATCCGCACACAGCAATTGCAGCTCGATCGCACGCGCCTGGAACAGCGCCTCGACGGACTGGTGGCCCAGGCGCGCGATCCGCAGGAGCTGCGTCGTCAGTATCTGGGCAGTCGCGAGGCGATGCGCGCGCTGGAATCTGCGACACTCGAGGACCAGGCGGTCGATTGGATGCTGGGACAGGTGAAAATCACGGACCGGCCCTCGAATTTTCGAGAGGTGACGGGCTTTGGACAGTCGGAGTAAACGCGATGAACGAGCGAGCCATGCACGAGCGAGCATTGAATCTGGTTCCGATCGTCGTGGAGCAGACCTCCCGCGGTGAGCGCTCCTATGACATCTACTCCCGGCTGCTCAAGGAGCGGCTGGTATTCATCGTTGGCCCGGTCGATGACTTCATGGCCAACGTCGTGGTGGCGCAGCTGCTGTTTCTGGAGTCGGAGAACCCGGATAAGGACATCGCGCTCTATATCAACTCGCCGGGCGGTGTCGTGACCTCGGGCCTCGCCATCTACGACACCATGCAGTTCATCAAGCCC
>DATBPG010000108.1:0-3031 GCA_036561485.1 Steroidobacteraceae bacterium | reverse complement strand
CTTCACTGGATATCTGGGACAAGAAGTACCGGCTCACCACCAAGGATGGCGAGCCGCTCGATCGCACGATGGACGACACGTATAAGCGAGTTGCGCGAGCGCTCGCCGACGTGGAGCGCGAAGAAGTGCGCGAGCGCTGGTACGAGCGCTTCGTCTGGGCGCTGCGCCACGGCGCCATTCCCGCCGGCCGCGTGACCTCCAATGCAGGCGCCTGGGAGCACAAGCCCGCCACCTCGACCATCAATTGCACCGTGTCGGGGACGATCCGCGACTCGATGGACGACATTCTCAACAAGGTGCACGAGGCGGGGCTGACGTTGAAGGCCGGCTGTGTCGCCCCCGGTACCTGGGTGCGTACCGAGCGCGGTGTCGTCACGGCGGATCAGGCCGTGGGCGAGCGGCACGCGCAGATCCTCTGCTACGACCGCGACGCGCGGCGTTTCGAGATGCGCTCGATCGAGCGGCACCTGACCACGCATGTGCCGCAGTCTGAAAATTTGCGCATTACCACTGCCAATGGCACTACGCTGACCACCTCTGTGCGTCACCCGGTGCTCGTGCATCGCGACGGGTCGGTGCACTACGTGCGCGCCGATGAGGTCACGACGCAGGACGCGCTGGTCGAACACAGGATGCCCTGGAGCGCCGACGCACAGTGGATGCCGGCCTGGTTCGCCGGTGCGCACTTGGGTGATGGCTCGGCCTATGAGCGGCGCTTTACCTACAGCCCGCTGCGTCGGCGCTGGGCAGAGCGCGCGCAGGCGCTCGGACGGCGCCTGGTCTTCAAGATCCGCGCGGCCGAGCGGGAGGTCGTCGAGCGCTACGCGGCGTTCTTCAGCGACTTTGCCGGCTCGCGCGCTCAGGTGGCCGCAACCGTCAGCCGCGGCGGGACGCTCAGCCCGGCGGGGGTGAAGGCCACGCCGGTTTGGGACTACAGCGTCGCAAGCTTCGGCGCGAGCCGCGCTGCATCCCTCATCGATCAGCAGATCGGCGACAAGTGCGCAACGCTGCACGTGCCGCGCTGGATCGTCGCGGCGCCCGAGCGCTTCTTCCTGCCGTTTCTGGCCGGTCTGATCGACACCGACGGCACCGTAAACACGCAGTACGGCAGCGCCACCATTGCGATGAAGTCGGTGGACTTCGCGCTGGAGCTGCAGGCACTGCTTGGACTGTTCGGTGTCCACGGCTCGGTCACGCGGCGCAAGGCGCGGGATCATCTGCTCAATGGCAACCTCGTGCGCGACAGTGGCGGGGCCATGCTGAAAATCTGCGACTCGGCGTTCCTCGCGTGCGTCGCCGCGTACATGGCAGATAGCGGCAAGTGCGCTCGCATCCGCAAGCACGCCTCTACGCCCGGCCAGCACGATCTATTCCAGCTGCCGCCCGAGCTGCGCGCGGCGCTCGAGCTGAAGATGTCCACGCTGACGCATCGGGAGCGCCAGGAGCTGGGCTTTTATCACGGCTATCATCAACGCGCGGCGGTCAGTCGCGTATGGCTGGATCGGTGGGCGGCGCGCTTTTCGGATCTCGCGGAGCTGGTGCGCTTCGCGCTGACGCTTCGGCCCGTGCGCTCCATTGAGCGCGCCCTGCCGTTGTCCGAGATTTTTTTCGATTTCACGGTCGAAAAGCACAACAACTATCTGGCCGGCAATGCCGGCCTCGCCGTCATCCACAACTGCGGCATCGGTTACGACTTCTCGACGCTGCGGCCGCGTGGCGCCTATGTTTCAGGCGCCGGGGCGTACACGTCGGGGCCGCTGTCATTCATGGATATCTACGACAAGATGTGCTTCACCGTCTCCTCGGCTGGGGGGCGGCGCGGCGCGCAGATGGCGACCTTCGACATCGGCCATCCCGATGCCATGGACTTCGTGCGTGCCAAGCGCGAGCACGGACGGCTCAGGCAGTTCAATCTCTCGCTGCTGATCACCGATGAGTTCATGCAGGCCGTGCGTGAGGGCGGCCAATGGCAGCTCGCGTTCCCGATCACGAAACGCGAGCTCGAGAGTGACAAGCCGGATCTGAGCGACCGGGAGCACTACGTCTGGCGCGCGTGGCCCGCACATGACAACTACGTCGTCAACGAGGATGGACTGATCGCCTGCCGCATCTACAAGACGCTCCCGGCGCGGCGCATGTGGGACGTCATCATGTCCTCCACGTACGATTTCGCCGAGCCGGGCTTCGTGCTCATCGACCGCGTCAACGAGATGAACAATAACTGGTGGTGCGAGG
Organism: Steroidobacteraceae bacterium; assembly: GCA_036561485.1. Lineage (GTDB taxonomy): Bacteria > Pseudomonadota > Gammaproteobacteria > Steroidobacterales > Steroidobacteraceae > FEN-1191. Next base: position 796 of record DATBPG010000108.1, on the reverse strand, counting down.
ATATTCGCGCGACCAACCCATGCGTGACGGCCGATACGCGTCTGGCCACCCAATACGGCATGGTACGCATTGGCGACCTGTACGACGCGCAAGTGGACATCCAGGCCACCGTGGATACGCGTGCGCTCGGTGAGGGCCCGGGCACTGCGGTGCGCCCAGCGGTGCCCGCCTTCATGAGCGCGCCCAATGCCGATGTCTATCGGGTGACCACCGAGGATGGCTACGAGATCAAGGCCACGGAGTGGCACGACTTCTACACCACGCGCGGCAAGATCAAGCTGCGCGAGCTCAAGGCCGGTGATGAGCTGCTGATCCAGTCGGGCAAGGGACAGTTCGGTGGCTGCGGCAGCGAGGAGTTGGGGGCGCTCATCGGACTGCTGACCGGCGACGGTCACTTCACCAATCGCGGCAAGGGCCAGCAGGCCGCGGTCGTGAATCTCTGGGGTAGCGATCGGCAGCTGGCTGAGCCCATTGTCGCACACATCAATGAGCTGCTGTGGCGCTTCGGGCCCACGCGCCGCACCTATCAGGTCAAGCCGGTGGCGGTCGCCGAGCGCAATCTCATCATGATCCGCTCGGTGATCCTGATGCAGGTGCTGGCGCAGAACTATGGCATTACACCGGCCTCGAAGCAGCGCGTGCCGGAGATCGTCTGGCGCGGCAGCGAGGACTGCGTGCGCGGCTACCTGCGCGGGTTGTTCCAGGCGGATGGGACGGTGCAACGCGACGACAGGAACTCGTACTGCACGATCCGTCTGGCATCAAGCCTGCCGCAGCTGCTGAAAGACGTGCAGAT
>DATBPG010000107.1:0-4689 GCA_036561485.1 Steroidobacteraceae bacterium | reverse complement strand
CAGGCGATGTGTGGACCATGACCGTCACGGAATACCTGCATGCGTCAGCCTCGCGCAGGTTTGCCTATCGGCTGGCGCGCAGCCCCTTCGTGCTGTTCATTATCAGTCCGCTGGTGCTGTTCCTGGTGCTGCAGCGCATTCCCTCTCCGAAGATGGGTGCGCGCGAGCGACACTCGGTCTGGTCGATGAATGTTGCGCTGCTGCTGCTGGGCGCGACGCTGTCCATGCTCATCGGACTGTGGGCATACCTCGTGTTCCAGCTCGCCATCCTGACGGTCGCCGGCAGTGCCGGTCTGTGGCTGTTCTATGTGCAGCACCAGTTCGAGGAGGCTTACTGGGAGCACGGCGAGAGCTGGGACTACATGGCGGCGGCGCTGCAGGGCAGCTCCTATTTCAAGTTGCCCCGCATCCTGCAGTGGTTCTCTGGGAACATCGGCTTTCACCACATCCATCATCTGGGCCCGCGCATCCCGAACTACAATCTGGAGCACTGTCATCGCTCGGAGCAGTTGTTCCGCGACATCAAGCCGCTTACGTTCTCAGACGGCCTGCGGACCCTGAGCCTGCGGCTTTGGGATGAATCCTCGAAGCGGCTGGTGGGTTTCCGCAGCCTGGAGCAAGCGTTGGCAGCGCGCTCGCCTGCGGCCCATCCCTGAGCTCAACCGCAGGTCAAACTCACCGGCACTGCTGCGCCGACCGTGGTAGACTGCCGCTCGATCGTTGACGTTCCAGTGCCAGCCGGCCGTTTCCTCCCAAGGACAGTTCATGGCTGGGCCGAGCCACTTGCGATCAGGTGACAGGACTTCCGGTTCGATGGCTCGCGAGACGATCTCTCCCTGACCTGACTGCCGCGCCTGCCGTTACTACGGCCGACGGGAAACCAATTGACCCCCGCGGCCTCGAGTCATTCGGGAGATATGTTCATGGCCAAGATTTATGTCGGTAACCTGCCTTTTTCAGCCACTGACGCCGAAATCCGGACCTTGTTTTCGCAGCACGGCACCGTCGAGTCGGTCAGCCTGCCAACCGATCGCGAAACCGGTCGTCCGCGCGGCTTCGGCTTCGTCGAGATGAACCAGGCCGATGCGGCCCGCGCCATCCAGAACCTGAACGGTCAGGACTTGGGCGGGCGGGCGCTGCGCGTCAATGAGGCGCAGGACAAGCCGCGCGGCAGCGGCGGCGGCGGCGGACGTTCGGGCGGCGGTGGTGGTGGCGGCTATCGTGGCGGCGCCGGCGGTCGCTATTGAGGCGCTGCCGACCTCGATGAAGCGGCCCCGGAGCGATCCGGGGCCGGTTCCTGGCTGAGACGGGAGAGTGCCGATGGACGAGAACAAGCCGGTCGGGAGCATCATGCGCGGTCCTGTGCCGTTCGCTGGCGAAAGCAATGCGGACTATCGGGCACGCGTCGCCGCGCACCAGGCGGAGGCCGTCGAGCGTCGACAGCTGGAGCTGCGTGAGCAGCGCTCATCGATGAACACCCCGGCCATGCGCATCCGCATCTGGGAGCGACTGCACCAGGTGGATCTGCCGCGCAGTCCCTCGCATCGGCTGATCGACGCGATCGCGGCGCAAACCGGTCTGACTTGCGACGATGTCCGCGAGGAGCAGCGTGTGCGCGCCAACCCGGTCGCGCCGGTGCGCGAGCTGACCCCTGGGCCGGAGCCGCACGCATGAGCACCTGTGGCCAGCGCCAGCGGGCCGCTCTGCCGCGCAAGGAGCCCACATGAAGCTGACCTCACGCAAGCCGGTCAGCATCAGCGAGAAGCGGCGCAATAACCTTCAGATCGAGCGTCAGCGCGCCCTCGCCGTGCGCGAGCTGTATCCCTGGATCGAGCAGCTTCAGGTGTCGCTGGTATTTGACGATGGCGGCCGGCACGCCTTTTCGCCGCAGTCCCATACGTTCTTCCCGCCGGCCTGCGCATTTTTCCGCTTTGCCTGTCCATGTGCCGACTGCGATGGCGACTTCGATCTGCGCGAGGCAATGGGCGCGCTGCTTGCCGATATGTCGCAGGGCCGGCGCCCGAGCCGCACGCGCGGCGCCAAGGGTCGCTTGAGCTGTGAAGGAGTGCGCCTGCGCGATCGCACCGGCAGCCGACCCTGCGCGATGACACTCGAATACCAGCTCGCCGCCGCCTAGAGCGCTTGCGGCCGGCTGGGCGGATGTTTTGGCATCCGAGCGCTGGCTAGACTCGCGTCCAGAGGCCCACAGCCAGACTGATGGCGATGATCAGCAGCACCGCTGCAGCCGCGGTCGCGAAACGCAGGTCGCGCTCACGCAGGAACACACTCAGCATGAGCCCGACCCGCACGATGGGCAGCAGAATCAGCAGCAGGATTCCCGCGTTCATGAGTGCGTAGGCTGCGTGGGCGCTGATTGGCGGGTGCACCGCCAGCGTCCACAGCAGTCCGGCGCCGATCAGCGCGCAGCCGCTCAGCGTGCCCAGCCACAAGAGCCTGGCGAGTCTGTCCTCCAAACGCCGCTCATCGAGCACGACGCTCATGAGAGCCGATGCGTGAGGGTCACGCCGAAGGCATTCAGGATCATCTCGATCGCCAGTGCGGCCAGCGCGAGCACGAACATCAGGCGCAGCCGGGTGCTGGGCACGCGCAGCAGAATCCTCGCGCCCAGCAGCGCGCCCAGCACGGAACCGAGCGCGACGGGCGCCGCGATCGGCGCGCTGATGATGCCGCGCACGAAGTACGCGATGGCGCTGGCGGCGGCAGTGACGCCGATCATGAAATTGGAAGTGGCCGAGGACACCTTGATCGGCAGCCGAAGCGCCGTATCCATCGCGGGAACCTTGAGCACGCCGCTACCGATGCCGAGCAGGGCCGATAGAAGCCCCGCCAGATACATCAGGCCCAGTCCGGCGGGCACTCGGTGCACTTGGTAGGCTACCTCGCCGCCGAGCTCGGCATCCGGATAGCTGGCATCCAGCTGCCACGCGACCCAGCGACTCGGGGCGCTCTGCGCCTGCTGTCGTGCGCGCAGCATCTGAACGGCAGACAGCAGCAGCACCAGCCCGAACAGCGCGAACAGGAAAGCAGTCGGTATGGCACCCACCAGCAGTACGCCCGTGAGCGCGCCCAGGGTGGTTGCAGTTTCCAGCACGATGGCCAGACGGATATTGGTCAGTCTCTGGTGAAGGAATGGTGCGGCACTGGCACACGAGCAGGCGATGACGGACACCAGGCTCGCGCCGATGGCGCTGCGGATGTCCAGGCCGCCGAATAAAGTCAGCACCGGCACGATGAAGACGCCGCTGGCCATGCCGAGCATGCCACCGAGCAGGCTGGTACCTGCGGCGACGCCGAACAGCCACAGCTCCAGCCCGATGGACATCACCCGAGCGGGTTCGGGCTTGAGGCGATCAGGTGCGGCACGCTACGGGCGCTGGCGCGGGCGGTAGCCGTGACATTCAACGCACATGCGGATCATCATAGCATCGCCTCTGCCATGACGATTTCCGGGCGAATCGCGCAGCACTCGATATGGATCGAAAGGGCGAGTGGCGCGGTGACAGCGTGCCGCCGCGACCGGCTCGACTCGAGCCATGGGGCGCGCATTCATGCGGCGCACTGTCATCCGCGGTGCCGCCTGGTCGGTGCGTTTTAGAGCGTGCGATGTGATGTGAATCAGTTAGTTATACTAGATATTTAATGTAATTAGCGGACCGGTATGGCTCACCCGTCACTGTTCGATACGGCGCTGCCGATCATTCAGGCACCCATGGCCGGCGTGCAAGGCAGCGTGTTGGCCGCGGCCGTATCCAATGCCGGCGGCCTCGGTTCGCTGCCCTGTGCGCTGCTGTCGCCGCCGCGGCTGCACGAGGAGCTGCTCGCGCTCTCGCAGCAGACACGCCGGCCTTACAACGTCAATTTTTTCTGCCATGCACAGCCGGCGCCCGACGCAGTGCGTGAGGCGGCGTGGCGGGCGGCGCTGGCTCCCTATTACGCTGAGTTCGGGATCGACGCGAGTACGGTGAGCGCAGCGCCGGCGCGCGCGAGTTTCGATGCAAACAGTTGCGAGCTGCTCGAGCAATTTCGCCCCCCGATCGTGAGCTTTCATTTCGGGCTGCCGGCCCCGGAACTGTTGGCGCGCGTCAAAGGATGGGGGGCGAAGATCCTGTCCTCGGCCACCACCCTCGAGGAGGCGCGCTGGCTCGAGCAGCGCGGTGTCGATGTCATCATTGCGCAGGGGCTCGAAGCGGGCGGACATCGCGGCCATTTTCTCTCCCACGATCTGAATCAGCAGATGGGAACCTTTGCCCTGTTGCCGCAGATCATCCGCGCCGTGAAGGTGCCCGTGATCGCCGCCGGCGGCATTGCCGATGCTCGGGGTATTGCTGCTGCCCTCTCGTTCGGTGCGGCTGGCGTGCAGGTCGGCACCGCGTATCTGCTCTGCCCGGAAGCCACGACCCACGCAGTGCATCGTGCGGCTTTGCAGAGCGGCGCGGCGCGTGTGACGGCACTGACGAACCTCTTCACCGGGCGCGCGGCGCGCGGCATCGTGAATCGATTCATTCGCGAGCTCGGGCCGATGAGCATGCTGGTACCGGACTTTCCCCTGGCGGCATCGGCGGTGGCCCCGCTGCGGGCTCGCTGCGAATCGCTGCGCAGCGGGGACTTCTCGCCACTGTGGGCCGGGCAGAATGCGACTGGATGTCGTGAGATATCCGCAGGCGAGCT
>DATBPG010000106.1:0-12815 GCA_036561485.1 Steroidobacteraceae bacterium | reverse complement strand
TCGCCACCATCCTGGGGCCCCTGGCCTTTGCGCTGACCATCCTGCTCATGTATCGCTGGGCGGCGCGGCTGCGCAGCTGAGCGTGCGCCGGCAGCGCCAGCGCGGGGTGGCGGCGACTGTCACAGCGCTGCCGGGTCTGGTCAGCTGATGCCTGGCTCGCTGGCGGTGACGGCGCTGGCCTTCTGCCGGCTCATGATGCCCGCGAACAGCAGGCCGGCCTCATAGAGGCCGTACATCGGCAAGCCCATCGAGATCTGCGACAGCACGTCCGGTGGGGTGAGCGCTGCGGCGATGATGAAGACGATGATCAGCACGTAGCCGCGCGCCTTGCGCAGTTTCTGAAGACTGACGAGGTTCGTCAGCACCAGCAGCACCACCGCGACCGGTGTCTCGAACGCGACGCCGAAGCCCACGAACAGGTGAAATACGAAGCTCAGATAGTTGTTGATGTCGGCCATCAGCTGCACGTTGTGCGGCGTGGTGGCGACGAAGAATCGGAACACCAGCGGCAGAATCACCTCGTAGGCGAAACCCACACCGAGATAGAACAACAGAATCGCGGACACCAGCAGCGGAACCGCGAAGCGTTTCTCGCGACGGTACAGCCCCGGGGCCACGAATGCCCACACCTGGTAGAGCACATACGGCATCGCCACCAGCAGCCCGACGATGAACGCCAGCTTCAGCGGCGCCGTGAAGGTGCCGGTCACGGTGGTTGCAATCAGCTTCTGGCCAGGGGGCAGCTTCGACACCAGCGGCGTGGAGAGCACATCGAAGAGCCGGTTCGAATAGATCGCGCAGGGAATGAAAGCAATCATCACCGCGATGAAGGCGCGCATCAGCCGGCCGCGCAGCTCCAGCAGATGAGACATCAGCGTGCCTTCCGGCAGCGCTTCGGGCGTGTCGCTCATAGCCTGCCGTCAGGCGGCCAGAAAGCGGTCTGATGCGGAGCAGGAAAATCCGGGTCCTGCGCGCCCGCCTCGCCTTCAGCGCCGGCGGACTCTGCACCGCCGGCCGCGGTGGCAGCGGGTGTCACCGGCGATGCGGGCGCAGCGTCGCTGGCCGTCGCGGTGGCGCTCGTCGATGTCGGGATGGGCGGCGGCTCGGTGATGGGCGGCGGCTGATAAGGATGGAACGCCTCCGGATACGTCTGGGCCAGTCCCATTTCCGGCAGCGGCGGGCCAGTCATGGACGCGGCGGGCTCGCTGCCCGCTACGGCGGTGGGCTGCAGCGGCGACGGCGGGCCCATGGGATGCGGGTGAATGCGCGGCTCGGGCGCGCCCGGCGCTGGCGGTGCGGCCTGCGCGGTGGAGCTGTCGGCGCTCGGGCGCGGCGTCGCCCCGCCGCTGCCAGGGCGAGTGCCCGGGCGCGAGGAGAATTCCGGGCCGAGGTCCACGCTCTCACGCAGCGTGTGCGATTCCTGCTCGAGCTGCTCGCGAAACTGCCGCGCCATGCCGCGCGCACGGCCTATCCAGCGGCCGATGGTGTTGGCGAGCTTGGGAAGCTTCTCAGGCCCGAGCACCACCAGCGCGATGCCGAAGATGAGCAGGATCTCGGAAAAATCAATTCCGAACATGGCGGGCCGCAGGTTTTAGTGAACGCGCGGGCGCGCTGGTACGCTCAGGCGTGCGGCGCGGCCTTTTGCTCATTGACCGGCTGAGGCGCAGGCTTGCCGACCGCAACGTCCGGGAACTCCGCGTCCTTGCTCGTCGCCGGGCCCTGAATCTGCTTGGCCTGCTCGTCGGTCTCGCCGTCGTGCATAGCCTTTTTGAAGCCGCGAACGGCCGCGCCCAAATCCGGGCCGATGGTCTTGAGCTTCTTGACGCCGAAAACCAGCACCACAATCAGCAGGATAATCAGCAGATGTCGGGGGGCAAACAGATCCATGGCACGCTCCGGTCAAACTCGGTGGGCCTTCCGGGCCAATAGTCGATCATAGGCCATTTGGCATTGCACCACTAAATGTGGCGGCAGATCACAGTATTGCAAGGAAAACAGCGCCGCTGCACATCGGCCCATGCGCATGGCCCTTGGTTGGACCAGCCCCCCGCCGTATCGTTCTCGCCCTCAGCGCCGGGGGGCGCGCGGCCTAGGTCTGCCCCTGCCGCGGCCCCTGTCCAGCCGCATCGGCTTCGCTGCCCGCCGTGCCGCTGCCGCTGGCCAGCCAGAACGTGACGGGACCGTCATTGATCAGCGCCACCTGCATATGCGCCCCGAACTGGCCGCTCGCCACTTGTGCATGTGCAGCGCGGGCCCGGTCCAGCAGATGCTCGAACAGCGGCGCCGCGCGCGCCGGTGAGGCGGCGGTGGAGAAACCGGGACGATTACCGCGGCGCGTGTCGGCAACCAGTGTGAACTGCGGCACGAGCAGCAGGCCACCGCCGGTGTCGCGCAGCGAGCGATTCATGCGTCCCTGTGCGTCGGCGAATACGCGGTAATCGAGCAATCTCTGCAGCAACCGCTCACCGGTGGCGCTGTCGTCGCTGGCCACGATGCCGATGAGTGCCAGCAGCCCGGGCCCGATCGTGCCCACGATGCGGCCCTCGACGCGCACGCTGGCCTCAAGCACGCGCTGAATGAGCGCGATCATGGGGCGCGCGCCATCGGCACTGCAGTGGCAAAAGCGTTGTGCAGACCGTACACTTTGCGCCCCCCGATTTTGGTCCCGTGTGTCTGTCCTGGAGCCGGTATGCCGTTGTCGCGCCCACTGATCGCAGTCACTCTCGCCCTGGCATTCTCGGTCAGTGCCACGGCCTTCGCGGCGGCAGATGCGGCCCGGGGAAAGGTGCTCTCGTACACCTGCCTGGGGTGTCACGGCATCGAGGATTATCGCAACGCGTATCCCGACTATAACGTGCCCCGCCTGGCGGGACAGCATGCCGACTACATCGTCGCGGCCCTGAAAGAATACAAGGACGGCGAGCGTCAGCACGCCACCATGCAGGTGCAGGCCGCCACCCTCTCCGATCAGGACATGGCGGACATCGCTGCCTACTTCGCCAGCGAGGCCACCGTGAAGCCCGAGGCGAGCAGCGCTGCCGTGCCGGTCAAGGTGGCGCAGCTGTGTGTTTCCTGCCACGGCAAGGACGGCGTCGGCGTGACCTCGGCCTATCCGTCGCTCGCGGACCAGCAGGAGAACTACATCGAGCAGGCGATCGATGAATATAAGAATGGCGAGCGCAAGAACGCCGTCATGGGCACGTTCGTGCCGAGCCTGAGCTCGAAGGATATCTCCGAGATCGCCGAGTACTACGCGGCGCAGACGCCGGGCCTGAAGACGCTCGAGCGCCAGCTGACCGCCCTGTCCTCGAAGTAGACGGCGGCCGGCGGCGGTGAAAGCGGCATCCGCCTTCCCGCGAGCCAATTATCCCGGCAGCAGATGCGCGAGGAAGCTCGCGGCGGCGCTCTGATAGGCGAGGCGTGCCGAGCGGCGCTCGAACTGACCGGCCTCGCGGGCGGCCAGATATTGCACCGACACCCCCTGTGAGCGCAGACCCTCGCGCAGCCGGGCGGCCTCATAGGCCGGAGCTGCGGCCGCGCCGAGTCCCTGCACCAGCAGCACGGGGCTGCGGATCGAGGGCACATTGACCAGATCCTGCAGCGGCGGGGGAAAGGCGGCGACGGCGCCCTGCAGCCGGTCGGCATACTGCGCCAGCGATTGCAGGGCCAAATAGGCGCCGAAGCCCTCCCCAAGCAGGGCCACGTGTTCGCGATCGAGTCCCGGCTGCAGGCTGATCCACACCAGCAGTGATCCGACATCGCGTACCGCATCCGCGCGCAGCGGCCCCGCCCCGGCCGCGGCCAGATCGGCGCCGAGTCCGGAGGAGCCGCGCACATTCGGCGCGATCACCACGTAACCGAGCTCGCGCACCAGATACTGGACGAGCGGCTCATAACGCGGACGACACTCGTTGCCCTCGCCGCTGCAGAGCCACACGACAACCGGTCGCGGGCCACTCGCCGCACCTGCCTCGGGCTCATACACCAGCGCGGGCAGCTCGCGTGCCGCGCCCGCGGGTCGATCCCAGGTCGGAAAGCTCAGCATGCGTGGCTGCACGAAACTGCGCACGTCGACCGGGCCGGTCTCGCTCTGCGTCCAGCGCGTCAGGGCACCGGTGGCGGGCTCGAGCACGTAGACATCTGCGGGGGATCGAGGGGATTCGACCGTGAGCGCAAGCCGTCGGCTGCTGGCATCGAAGCTCAGCGGACCGATGACGCCTGCGGGCACGGAGACGATCGGGATCTCCAGGCGGCGCTGCTGATCGAGCAGCCGCAGATGGCTGACGCCGCTCTGATCATTGAGCGTGTAGGCGATGTAACGTCCATCGGGGCTGGCGGCGAACTGCTCCACGTCCTCGCTGTCGCGGGCGCTGAGCACCTGCCAGTGCCCGGTGGTCGGATCGACCAGAACCAGCTGCAGGAACCGTTGTGAGCTGCCGCCGGGCAGCGCGTGCGTGAGTAGCAGCAGGCTGTGGCCGTCGGGCGCAAAGCGCGCCGACACTGCATGCAGCGCTGCGCCACCCGTGCCGGGGGCCGCCTCGTGGCGCGCATGGGCATGGGAGCGGGGGCCGGCTGCATCCGCCGCAGCGCTCACGGGCGCGAGCTCTCCGGTGGACACATCGACGATCTGCAACTCAGCTTCGGCCGTCGGCGCCGCTGCCAGGGCAGCGCCGCCGAGCAGCAGGTGGCGCCCGTCCGCCGCCCAGCCCTCGATATGCCAGCGCATGCCCGGCACTGCTGCCGCGATCAGTCGCGGCGCGGCTCCCGTCTGGCGCGTGTCCAGCAGGTACACGTCCATGGCTGTGGGAGTGCGGCGATTGCTCAGCAACGCCAGCTGTGCCCCATCGGGCGACCAGGCGAGGTCGGCTTCCTGGTATTGGCCGTCCGTGAGGGCCTGCAATGAGTGCTCGCGCAGATGCTGCAGATACAGGCGCGTGGTGCCGGAAGACTCCTGGCCGATATAGACCAGTGTGTCCGCGTCCAGCGGCCGCGCTGCGGCCTCGAGCACTCCGCCGGGGGCAAAGCTCAGCTGCGCGCGCATCCCCAGCGGGGCGGCCACGCGATGCACCTGCGTGGTGTCGCCGAAGCGCGTGGCGATCAGCAGGCTCCCATCGGCCATCCAATCGACGACCCGGGCCGCGCGCCCGTCGAGATAGGGTCGCAGTGAGGCGCTGAAGGCAGCAGACGGCTCGGCGAGCCCGTCGCGCAGCAGCGCCGGGACCGGCGGCGTGGACGCAGGAGTCTGTTCTCCGGCGGCCGTGGCAGCGCCGGCCGTGGCAGCAGCGCCGAGCAGGCTCGCACACAGCAGGCCGGCGCACAGCGCAGCGGCGCTCAGTGCGCGCGGCGCGGAGAAGATGGCGATACGAATGGCCGACATGTTGCTCGGGAAAGGCTCCATGGTAGGGGAGCGGGGCCTTGCGGTGTACTTTTTTTGCCTGCAAGGTGCCGCCATGCAGGCGCAGGCGTCGGAAGCTCAGGCACTCATTGCAGCCGCTCGTGAGCTCGGCGTGGCGCTCTCGCAGGCGCAGGTGGTGCAGCTGCTGCAGCTGCTCGATGAGCTCACGCACTGGAGCCGCGCCTACAACCTCACGGCGATTCACGAGCGCGAGGCGATGGTACGCGCTCACCTGCTCGACAGCCTCGCGGCACTCACGGATCTGGCGGGCAACCGCATCCTGGATGTCGGCACCGGCGCAGGATTCCCAGGTCTGCCGCTTGCAATCGCCGCGCCGGAGCGTCAGTTCACGCTCGTCGATGCGGTGGCAAAAAAAATCCGTTTCGTGACTCACGCCTGTCGCCAGCTCCGCCTCACCAATGTACAGGCCGTGCACGCCCGCGTGCAGTCGCTCGCCCCGACGGCGCCGTTCGACACGATTCTGGCGCGCGCCTACGCCGGACTGCCGGGGCTGCTCGCCGATGTGCAGACGCTCGTCGTACCCGGCACACGCGTCGTGGCTTTGAAGGGGGTGTATCCGCACAAGGAACTCGCGCGCTTACCGGCCGGCTGGCGGCTCGAACAGGTGCGAAGCCCGAAGATTCCGGGACTGGCCGCCGAGCGCCACATCCTGCACCTTGTGCCCGCGGCGGACGCGCGTTGCAGTGAGGCCCAGGTGGTCTCGGCGCATGCGCCTGTAGTACCGCCGCGCCAGCGGCTAGACTAGCTGCGTCATGAAGCGCGTCATCGCGGTCGCGAACCAGAAGGGCGGGGTCGGCAAGACCACGACGGCCGTGAATCTGGCCGCCTCCTTCACGGTCATGCGGCGGCGTGTACTGCTGATCGATATCGATCCGCAGGGCAATGCCACCACCGGCTGCGGGGTGGACAAGCGCGCCATCGAGCGCGGCGCGTGCGAAATGCTGCTTGGGGAATGCAGCGCCGAGGCCGCGCTGCTGCGGCTGAGCCCGCGGGAGCCGATGCCTGGCCCGGCGGCCATGGACGACAGCGCGGCGCCCTTGCAGCCGCTCTCGCTGCTGCCGGCCAATCAGGATCTGACCACCGCGGAGGTGCGCCTGCTCGCCCTCGGCGCCGGACGCGAGCAACGGCTGCGCCAGGCACTCGCGCCGATCCGCAGTCGCTTCGATCTCATCCTGATCGACTGCCCGCCGGCGCTGAACATGCTCACCGTGAATGCGCTGGTGGCCGCCGATGCCGTGCTCATCCCGATGCAGTGCGAGTACTACGCCCTCGAGGGACTCTCCGCGCTGGTGGAAACCATCGAGCAGATCCGCGGCAGCGCCAATCCGTCGCTGCAGATCGAGGGCATCCTGCGCACCATGTTCGATCCGCGGAACAACCTCGCCAACGAAGTGAGTGCGCAGTTGATGATGCACTTCGGCGATCGGGTGTTTCGCACGCTCGTGCCCCGCAATGTGCGACTGGCCGAGGCACCGAGCTTTGGGCGGCCGGTGCTCGATCACGATCCGAACTCACGCGGCGCGCTGGCCTATCTGGCGCTCGCCGGAGAGATGCTGCGCCGGGAGGAGGAGATGGCGGGGGCCTCGGGCACGGCAGGCACCGCAGGCACCGTAGGCGCCACGGGGGCAGCCGTCGGCGGCGTCGAGGCGATGGGTGCCGCGGGCAGCGCGGCCGGCGTGGGGGCAGGGACCCTGCGTGCCCTCCCGTGATGCACGCGATCCCATGATGCAGAAGAAGCCGACTCTGGGACGAGGACTTGCGGAGCTGCTGGGCACGCCGCGACCGGCCACACCGGTGGTGTCCATGGCGGAGGTCTCCGCCACGAACGCGCGGCCGCGCAGCGGCGAGGATGCCCTCGAGCGCCTGCCGCTCGATCTGCTGCAGCGGGGCCGCTACCAGCCGCGCGTGGACATGCGTCCCGAGAGTCTGGCCGAGCTCGCCGAATCGATCCGCTCGCAGGGCATCGTGCAGCCGATCGTGGTGCGTCCGATCGGCGAGCCCGATGCGCAGGGGGTGCAGCGCTACGAGATCATCGCCGGTGAGCGGCGCTGGCGCGCCGCGCAGCAGGCAGGGCTCACCGAGATCCCGGCGATCGTGCGCCACATCGCCGATGAGGCCGCCATTGCGATGGCGCTCATCGAGAACATCCAGCGCGAGAACCTCAACCCCCTGGAGGAAGCGCGTGCGCTGCAGCGGCTCATTGCGGAATTCGGCCTGACTCATCAGCAGGCCGCGCAGGCCGTCGGACGTTCGCGTGCAGCGGTCAGCAATCTGCTGCGCCTGCTGGAGCTGCCCGAGGAAGTGTGCCAGCAGCTCGAACAGCGGGCGCTCGAGATGGGGCATGCGCGGGCACTGCTCGGCCTGCCCTCCCGGCGGCAGCAGACCGAGGTCGCGCTGCTGGTGGCGAGCAAGGGCCTGTCCGTGCGGGAAACCGAGGCATTGGTGCGGCGCATGGTCGAGCCCGCCCGCGGGGCGGCCGATGCCGCGCGCAGCGCGTCCGCGGTCGCGGTGGATCCCAATATTCAACGCCTGCAGGAGGACCTCGCCGAGCGGCTCGGCGCACGCGTGAACATCGAGCATGCGCGCGCCGGACACGGTCGCCTGGTCATCCGCTACAACAGTCTGGATGAGCTCGACGGCATCCTGAGCCACCTGCAGCCGCTTTCTTGAAGCGGCCTGCCGCTCTCTCTATAATCGCGCCCCGCTTGCCGGGGCCGCCCCTGCCGACGTCCGCTGGGACCGGCTGCCGGATAAGTTAAAAACGCCAGGCCACTCCCGCGCGCTTGGAAAGCAGCCGGGGAGTGGTTTTTTATCGTCCGGAAGTCAGGTGCCGACCAGTAGTGAATCCGACGCCCGGCGCCTGGCCCATCGGGTCCTGCTGCTGCAGGTGCTGGTGGGGCTGGTCGTGGCGCTGGTGTGCCTGCTGTGGGGCGTGCGCGGCTTCACGTCGGCGCTGGCCGGCGCCGTCACCGGCGTGATCGCAAATTTGTACATGACGTTTCGTGGGCTGTCCCCGGCACGCACGCCGCAGGCTGCGCTCGGACGACTGTACTTCGGCCAATTCATCAAGGTCGTCGTGACCTTGGGGCTGTTTGGCGTCGCGCTGGTGCTGTACCGGCATGGACGTCTGGTGCTCGGCGCGCTGCTGGCGGGCTACGTCGGTGTGCTGGTGGTGAGCTGGACCGTGCCGTTTCTGTCGCTGCGACGGGCTGCGCCCCGTGGCGGGCAGGCAGGACCGGGCGCGGGTGGCGGCGAGGCCTGAGGCGCTGAGCGCCACGAGTGTAGTTCATAGGAATCTGATAGAGCGGGAATGATGGCTGAGCAAGGCGAGTCAGCAACCGAGTACATGACTCACCACCTGGGTCACCAGACGGCAGTCATCGGCCATTGGACTTTCAATGTCGACACGCTGCTGATGTCGACGCTGCTCGCCGTGGTGCTGGCGGCGATGTTCTATTTCGCTGCGCGCCGTGCGCGCGCCGATCGTGCGCCGACCGGGCTGACGCTGTTCGCGGAGTTCATCTACGACTGGGTCGATGGCCAGGTCGCCGAATCCTTTCACGGCGAGCGACGCTTCATGGACGCGCTGTCGCTGGCGCTGTTCACCTGGGTCGTCTGCATGAACGCGCTCGACCTGCTGCCCGCAGACCTGCCCGATCGCGTCGCCGGCGTGTTCGGCGTGCACAACTGGCACGTGCTGCCCACTGCCGACGTCAACGACACCTTCGCGATGGCCACGGTGGTCATCGTCGTCGTGCTGATCGTGGGCATCGCGGCCAAGGGACTGCTCGGGTTCCTGCAGGAGTGGGTTGCCGCCCCGCTGGGCAAGAATCCACTGCTGTGGATTCCGAACATCGTATTGAATTTGCTCGAGCTGATCTCGCGCCCGGTGTCGCTGGCGCTGCGACTGTTCGGCAACATGTTTGCCGGTGAGCTGCTGTTCCTGCTGATCGCGCTGTTCACGCTGCATGGGCTCAATGGCGCCGGTGGCGCATTGCTGTTTATCGTGCAGCTGCTGCTCGGCATCGCCTGGTCGGTATTCGACCTGCTGATCGCGCTGCTGCAGGGTTACATCTTCATGCTGCTGCCGATCGTCTACATCGCCATGGCCAAGGAGCATCACGGCTGAGGCGCCGGGCGATCCTTTTTTTTCCGTTTTGCTGTTCGAGTAGACATAGAGAGATGACGAGGAGACGTTAATCCATGGATATCGCAACACTTCAGGCCTACACCGCGCTGGCGATCGGCCTCATGATCGGGCTTGCCGGCTGCGGAGCCTGCATCGGCATCGGCGTCATGGGCTCGAAGTTTCTCGAGGCCGCCGGACGCCAGCCCGAGCTGATGCCGATGCTGCAGGCGCGTATGCTGCTGCTGCTCGGCCTCATCGATGGCGACTTCTTCATCGCGATCGGTATGGCGATGTTCTTCGCCTACGCCAGCCCGCTGCTCTCGGCTGTGCAGGCGCTGCATCATTAACAGCGCGATCCTGGAGCAACCTTGCCGCGGAGTTAGGCGACGATGCTGACACCCAATGCCACTTTCATCGGGCAGATCATCGTATTTCTGCTGCTGTTGTGGTTCATCTACTCGTTCGTCGTGCCGATGATCGCCAAGCCCGTCAACGAGCGCTACAAGCGCATCGCCGATGGGCTTGCGGCCGCGGAGGCGGGTCAGAAGAAGCTCGAGACCGCCACGGCCGAGGCCACGAGCATCGTGCGTGACGCGCGCGAGCGTGCGCGCCAGATCGAGGATCAGGCGCAGCGCCGCTCGCTCGAGGAGATCGAGGCGGCCAAGCAGGCGGCGCACGCCGAAGGCGCCCGCATCATCGCAGCCGGCCAGGCCGAGGCGGCCAACGAGGCCGCGCGGGCGCGCGACGCGCTACGGCGGGAATTCGGAGCGCTGGTCGTGAGCGGTGCCTCGCAACTGCTGGAGCGCGAGATCGATGCGCGCGCGCATGCGCAGCTGATCGAGCGGCTGACCGACGAGATCGCGCGGGGCTAGCGTTCCTCATGGCAGAACCGATCACCATTGCCCGACCCTACGCGCGCGCTGCCTTCCAGAGCGCGAGCGCGGCGGCGGCGCTGGCGCCCTGGGGCCGGTTCCTGTCGCGCGCGGCCGCCTGGGTGCGCGATGCACAGATCGAGCCGCTCATCGGCGATCCGCGCGTGCCGGCCACTCAGCTGATCGGATTGCTGCAGGAGCTGGCCGCGGCGGGTGCACCGGAAGGCGAAGGCGCCGGCGCGGCCGAGCCGGCCCAACCGGGCCAGAATACCCAGCCGACGCTCTCGAGCGGACAGTTGCAGGAAGAGCAACGCAATTTCCTCGCGCTGCTGGCGCACAACGCCCGCCTGCCGCTGTTGCCCGCGATTGTCGTGCAATACGAGGAGCTGCGGGCCGAGGCCGAGCGCATCGCGGATGTGGAGGTGAGCTCGGCGCAGCAGCTGAGCCCGGCGCAGTCCGCTGCCCTGAAGGGGGCGCTGGAGCGTCGCCTGGGACGCGCGGTGCGCCTGCATGAGACGGTGGATCCGGCGCTGCTCGGGGGCGCCGTAGTGCAATTCGGGGACTTCGTGGTGGATGGGTCGCTGCGCCGGCGCGTGGAGCGGCTGGCGGCGAGCGTCACGGGCGGCTGATCCGGCCGCCACACTCACACACATTAAGGACATTGCCATGGCCATCAAGGCATCGGAAATCAGCGAGCTGATCCGCCAGCGGATCGAGCACTTCCAGGGCGCAGCCGAGGCGCGCGACGTGGGCACCGTGGTGTCGGTGACCGACGGCATCTGCCGCATCCACGGCCTCGCGGACGTGCGCTATGGCGAGATGATCGAGTTTCCGGGCAATCTCTTCGGCCTGGCGCTGAACCTCGAGCAGGACAGCGTGGGCGCCGTGGTGCTCGGCGACTACAAATCGATCAAGGAAGGCAACACCGTCAAGACGACCGGCCGCATCCTCGAGGTGCCGGTGGGGCCTGAGCTGCTGGGCCGCGTCGTGGATGCGCTCGGCACTCCCATCGACGGCAAGGGTGCGCTCAATGCCAAAGCCACCGCGGCAATCGAGCGTGTCGCGCCGGGCGTCATCTACCGCCGCTCGGTAAGCCAGCCGGTGCAGACCGGCTACAAGGCCATCGATTCGATGGTGCCGATCGGCCGCGGACAGCGCGAGCTGATCATTGGCGATCGGCAGACCGGCAAGACGGCGCTCGCCATCGACACCATCATCAATCAGAAGGGCTCGGGCATCCGCTGCATCTACGTTGCGATCGGACAGAAGCAGTCCTCGATCGCCAACGTGGTGCGCAAACTGGAGGAAAACGGCGCGATGGCACACACCATCATCGTCGCCGCCGCGGCCGCTAACCCGCCTGCCATGCAATACCTGTCCGCCTACAGCGGCGTGACCATGGGCGAGTACTTCATGGACAACGGCGAGGATGCGCTGATCATCTACGACGATCTGTCCAAACAGGCCGTGGCCTACCGGCAGATCTCGCTGCTGCTGCGCCGCCCGCCCGGCCGCGAGGCCTTTCCCGGCGACGTGTTCTATTTGCACTCGCGCCTGCTCGAGCGCTCCGCGCGCGTCAACGAGCAGTACGTAGAGATGGTGAGCAAGGGACGCGTCAAGGGCAAGACCGGCTCGCTCACGGGGCTGCCGATCATCGAGACGCAGGCCGGCGACGTGACCGCGTTCGTACCAACCAACGTCATCTCCATCACCGACGGGCAGATCTTTCTCGAGACCGATCTTTTCAACTCCGGCATCCGTCCGGCCATGAACGCCGGCATCTCGGTCTCGCGCGTCGGCGGCGCGGCGCAGACCGACATCATCAAGCGCCTCGGCGGCGGTATCCGTCTTGCGCTGGCGCAGTACCGCGAGCTCGCGGCCTTCGCGCAATTCGCCTCGGACCTGGACGAGACCACGCGCCGCCAGCTCGAGCGCGGCCAGCGCGTCACCGAGGTCATGAAGCAGCGCCAGTACGCGCCGATGTCGGTCGCGGAGATGGCGCTGTCGATCTACGCCGTCAACAACGGCTACATGGACAAGATCGATCGACGCCGCGTAGTGGAATTCGAGGCCGCGCTGCAGGCGTTCGCGCGCTCGAGCCACCGGAGCGATCTGGATGCCGTCAATGCCGAGCCAGTGCTGAAGAAGCACGAGGCCACCCTCAAGAAGATCTGCGACGACTTCGCCGCCACGGGCAGCTTCGCCGCCTGATCGGCGCCGCAGTACCCAGAGGCCCCTCATGCCCGGCACCAAGGAAATCCGCACCAAGATCGCCAGCGTCAAGAGCACGCAGAAGATCACCAAGGCGCTCGAGATGGTCGCGGCCAGCAAGATCAGCCGCGCGCAGGAGCGCATGCGCCGTGCACGGCCCTACGCGACGATGGCGCGACGGCTGATC
>DATBPG010000105.1:0-1987 GCA_036561485.1 Steroidobacteraceae bacterium | reverse complement strand
TGCGGCATGCCCAGATCCGTCAGGACGATGTCGAAGCCCTCACCGCGCTTGAGTGCCGCGGCAAAGGCGTCGATGCCCGCCTGCCCTCCGTGCGCCGCGGTGATAAGGTGTCCATCCTCCTGGAGCGTGTCCTGCAGGGATTTGATCAGCATCGGATCGTCATCGATCAGCAGGATGCGAAGCCGTTGCGTCACCACGGACCCCGCCGAGGCACGATCGGTTGGCACCAATGCCGCCGTCTGCGCCGGGAAGCTCATGCGCACCGTCGTTCCGCGACCCGGCGCACTGTCGATATCAAGCTCGGCGCTGTGTCGTTGCACCATGCCGTAGACCATCGCGAGCCCGAGACCGGTGCCACGCTCGCCCTTGGTCGTATAGAAGGGCTCGAGACAGCGCCGACGCGTCTCCTCGTCCATGCCGACGCCCGAATCGCCCACCTCAATGACCACGCGCGAATCCCCTTCCTTATCGGTGACCGAGCGCGTGCGCAGCGACAGCGTGCCGCCGGCGGGCATTGCATCGACGGCATTGAAGATCAGATTCGTCAGCGCGTCACGGATCTCGTGCTCGGCGCCCATGATGTCCGGCAGGGCCTCGGCCAGCTCGGTCTGCAAATCCAGCATGACGCCGCGTTGCTGCGCCTGGTCGCTCCAGCGCGGTCGCGTGAGCTCGAGCACCTGACGGCCGGCGCGATTCACATCGACACGTTCGAGCGTCAGCTGTGCCTCGCGCTCGCGATAGAACTCGCGCATACGCGACACCGTGCGTGCCACGTCTTCGATCGCGCGCTGGATCGTGGAGAGGTAGCTTCGCGCCCGATCGCTCAGGCCCGGCTCGCGCTCCAGCAGCGACTCCGTATACAACGATACCGGCGAGATGGCGTTGTTGATGTCATGCGCTATGCCGCTGGCCATCTGGCCGAGCGCGCGCAGACGTTCCTGCTGCATGACCGTCTGCTGCGACTGGCGCAGATCGTCATAGGCTTTCTGCAGGGCTCCGTAGAGTCGTGCCTGATGGCTCGCCAGCGCCACGTGCTCGCTGAGCTGGCGTAGAAACTCGCACTCCGCACTGCTAAAGGAGTGCGGCTCGCGGCGCGCGCAGGCCAGCACCCCGAACACCTGATTTTCGACCGTCAGCGGCGCGATCACGAGCGAGCGCAGGCCGGCGCCGGCGAGACGCGACGGGAATGGGTAGGGCACGGCCTGCACGTCGGGTTCATGCACCAGATGGCCCGCTACGCAACGCGAAAGTCCATTGGCGTCGATCGGTACGCTCTGGCGCTCATCGAGCGCCAGGGCGGCGGCGAAATCGCGGCTCGCAGCCCCGATCGTGCTGACTTGCAGCGAGCGCGCCGCGGCGTCGTACAGCAGGAAGCAACCGAAGTCGATGCGCAGGTTCTCCTCCAGGGTGCCAAGCACAACCTGGAAGATGCTGGGCAGGTCCTGTCGCTCGCCGATGGCGTGCGTGATGTGCTGCAGCAGGCCGAGGCGACCGAGCTGCTCCTGCAGGTGCTTCTCGGACTTCTGGATCCGCGTCATCATCCCGTTGAACGCACTGATGAACAGGTCGAACTCGCGGGCGCCGGTGGGTGCGGCCCGCACGCTGTAGTCCTGTCGTTCCGAAACCGCGCGGGCGATGTCCACCAGGGCCGTGATCGGATCGGCGATCCGGTTGCGCAGCCGCCGCGATAGCAGATACGCCAATGGCAGGCAGATCGCCAGCAGCGCAAGCACGATGAGCCCATACAGGATGGCCCGCGCATAAAGCGCCCCGAGGTCGTATTCGACATACAGCGTGCCGAGCGACTGCGACCCCTGACGCACGCGCTGGAAGCCGACCAGCATGCCATGCTCAAAACGATAGCCACGCGGTCCCGGTCGCTCAGGCAGCTTTGCCGATGGCAGATCCGCGGGCCACGTGGCGAACAGCTTTCCCTGCGCGTCGTACAGCGCAGCGGCGCGGATGTGCGGTTCGGCCTGCAGCGCGG
>DATBPG010000104.1:0-29924 GCA_036561485.1 Steroidobacteraceae bacterium | reverse complement strand
GTGCGCGTGGAGCTGATCGTGCGCGGCGTGTGCGCGCTGCGGCCGGGGGTGCCGGGCGTGTCCGAGAACATCCGCGTGCGCTCGATCGTCGGCCGCTTCCTCGAGCACTCGCGCGTCTACTGCTTCGAGAATGCCGGCGAGCGTGAGCTGTACCTGGCCAGCGCCGACTGGATGGAGCGCAATTTCTTCCGTCGCGTGGAGATCGCCTTTCCGGTGCTGCGCACGCAGCCGCGCGAGCGCATCTTCAAGGACATCGAGATCTACCTCGCCGACAATACCAACGCCTGGGAGCTGCAGTCCGACGGCAGCTACCGCCGTCTCACCGTCTCCGAGGACGTCAGCTCCTGCGATGCGCAGCAGCGCCTGCTCGAGCGCTACGCCGGGCTGCCGGCGCCGGAGATCTAGCCCCGCGGCCGCTCGAATACGCGCAGACGCAGTCCCTGGGGCCGCAGGTAATCGATCTCCTGCTGCAGATCCGCGGCCGTCAGGGGATGCTCGCGCAGCCAGTGGTATGGAAAGCGCAGTTCCAGCGTGCGCGCCCGCGCCGTGAGCTCGATGGGTTGCAGGGTCTCGGGGCTGCGGCCACGGTGCAGCAGCACCGACAGGCGCAGCAGCACGATCAGATAGAGCGACAGGCCGTCCCAGGGCGGGATCAGATCCTCCAGATGCTCGAGCATGAGCTTGCGGCGGTGATTGCCGACCAGGCGCGCGATGAGATGCTGCTCCTCGTGGGCAAAGCCCGGCATATCCGCATTGTCGAGCAGGTAGGCGCCGTGGCGGTGATAGCCGTTGTGGGCAACGTCCAGGCCGATCTCGTGCAGGCGGGCCGCCCAGCGCAGTGACTGCTCGGCCAGTGGATCGCCCAGGCCCCAGGCGCTGCGCACCTGCGAGAGAAATTGCATCGCACTGGTCTCCACGCGCTCGGCCTGCTCCAGATCGACGTGGTAGCGGCGCTGCATGGAGGTCACGGTGCGATCGCGCGCATCCGCGCGCGTCAGACGCCCGACCATGTCGTACAGCAGCCCGTCGCGCAGCGCCCCTTCGACGAAGCGCATCTGCTGGATGCCCAGCGCCGCGACGATCTCGCTGAGGATCACCACGCCACCCGGGAACACCGGCCGGCGCTCCTCGGTCACCGCCTTCAGCTGCAGAAAGCGCACATGCTCGGCCTCCCCCAGCCGCTCGAGCAGCCGCGCCAGTCCCTCCGGTGTGATGGCAGGCCCGGCGGAGGGATCGAGCTCACGGATGCTCTCG
The DNA here is from genome assembly GCA_036561485.1 of Steroidobacteraceae bacterium. Taxonomy (GTDB): domain Bacteria; phylum Pseudomonadota; class Gammaproteobacteria; order Steroidobacterales; family Steroidobacteraceae; genus FEN-1191. Next base: position 28,670 of record DATBPG010000104.1, on the reverse strand, counting down.
GCAATGGAGCGCACGGTGCCCGAACTGCCCACGGTGCGTTCCCAGCCCTGGCGCAGGAATACCGCCTGAATGGGCTCGAGCTCCAGACGCGCCGCAAGCCGTGCCCGCTCCACGCGCTTGGCTGACAGTCGTCCTTCGGGAAAATAGCGCTGGCTCATCGACACGCAGCCCATCTGCAGGCTCTCGAGCTGCAGAGGCTCGTGGCGCTCGCCGATGATCAGCTCGGTGCTGCCACCACCGACATCGACGACCAGGCAGCGCCCCGCCTCGGCGGGCAGATGATGGGCGACGCCGGAATAGATCAGCCGCGCCTCCTCGATGCCCGAGACGATCTCGATGGGAAAGCCGAGCGCCTCGCGCGCACGCTCGAGAAAGGCCTGCTTGCGCCGTGCGATGCGCAGCGCATTGGTACCCACGACGCGCACACTGCGTGCGTGCATATCGCGCAGGCGCTGACCGAAGCGCTGCAGGCAGGCGAGCGCACGCGCCGCGGCGTCCTTGTCCAGCCGGCCGTCCTCGCCGATGCCCGCGGCGAGCCGCACCATCTCGCGCAGCCGGTCGATGACCACGAGCTGACCGTGCGAGTAGCGCGCGACCACCATGTGAAAGCTGTTGGAGCCAAGGTCGACCGCCGCGATGACTTCATTCATGGCGGCGCCCGGGCGGCTCATGCCGGCAGCCGACGCGGCTGCAGAAGCGGGTGCAGCCGGTCAGACGTTGAACGAGGAACCGCAGCCGCAGGATGTCTGCGCATTGGGATTGCGGATGACGAACTGTGCCCCGTCCAGGCCTTCACGGTAATCGATCTCGGCGCCCCCGAGGTACTGGAAGCTCATCGGGTCGATCAGCAGCTTCACGCCGTGGTTTTCGACGCAGGTGTCTCCGTCCTGGATCTGCTCATCGAACTCGAAGCCGTACTGCAATCCCGAGCAGCCCCCGCCCTGCACGAACACGCGCAGCATCAGGTTGGGGTTGCCCTCCCCGGCGATCAGATCGCTGACCTTGCGCGCCGCAGCATCGGTGAATAGCAGCGGCGCCTCAATCGCATCGGCGGCAGCGCCACCGGAGGGGTGGTGGATCTCGGCAGTCGGGGACATAGTTTCGCTCATAGGGGCAGTGTATGGGGGCGAGGCAGGGGCGTCAAAAGGGGGCCGCGGGTCAAAGTCCCTCGGCCATGGGCAGTGACCCCTCGGCTGCCGGCGTCTCTTCCGTCCCGCCGCCGGCGCCGGGCGCGCCCAGGGGCGCGAGCTTGCCGCTGATCTGCGCACCCAGCGCCATCTCGATGACACCGTAGTGCACGTTGCCGCGCACCTTGGCCTTGCTGCCCAGCACCACGCGCTCGCTGCCGAAAATGTCGCCGTTGACCCGTCCGTTGAGCACCACGTGGGCCGCCGCGACCGACCCCTCGATGACCCCGAACTCGCTCACCGAGAGCGCTCCATCCGCCGCGGCGCGCACGCTGCCGGCGACGCGTCCATCCACGTGCAGGCCCCCGGCGAACTCGATATCCCCCTGGACTGCGGCGTTGCGGCCAATCAGCGTATCGATGCGGCCGTTGCTGGGGTCACGCCGTCCGAACATGGCTCCTCCAGGCGGCCTGCGCGGCCGGCGCCTATCAGGTGGGGTCGACCTCCCAGGGGAAGGTCTGGCGGTAGGGTGCCATGCCCTTGCGGGCCGAACGAACCTCGATCGTCACAGAATCGGGCTTGAAAGCCACAGGCAGCGTGATGGGCTGCTCGATATCGGTGTAGTAGCGAAAATTGAACGGCAGTTCGGCAATCCCGCCGGTCAGGGCGGGAAGCGCGAGGGTGCCGGCGGTGCCGGCCTCGGAGCCGGCCACGCTGATGACCAGGGTGCCGGTCATGGACTTATCGGCCGGGGAGGTGCGATTGAGCGTAAAGCGCAGCCGGTACTTCTGCCGCGCGGGCATCGCCACGATGTGGAACTCCTGGACGCGCACCCCCGCGTCGGCCTGCGCCGGGTTCTGGGGCGCAACCAGTCCCCGATAGAACTCCAGATCCTTCTGCTGGCGCTCGACCTGCGCCTGCAGCTCCCCGATCGTGCGCGCGACTTCCGAGCGCTCACGCACATCGGAGATCTGAGCTTCCTGTGCCGCAGCCAGCTGCACCTGCAGGCGGTGCTGCTGCTCGAGCAGCCCGTTCATGCGTGACTGCAGCTGCGAGCGCTGCGTCGCAGCGCGGACGGCGTCAAACCCGCCGCGAAAGCGGCCAAACTCGAACGCGGCGTACAGTGCCAGCACGGCCAGCAGCAGCGCGAGGACCAGGGCGACCCGGCGCCGTGCCGGGGCGTGGGTACGGATCACGAGCCGGGTTGGGATCTCGTCCACGAGGCCGTTCGATACCGTCAGCCGCCGGGCTCGCCGCTGCCCGCGGCGCGAGCGGCCTGAGCCTGCGGGCGCTGCGCGCGCCCCCAGGCGGGGCAGGGCGGCAAACCACGCGGAAAGACCATGGGACCGAACTCATGCAGTACGCGCGTGTAGACGGCGCGCTTGAAGTAGACCACTTCCCTGATGGGCTGCCAGTAGTTCACCCAGCGCCAGTGATCGAACTCCGGCTCGCTGGTCGCATCGAATCGGAACGCCGCTTGCGCCTGCCGTAACTGCAGCAGAAACCAGTGCTGCTTCTGGCCGATGCACAGCGGCTTCACGTCGCGGCGCAGAAAGCGCGCCGGCAGTCGATAGCGCAGCCAGTGGCGCGTACGGCCGAGCACCCGCACGTCGGTGGCGGCAAGCCCGATCTCCTCCTGCAGCTCACGGAACAGGGACTCCTCCAGGGTTTCCCCGCGGCCCACACCGCCCTGTGGAAACTGCCAGCCCCGGCCCCGGGCCCGGCGCCCGAGGAAGAGGCGCCCGTCATCGGCCGACAGAACGATGCCGATGTTGATGCGAAAGCCGTCGCGATCGATGACGTCCTGCATGCAAACCGTTTTACTACCGCAGCGCTGGAGGCTCAAGCGAGCGCTGCGTCAGCCCCTCAGGCGCGCCTTGCCGCGGTGTCACGGCGCCCCTGAACATATTCGCGGCCGGCGCGCATCAGCGCCGCGAATCGCTCGGCATCGCCCGCCTGCACCGCCTGCTGCAGGCTGCGCACGGCGCGCGACAGCGCCTCGAGCGATTCGCTGCCGTAGTCATTGAGACGCTGAATCTCGTAATAGAGCTCCGGGCTCTCCTCGGCGACCTTGCTGGCAATGTCAAATTGCGCATCGAAGGTCGTGCTCGAGAGCTGCAGCAGCCGCGGCGCGGCGGCGCCGCTGTCGGCCAGCGCCGTGAAGAAGACGATGTTCAGTGCGTGCGACAGGCCGAGCACATAGGCAATCAGTCGGTCGTGCTCGTCGATCTGCATGACGACCTGCTCGGCCATGGTCGGCGCGAACAGCGCGCGCGCCTGCGCCAGGGCGCCGGCGTGACCCAGATCGATGAAGATGACATGACGGCCCGAGAGCAGCTGCGTATCCGGCCCGAACATCGGATGCGCCGAGGTGACCGCCACGCCTGCCGTCTGCAGTGCCCGCAGGCCGGGGCGCAGGGGCGACTTCAGCGAGCCGAGGTCGAACACAACGCCTGCCGGGCGGCGCTGCGCCAGCTCCTGCAGGATGCGGTCCGTCTCCCCGAGCGGGGCTGCCACGACGATGAAGTCGTGGTCGAGCTCGCTATCGCGCCAATCCGCCAGTCCCGCGATACCGAGCGCCGCGGCGCGCGGATCGGCGATCTGCACCTCGAAACCCTGCGAGCTCAGAAACTGCGCGAACCAGCCGCCCATCTTGCCGGCTCCGCCGATCAGCAGCGCACTGCGCCCGCTGCCCGAGCCGTGGGCCACGACGCTGGCGCGCTCCTGCGTCGTCAGCGAGGAGCGGATCAGCAGCCGCATGATGGACTCGGCGATCTCGGGGGAGACCTGCAGCTGCGCGGCCTCCTCACGGGCTCCCAGAATCACCTCGCGCTCGCGGCCGTAATCGCGCGTCGGATGCCCGGTGGAGCGCTTCACGCGCGCGATCTCCTGACTGGTCGCCTGGCGAGCGGCGACCAGCTGCAGCAGTTCGCGGTCCAACTTGTCGAGCCGTCGGCGCAGCTCATCGAGCGTCGGCATGCCTTTCCCGGTTTGCGGCCACTGGACACAAGATTGCCACAGGCGCGCTCGCCAATGCAGCGTGCGCATGCTGATACCATACCCACATGACCTTCCATGCGGAGCTGCTGCCCGAAATGCTGCCCGGGGAGCCGCTGCACCTGCTCGCCCGCTGGCTCGAGGAGGCGACGCGCCTGCGGGTACAGCCCAATCCGAACGCCATGGTGCTCGCGACCGCCGATGCTGAGGGCGTGCCCTCGGCACGGGTCGTGCTCTGCAAGGAGCTCAGGCCCGAGCCCGGGTACGTCACTTTTTTCAGCAACTACGCTTCGCGCAAGGGCCGCGAGCTCGACGCCAATCCGCGCGCGGCGGCGGTCATGCATTGGGACGCGCTGCGCCGGCAGGCCAGGCTGGAAGGTCGCATTACGCGCGCGAGCGCTGCCGAGAGCGAGGCGTACTTCGCTTCCCGCGCCTGGCAGAGCCGCCTGTCGGCCTGCGCGAGCCGCCAGAGCGAGCCGATCGACTCGCGCGCCGCGATGGAACAGGCGATCGCGCTCGAGGCGCATCGCTACGGCGTGCCCTCGCCGCTGCACGCCGATGCCGCTGCTGCCGACCCGGGGGCGATCCCGCGGCCGGCGTACTGGGGCGGCTATCACCTGTGGATCGAGGCGCTCGAGCTGTGGGTCGAAGGCGCCGGGCGACTGCACGATCGCGCCCGCTGGCAGCGCAGGCTCACTGCCGCGGGCAGCGGCTTCGAGGCAGGAGCCTGGAGCGCGACGCGCCTGCAACCCTGATTGGTGCTCGACCGCTCCTGTTTCAGATTCAGCCGCGCAGCGCGCGCAGCAGCGGCGCATGCAGCGCCGCGTTGCTCGCCAGCACGCTGGTGCTCGACAGCGTCACCGCTGCGCCATCGAGATCCGTAAAGATGCCGCCGGCCTCGCGCACGATGACCGTGAGGGCGGCGATGTCCAGGATATTGACGTCCGATTCCACCACCGCATCGAGCGAGCCGCGCGCCAGCAGGTGGTAGTGCACGAAATCGCCGTAGCCGCGTAGCCGGTTGACGCGCCCCACCAGCGCGCCAAAGCGCGACCAGCCCGCAGCGGATGCCGCCAGCGTCTTCAGGTTGCCGGTGGACAGTATCGCCGCGTCGATCGCAGCGATCGCACTGACGTGGATCGGCTCACCCGCCAGGAAGGCACCCTGCCCGCGCTCCGCCCACGCCGTTTCCCCGTAAGCCGGCGCGCAGGAGACCCCGAGCACCAGCTCCCCCTCACGCAGCAGCGCAATCTGGGTGGAGAAGAACGGACACTCGCGCACGAAGGACTTCGTGCCGTCGAGCGGATCGACGAGCCAGACATTATCCGCATCCATCGCATGCCGCCCGCCTTCCTCGCCGAAGAAACCATAGGTCGGAAACGCCTCGGAGAGCACCTCGCGGATGGCGTGCTCAGCGCGCAGATCCGCCTCCGTGACGGGCGACTTATCCGCCTTCAGCGTGACGGCGAGGTTGGCGCGATACAGCGGCTGGATGATCTGCGCGGCGGCGCGCGCAGCGGCCAGCGCTGCCTGCAGTTCTCTGGATGCCATGGGCAAAGCTATGCGCGATCGGCCGCGCGCCGTCAAGGCGCCGTGGGATGAGCGGTGAGTGATGAGCGACCATGAGCCATGACGTTGACAGTGTGCCTTGCGCGCCCCTAGAGTCCGCGCAGTCCTTCAGGTGCTCGGGAAGCCGGTGAGCGCACACGCGCAATTCCGGCGCTGCCCCCGCAACGGTAGGCGATACGACACCGCATCACAGCCACTGCGCACTGAGCGTGGGAAGGCGATGTGGGTGGTCATGAGCGCATGCCCATGGCCCGTACGCAAGCCCGGAGACCGGCCTGAGGGTATCTGCAAACCCATGCGGGCGTGCATGGAAAGGCTGGTCTCATGTGCCATCGTTGGTGGGTCGCGCCCGCGGCGCAATGCCGCTTGCGTGCCGGTTTTGTTCTCATCGCTGCCGTCATGGCGGCACTCTGGATGCCTCCCCGGGCGCACGCTCAGGGCGCAGCGGATGCAGATGCGTCCGCTGGCGAGTCGCTCGCCCCGGTCATCGTCACGGCCTCCAAGCTCGACGTACCGCAGGACGAGCTGCCGCAGACGGCGAGCATCGTGACCGCCGCGACCATCGAGCAGCAGGCCCAGACCAGCGTGACCGATACGCTGCGCCAGGAGCCGGGCATCCAGTTCCAGGTCGGCGGCGGTCCCGGTCAGGCGCTGAACACGCGCCTGCGCGGCTTCGCCGACACCACGCTGTTCGTGCTCGATGGCATCACGATCAACGAGGGCGGCACGGGCGATATCGGCTATCTGCTCGGGCAGCTCGATCCAACCATGTTCGATCGCATCGAGGTGCTGCGCGGCCCGCGCGCCACGCTCTATGGCGCCGATTCGACCTCGGGCGTCATCGCCTTCACGACGCTCTCCGGACAGAGCCCGGGCAGTCACGTTGCGGTGCAAGCCGGTTCGCTCGACTGGAAGAAACTGCTGGCCGGCACGGCGGATCATCTGCCGCTCGGCGAGGGCAGCTGGCGCTATTCAGTCAACGGCTCCTGGGTAGACAGTGGGGGCGTCAACCGCTGGGAGTTCTATCGCAATGGCACGCTCGTGGCGCGCACCAGCTACACGCGCGGCGCGCTGGAGGTCGGCGCGAGCCTGTACGGCACCGACAACGAGTTTCAGAACGCCGATCTGATCGAGTCGATTCCCGGCGCGACGGCGGCGGACTACTTCGCCGTGCAGATACCGGACCCGAGCGATATCGATCTCACGCGTGCGGGCGTGGTCAGCCTCTGGTTCCAGCAGCAGCTCGGCCCGCATCTGTCACAGAAGCTCACCGTCGGCGGCACCGGTCAGGATTTCCGCATCGTCAATGCCGACACGGCCAACGGCGGGCTGATCGGCTACTACGGCGCCCCGTACGATGACTGGACCGACCCGGGCAGCTATCAGGTCTACGCTGCCGCGCAACAGGTACCGGTCTATCAGTTTGCGTTGGACTACCGCACCGTCTCGCACAGCGCGCAGGCCGACTACAACCTGCGCTACCGCAGCGACCGGCTATCCGCCCTGTTGGGCGCCACCTGGCTCGCGCAGAACTACGATGAGAATGCCGATGCCGGTGGCAACGACGAGCGCCAGGACATCCGTTCAGTCTACGGCGATGCCGCGCTCGCGCTGGCCGGACAGCGGCTGCACCTCGAGGGTGGCGCGCGGCTGGACAGCTACAGCGCCTGGGCCGACAAGGCAACCTACAGTCTCGGCGCCGTCTACGATCTGTACCGCGCCGCGCCGTTCGCACTGAGCGTATTTGCGAACGACGGGACGAGTTTCACGCAACCGACGCTCGATCAGCTCTACAACCCTGCCTACGGCAACCATACCCTCACGCCCGAAGATGCCACCACCGTGGAGGCCGGGCTGCGTGCCAGCCAATGGAATGCGCGGCTCGCCGAGACACTCACGCTCTGGCACTCCTATGTCGACAATGTCATCGCCTACGACTATCTGATCGTCAATGCGCGCGTGCCGGGAGGCTACGGTGAATACGCAAACCTCGCGGCCGAGCGCTCGCAGGGCATCGAGCTGTCTGTGGCTGCCAGGCTCTCCTCGCACCTGCGCCTGACGGCCAACTACACGCGTACCGATGCCTACGACCGCGACAGTGCGGCTGGCTGGACCTTCATGGTCGAGAACGCGCGCAACATGGGCAACCTCGGCCTGCTCTATGCGCTCGACGCCTTCGACGTCGGCGCCAATCTGTTCCTGACCGATCATCGCCTGCGCTGGGCGGGGGACGTGTGGGCGCCCGGCTATGTGCGGCTGGATCTGTATGGCCGCTATCACCTCGGCGCGCGACTGAGCGCCTATGCGCGCGTGCAGAACGCACTGAATCATCCTATTGTGCAGATCCTGGGCTTTCGCGATGCCGGGGTCTACGTGACCGGCGGTCTGCGCTACCAGTTCTGAGCCCGCGGAAAGAGTGCAGCATGGGCAATCGACTTTCGCGCATCGTCACGCGTACGGGCGATGACGGTACCAGCGCGCTCGGCGATGGCACTCGCGTGCCCAAGGATGATGCCCGCATCGAGGCGATGGGCAGCGTCGATGAGCTGAACAGCGTGATCGGCCTGTTGATCTGCACGCTCGGTGAGGTCGCCGCCGATCCGGCAGCACCGGCTGCGGCCTGGTTGCTCGATGTGCAGCATGACCTCTTCGATCTGGGAGCGGAGCTTGCGGTGCCCGGACTGGTGCGCCTGGATGAGTCGCGCATCCAGGCGCTCGAACAGAGAATCGAGGCGCTCAATGCAGGCCTGCCGCCGCTGAAGGAGTTCGTGCTGCCGGGCGGTCCGGCGGCCGCCTCGGTGTGCCATCTGGCGCGCACCGTCTGCCGCCGCGCCGAACGACGCGGCTGGGCGCTCGCGCGCGTGAGCGGCCGGGAGGGCAGCACCGTCTCGGTGACCCCTGCGGCCGAGCCGGTCAATAGCGTGTCGCTACGCTATCTGAACCGCCTGTCGGATCTGCTGTTCGTGCTCGCCCGCTCGCTCGCGCGCGCCGATGGCGGTCGTGAAATACTCTGGCGCAATCGCCGCGGCGGGCCGCAGATGCCATCGGACTAGGCCCGAGCCTGCTGAACAGGCGCGACCCTGCGCCGCCCGCTTGCTGCTACCCAAATAAAAAAGGGCCGCGGCGCCTGACGCACACCGCGGCCCCTTCGGCAATCGACCAGCTCGATCAGCCGGTCGTGACGGTCAGCGAGTAGCGCGAATCGGCGGCCAGGCACTGCGCCTGCGGCAGACCCAGTTCCTTGCGCACGATGTTCGTGCCCAACACCATCGCGACCATCTTGTAGACCGCATGGCGGCGGCTCATGCCCTCACGACCCATGCCGCAGTCCGAGGAGATGATCAGCCGCTCGGGCGGGATGTGCTTGAGCGCGCGGCGGATCAGTGCTGCGATCTCCTCGGGACGCTCGATCTGCAGGGTGTGATGGTCGATGACGCCGATCACGATCTTCTTGTCGGTGATGGCTTTGCCGATCGCCTCGAGGTCGCCGGGACCGGAGGAGCAGGTCTCGAAGGTGATGGCATCGGCGTCGACCTGTGCCAGCACATCGAGCGTCGGCTGATAGCTCTGCGACTCGACGAACATGCGCTGCTGCGAGGGATTGCCCCAGCAGGTATGGCACCACACCTCGGACTTGGCACGCAGGCCCTTGACGGTCTTGTTGAAGATATCCAGCAGCTCCGCCGTGCCGAGCTTGCCGAACTGCTTGCCACGCGCCGGCACCATGTGGATCTGCGGCTCCTCGAGCTGAATGACCGGGCAGCCGGCATCGGCCAGCGAGTTGAGCTCCTGATTGATTGCCTGCGACAGCGCCATCGTGCGTTCGACCGGATCCTTGTAATAGCTGTCCTGGACGGTGGCGGCCAGCAGCTCAGGCAGGATGGTGCCGAACTTCACCGGCCGCGGGGTCAGCCGCTGTGCGGTCTTCCACATCGCCGCGTACTGCAGATTGCCGGGGCCGACCGGACCGACGATGCGTGGCAGGACACGCGCCTCCAGGTAGTCGTGCAGGATATGGCCGCGCGGCCAGGCGACCGCACCGACGTTGTACTTCGACGGCTCGGCGTGGGGGGAAAAGCCGGCCATGTGCGTCGTGGGGTAGCTCTGCCAGGACAGGCCGCCGACCTCATCGTCATAATGCGCATCGCCATCGGTCACGATGTCCAGGCCGGCGGTCTCCTGAGAGCGCAGATGCACCGACACCGCATCCTCGTACTGCTCGCGGTAGCGCAGGTTCACCATGGCTTCCAGGAAGCTCTTGGTGCCGAGCTGCACTGTGTACCAGTTCGGGCGCGGCAGGGAACCGATGATCGACGTCGGCAGGACGACGTTGGCGGACGCTTTGAACACAATAGTCTCCCGGGGTGATAGAACCGCCCCAAGGCCGCCGGCAAGGCGGCCAGGCGGGAAGCGGTCAACGAAGAATCGCAGAACCTTACTGGTAAGGTCCCGGTTGCGTCAAGAATGGCCCGGCCGCCGCGCCCCGCCCTTCCGACGGCCAGCACGCGGCATCGGCGCGTCGGGAAATCGCGCTGTCAGGGTGTGCCGCTGGCCGGTGCGTCGATTTCGTTCGGGGAGCGCTGCTGCAGCAGCGAGCGCAAGCGTGGCCAATCGAAGGCCGGCCCCGGATCGCTCTTTCGGCCGGGGGCAATGTCGCTGTGTCCCACCAGCTGCTGCGCCGAGAGGCTCGGATAAGCGCGACAGAGCGCACGGATCAGCGCTGCGAGCGCCAGGTACTGCGCCTGCTCGTACGGCAGCGTGTCCGTCCCCTCCAGCTCGATACCGATCGAGAAGTCGTTGCAGGCGCTGCGGCCCTCGTAACTGGAGACCCCGGCATGCCAGGCACGCCGCCCGAACGGCACGTACTGCGTGAGGGTGCCATCGCGACGGATCACGACGTGCGCCGAAACGCGCAGCGCTGCGATCGCCGCGAACTGCGGATGCGCCGCGGCCGGCAGGTCCCCCGCGAACAGCCGATCGATCCATGGACCACCAAACTGCCCGGTTGGCACGCTGATGCCATGGATCACGATGAGCTCTGGCAGCATACCGGCGGGCCTTGCATCGCAGTGTGCGCACAGCACCTGCGGCACCCCCATGAGCATGCCGCTGGCAGCATCGATGCGCAGGGGCAGCGCGGCAGCAGCGGCCGAAGCTGCTGAAGAGGCTGAAGCGGCTGCGGGGATCTCCTGCATCGATTGCATCGGCGACATCTTCTGCATGGCGGCACCCATGATGCCAAAATGCGCCCCATGCCGACACCGACCAACGCCCAACTTGCGGCCCGGGATCTGGCGCATCTGTGGCATCCGTGCACCCAGATGAAGGACCACGAGCAGCTGCCGCCGATCGCGGTGCGGCGCGCCGAGGGCTGCTGGCTCGAGGACTTCGACGGGCATCGCTACCTCGACGCCATCAGCTCCTGGTGGGTCAATCTCTTCGGGCATTGCCATCCACGTATCGGGGCGGCCATTGGCGCGCAGCTGCAGCAGCTTGAGCACGTGCTGCTGGCGGGCATGACGCACGAGCCGGCGATCGCGCTTGCCGAGCGGCTCACCGGCATCGCCCCGGCGGGCCTGTCGCGCTGTTTTCTGGCCGACAATGGCTCGGCTGCCGTGGAAGTGGCGCTGAAGATGAGTTTCCACTACTGGCAGAACCGGGGCCGCGGCGCCAAGCGCCGCTTCGTGACGCTGTCCAACAGCTATCACGGCGAAACCCTCGGCGCGCTCGCCGTCGGCAACGTCGAGCTCTACAAACAAACCTATCAACCGCTGCTGATGGACGTGCTCACGGCACCCTCGCCCGATTGCTACGAGCGCGAGCCGGGCCAGAGCTGGCAGCAGCACAGCCGCGCGCGCTTCGCGCCGATGCATGCGCTGCTCGAGCAGCACGCCGCAGAGATCGCCGCGGTCATCGTCGAGCCGCTGGTGCAATGCGCCGGCGGCATGCGCATGTACGACCCGATCTATCTCTCGCTGCTGCGCGAGGCCTGTGACCAGTTCGGCGTGCACCTGATTGCCGATGAGATCGCGGTGGGTTTCGGCCGTACCGGCACACTCTTCGCCTGCGAGCAGGCGGGCATTCGTCCCGACCTCATGTGCCTATCCAAGGGGCTGACCGGCGGCTATCTGCCGCTCTCGGCGGTGCTCTGTGGTGAGGAGATGTACCAGGCGTTCTACGCCGACTACGGCGCACAGCGGGCGTTTCTGCACTCGCACAGCTACACCGGCAATCCCCTCGCCTGTGCCGCGGCCAATGCGACGCTCGAGATCTTCGCCTCCACGCCGGTGATCGAGAACAACCGACGGCTGGCCGCGCATCTGGCCGCGCGGCTGGCACCGCTGCGCTCCCACGCGCACGTCGCCGAGGTACGCCAGACGGGCATGATCGCCGCCGTGGAGCTGGTACGCGATCGGGCCACGCGCGAGCCATGGCCCTGGCAGGAGCGGCGCGGCTGGACGCTGCATCGCTACGCGCTCTCGCGCGGCGTTCTGCTGCGACCGCTCGGCGGGGTGGTGTACTTCATGCCCCCCTATGCAATCACGCCGGCGGAGATCGATCTCATGGTGCAGGTCGCCAGCGAGGGCATCGAGCGCGCCTGCGCCTGAATGCGCCCGCCACCGGACACATGCGCCTGACCCGCTGCTTCATCGACGCGCCGCTCTGCGCCTGCAGTGTCATCACGCTGCCGGAGGCGGCAGCGGTACACATCCAGCGCGTGCTGCGCCTGCGCGCCGGGGCCGGGCTGACATTGTTCGACGGGCGCGGCGGCGAATTTCCCGCCACGCTGCTTGCCGGCGAGCCGCTGCGGGCCCAGCTCGGGGAGCACCGGGCCGTGGAACGCGAGGCGCCGCTGCCGGTGAGGGTGCTGCAGGGACTGGCGCGTGGTGAGCGCATGGACTGGATCGTGCAGAAGGCCACCGAGCTTGGTGCTGCCGTGATCGCGCCGCTCACCAGCCGCTACAGCGTCGTGCAGCTCGAGCAGAGCGCGGCCGCGCGGCGCCTGAGCCACTGGCGCTCAGTGGCCATCGGGGCCTGCGAGCAATGCGGCCGCAATCGTCTGCCGCTCATCCAGCCGCTGCGAGCGCTTGCCGACGCCTGCGCCGGGGAGGACTCGACACTGCGGCTTCTGCTTGCCCCGGAGGCCGACGTCGCGCTGGCCGAGCGGCTCGAGGCGGCGCGCGCGCAGTGCGGCGGCACGCCGTTCTCGATTGCGCTGCTGGTGGGGCCCGAGGGGGGACTGGCCGATGAGGAGATCGAGCTTGCCCGCCGGTCGGGCTTCACCCCCTGCACACTGGGACCGCGCACGCTGCGCACCGAGACCGCGCCGCTGGCCGCGCTCGCGGCGATTCAGGCGCTCGCGGGGGATTTTCGAGCCGCAATTGGTTTAAGGTAGCTGCATCTTCGCAAGGACCCACGCCATGGCTAATCCGCTTCAGCAGCTGGCCGCGCTCGGCCAGTCCGTCTGGCTCGACTATATCCATCGCGACCTCTTCAGCGACGGGCGGCTGCGGCGCATGATCGACGAGGATGCCTTGACCGGCATGACCTCGAATCCCGCGATTTTCGAGAAGGCCATCGGTGGCGGCCACTCATACGATGAGCAGATCGGCTCGCTGGCGAGTGCCGGCAAGAGCGCCAGCGAGATCTACGAGGCGGTCTCGCAGAGCGATGTGCAGCACGCGGCCGATGAACTGCGTCGCGTCTACGATGCGACGCGCCGGGAGGATGGCTACGTCAGCCTGGAGGTCAACCCGCACCTCGCGCGGGATGAGGCCGGCACCATCGCCGAGGGCAGGCGCCTGTGGGCCGCCCTCGAGCGGCCGAACGTTTATATCAAGGTGCCGGCGACTCAGCAGGGCCTCGGTGCCATCCGCACTCTCATCAGCGAGGGCATCAACGTCAATGTGACGCTGCTGTTCTCACTGCCGCGCTACCAGGAAGTGATGGATGCCTACCTCGCAGGTCTCGAGCAGCGCCTGGCCGCCGGCGGCTCGATCGAGACGGTCAGTTCCGTCGCGAGCTTCTTCATCAGCCGCATCGACGCCATCGTCGACCCGATACTCGAGGCACGTCTGCGCGTCGGCAAGGATCCCGAGGCGCAGGAGGCGCTCGGGCAGGTCGCCATCGCCTGCGGCGAGCTGGCCTATAACCTCTACCAGCAGACGTTCGCCACCGAACGCTTTCAGCGCCTCGCCGCGCGCGGCGCACGCGTGCAGCGGCTGCTGTGGGCGAGCACCAGCACCAAGAACCCGAAGTACAGCGACGTCAAGTACGTCGAGGCACTGCTCGCTGCGCGCACCATCGATACCATGCCGATGGAGACGCTCGAGGCCTATCGCGATCACGGCAAACCGCAGCTGCGCCTGGGCAAGGGGCTCACTGCCGCGCGCGATATCTTCGAGAACCTGCCGGCCCTCGGAGTGGACATCGACGCGGTATGTCGCAAGCTCGAAAACGAGGGCATCGATAAATTCGACCAGCCCTTCGACAAGCTGCAGCAGCAGATTGAAGCGCAGATGGCACGCGCCAGACGCAGCCGCGCCAGCTGAGGCAGCCCCGGTGCGCATGCGGGAGGCAGCTGCAGGCCTGCTGCTGGTGGGCCTGGCGGCACTGGCTGCGGCGGGCTGGCCGCAAACGGCGCATGCGCGCAATGTCGTGATCTTCGTCGCGGACGGACTGCGTGCCGACTCGGTCAATCCCGTCGATGCGCCGACCTTGAGTGCGCTTGCGGCACGCGGCGTGCGCTTCCTGGACAGCCATTCGGTTTTCCCGACCTTCACCACACCGAATGCCGCCTCCATCGCAACCGGAGAATATCCGGGGCAGACCGGCGACTTCTCCAATGCGCTGTACGTCGGCTATCGCCTGTTCAACGCCGGCAATTACGCCCAGCGGCCCGCGGGCATTACGCCCTTTCTCGAGAGCGACCTGGTGCTCGGCGATCTGGATGATCACTACGCCGGCAATTTCCTGGGCGCCACAAGCCTGCTCGCGGCTGCGCGCGTTGCCGGCTACAGCACCGCCGCGATCGGCAAGCTGGGGCCGGTCGCGATCCAGGACGTCTCGCAACTCGCCCCCCAGGGCGGCGACTTCGGCGTGCCGCAGACCATTTTCATCGACGACACCACCGGCAGCGCCGCGGGCATTCCGCTCTCGCCGGAGCTCAGCGCTGCCATGGCAGCCGCGCATCTGCCGCTGGCGGCGCCGACGCGCCTGCAGCCGGCCGGCAACGCCCGCCTGCACGGCACGGTCAATGCCAATTGGGCACAGCAGGTGTACTTCATCGAGGCGGCCACGCGTGCGGTGCTGCCGCTGCTGCGAGCGCGCGCTCGCCCCTTCGTGTTGCTCTACTGGTCACGCGACCCGGACGGTACCCAGCACAACCAGGGCGACAGCCTCAACCGACTGGTGCCGGGCATCAACGGCCGCACCTCGCACGAGGGGGTGCGCGATGCTGATGAGGATCTACGTCAGCTGCTCGACGCCCTGGCGGCCGATCCGCGCATGCAGGCCGATACTGACGTATTCGTGACCTCCGATCATGGCTTCGCGACGATCAGCAAACAGTCGATCGATGCCGCCGGCACCGCGACCCGCAGCGCCGCGGCGCTCGCGCATTACGCCGATGTGCCGACGGGCTTTCTGCCGCCGGGCTTTCTCGCTCTGGATCTCGCCGCCGCCCTGGGTGAGCCCCTCTACGATCCCGATGATCCGGTCAAGGATTCCCACGGCAATCCGGCCTGGCACCGCGTTATCGCGGGTCATCACCCGCGCCAGGGCAACGGCCTCATCGGTGGCAGTGGCGCGGCGCTCGAGCACACCGACGCGGACGTGCTGGTGACCGCCAACGGCGGCTCGGATCTCATCTATCTGCCGCGTCCCGATGCCTTGCTCGCGCGCCACCTGGTGCAGATCCTCAGCGGCCTGGACTACGTCGGCGCGCTGTTCACGCACGATGCGCTCGGTCCGATCCAGGGTGCGCTGCCCTTCAGCAGCATCGGGCTCACCGGCAACCCGCGCCTGCCGGCACCGGCCATCGTCGTCGCCTTTCGCCACTTCGTACTGCCCGCGTCTGAGACGGGCATCCGCGATCCGCTGCTCGACGGCGTGCAGATATCCGACACAGCGCTGCAGCAGGGACAGGGCAATCACGGCAGCTTCGGCCGCGACAACACGTTCAACTTCATGGCGGCGGCGGGGCCTGACTTCCGCACCCGCTGGCACGACGAGGCCCCCGCAGGCAACGCCGACATCACTCCCACGCTGCTGGCCGTGCTCGGCCTGCCCTGGCAGCCGCAGGGCATGCTTCACGGCCGCGTGCTCGCGGAGGCGCTCGTCGGTGCGCACGCCGGGCCTGCCCCCGGCACCGAGCGTTGCGTGGCGATGTCGGCGCCGCTGGCCGAGGGGCGGCGTACGCTGCTGTTTTATCAACGCGCTGCGGACAGTCTGTATCTGGATGAAGCGCAGTTGCGTGCCCCCGGGCCGCGCGAGCGTTCCGGATGTCGTCCCGCGGAGCGGACGCGCTGACGAGCTCCTGCAGGCAGGATCGAGTGGTGTCGTCGAGGCCCCTCGCTTCAGCAACGCGCCAAGAACATACATTGCCGAAGTATGTTCATGGGCGGGCAGCACCTGCACGGGACTGGCCGTGCGCGCTACAGCAGCTCGCGCTCCGTCACCACACTGGTCTCCTCGGCGACCATGGCCTCGAGTCGCTCCAGATCGGGGACCCAGGGAGTCTCGTTCAGCAGTCGCACCTGGCAGATCAGGGGCATGCGCTCGGGAAAGCTGCGCGAATTGTCCGGACGCACGACATCGCTGCCCACCCGCACCAGCTGCGGAAAGCCCTGCGACACGATCGCCACGTAGCCGGCTTCCAGCCGCCCGAGCAGTGCATGAAACACGACGATGCGGGAGCGCCCGCTCGGCGCGGGCACTGCCATGCCGCAGGCGCCCTCGAAGGACACCAACGGCAGCGTGCGTGCATTCCAGTTGACGATGCCGAGATACCAGGGCGGCACCCCATCGACGGTCGTGGGTGGCTGATAGGCAATGACCTCTGCGACGCAGGCACGCGGCACCAGCACGCGCGCATCGGCGAGAGGGATCAGCAGGCTGTAAACCTCGGCGACGCGTTCAGCCATGATCGATCAGCCGGATGAGGCACGCTGAGTCTGGGCGCGACGCGCCACCAGGGGCGCAATCGCATCGATCAGCTGGCTCTCCTGGTACGGTTTGCCCAGGTAGTCATCGACACCCAGCTCGATGGCGCGGGCGCGATGCTTCTCGCCCACGCGCGATGTGATCATGATGATCGGGATGTCCGCAAGCCGCGGATCCGAGCGCACGTGCGCGGCAACCTCGTAGCCATCCATGCGCGGCATCTCGATGTCCAGCAGGATGATGTCCGGGATGTGCTCGGCCAGCAGGGCCACCGCATCCATGCCGTCACGCGCGGTCAGCACGCGCATGCCATTGCGCTCGAGCAGTCGCTGCGTGACGCGCCGTACGGTGATCGAATCGTCCACCACCAGCGCAAAGGTGCGCCGATCGACCTTGTCGCGCGGCACCGTGGGCGCGGCGCGACCACGCCACTCGGCGCGCACCAGCGCACCAATATCCAGGATGATTACGATGCGTCCATCACCGAGGATGGTCGCGCCCGAGATGCCACGGATGCCGGAGATCTGCGGGCCCACGGGCTTGACGACGATCTCGCGGCTGCCGATGAGCTCATCGGCCACGAGGCCGGTGGAATGCTCGCCGGCGCGCACCAGCACCACCGGGATGGTGACATCCTGCTCGGGCAGCGGCGAGGGTTCCATGCCCACGTAGATTGCCAGCGGCTGCAGGCGATACTTATGGCTGCCGTAGCTGAAAGTCGCGCTGTCGGCACGCAGATGCGCGGCCACCTCGTCACGCGTCAGGCGCACCACGCCTTCCACCGTCGGCAGCGGCAGCGCGTAGTACTCATCGCCGGTGCGCACCACCAGGGCATGGCTGATGGCGAGCGTGAAGGGCAATCGGATGGTGAAGCGCGTACCGGCGCCGGGCGTGCTCTCCATGTGCAGCGCGCCGCCGAGCTTCTTGATCTCGACCGCCACGACGTCCATGCCCACGCCACGACCGGCCTGCTGCGTCAGGGTGCTGGCCGTCGAGAAGCCCGGCTCGAGCACCAGCTGCATCACGTCCTCGTCCGAGAGCGTCTGATCGGCGCGGATCAGGCCCAGGGATAGCCCCTTGGCGCGAATGGCCGCCAGATCCATGCCGGCGCCATCATCGGCGAGCTGGACGATGAACTCCGCGCCCTCGCGCTTGAGCGACAGCGTGATGCGACCGGTTTCATCCTTGCCGGCCGCGCGCCGCTTCTCAGGCGTCTCGATGCCGTGGACCACGGAATTGCGCAGCATGTGCTCGAAGGGCGGCAGCATGCGCTCGAGAACCTGACGGTCGAATTCTCCGGCGGCACCTTCAACGATGAGCTCGGCGCGCTTGCCGGTATCGGCTGCCGCCTGACGCACGATGCGGCCAAGCCGCTGCACGTGGCGCTGGAAGGACACCATGCGCGTGCGCATCAGTCCGTTCTGCAGCTCGGTCACCGTGCGTGATTGCTGCTGCAGCAGGTTCTGCGCTTCGCCGATGAGATTCTCGAGCAGGCCCTGGATGCTTGCCACGTCGCTGGCCGACTCCGCCAGCGCGCGCGAGAACTGCTGGATCGATGAGTAGCGATCCAGCTCGAGCGGATCGAACTGGGCGCGATGGCCCGGCTCGGCGTCGTGTCGATGCAGAATCTGCGCCTCGGTCTCGATCTCGAGCTTGCGCAGCTGCTCCTTCAGACGCGTCACGGTTCGCGACAGCTCGCCGAGATTGAATTCGATCGATCCGAGCTGCTGCTCGAGCCGCGCGCGCGCGACGCTGACCTCGCCGGCGCTGTTGAGCAGCGTATCGAGCAGCTCCGCACTCACACGCGCCATCTCGACGCGATCGGCGCCCACCGTTGGCTCCCGTCCCGGTGGCAGCGGCGGTACCGTGGCACCGGCAGCCGTGGCGGGCACGGCAGGCACGGCGGGCCCTGGCGGCGCCCCGGGAGCCGCCGGCACCGCGGGCGTCCGCGGCAGTGCCGCAGCGGTGGCGGGCAGCTCCCGCGTTTCCGGCGCAGGCACCGCGCTCGTCGGCGTCTGCACGGGCGACGGCGCGGGCGCCACCGAAGCGGCAGCAGGGGCCGCCAGCGATGCGGCCGGTTTGACCGCGACAGCCACGCCCGGGCTCAGCGCAGGGGCAGGCGTTACCCGAGCCGGTGCGGGCCGCGTCGCAGGCCGTGGGCCCGCACCGCTCAGGGCACGCAGCCGCGCGATCAGGTCGGGCGATTGCTCTGCGGCACGCCCGCCGGCAATGGCCTCGCGCATGCGGGCCAGCTCATCGATGGCTTTCTGCGCGGCCCCGCGCGCGTCCTCATCGGCGCTGCTCGCGCCGCTTTCGATGCGCGACACCAGGCTCTCGAGCTCATGGGCGAGCTCACCCATGGCAGACAGCCCCGCCATGCGCGCGCCACCCTTCAGCGTATGCAGAGCGCGGCGCAGAGCGCCGACGTGACCGGTGTCCTGCGGTGCGGCGTTCCACGCCGCGAGGGCCGACTCGGCGCTCTCCAGGAGCTCCACCGCTTCTTCGCCGAAAATGGCGGCGATCTCCGGATCGAGCTCGGCACGCTCGCGGCCGCCGGGCAGCGCCGGCTCCTCGGGCTGCAGGTGCAGCGGGGCCACGAGACTGACGCTGCTGCGGGCGGTGAGCTCCGTATTCTCGGCAATGCGTCGCTCGAGAGCCTGCTCGGCGCGCGCGATGCGCGCCCGCAGCGTGTCATGCACGACGAAGAAGCCCGTGGCCTCATCCAGGTGCCCCGCTACGCTCTGCATGGCAGTCATACAGTCGCCCAGCAGCCGCAGGTCCGAATCGTCGAGCCCCACACCGCTGTCATAGGACTTGCGCAGCCAGCGATTGAGCGCCTCGGCCAGCCGCACCCCGTGGCGCGCTTCGGCCATCGTGGAGCTGCCTACCAGCGTGTGACAGGCGCGGAAGACCGGCTCGGACAGCACGTGCGGCGCGGGCATGTGGCTTTCGCGCTCGATCCAGCCGCGCACGGTGCTGACATGACCGTTCGTCTCGCGCACGTAGATGTCACGCAGCGCCTGGTCGCCATCGAGCGCGTGGCTGCCGGTGGTGTCCTGCGCGGAGATCTCCTCTTGCGCCGCTGCGCCCGCCGGCTGCGCGGACGGGCGCATCACGGGCGCTGCCGCAAGCGATCCGGCGCCACCCGGCACGCTTGCCGGCGCTGCGGCCGCAGCGGCTGTCGGGGCCGATGCGGGTGCTGGCGGCGGCACCGGCGGCGGCACAACCACTGCTGGCGCAGAGGCCGGTAGCTGCTCGCGCCCGCTGGCGTAGGCGTGTGCGCGGGCGACGAGCTGCGAGACGTCGGTGCCGCCGGGGCTGCCCGAGGCAAGCTCGGCGACCAGCTGGGGCATCAGCCCGACCGCCGTGCGCAGCACCTCCAGTATGGGCGGCGAGCGCTGCAGCGTTCCATCGATCAGGCGGTTGAGCAGATTCTCCACCGCCCAGGCGAACTCACTGATATGGCGCGCATTGACCATGCGCCCGCTGCCCTTGAGCGTATGGAAGGAGCGACGCACCGAAAGCAGCGCTTCGGTCTCGAGGGGATTCAGATCCCACACCGGGAAGCGCTGCTGGATCTTTGCGACCTCCTCGCTCGCCTCTTCGATGAACAGGCGCGTCAGTTCCGGATCCGGCGGCGTCACCTCGCGCGCAGCGCTGGTCGTGGCGGCGGCCAGCACCGGTGGCTCGGCCATCTCTGCGGGGCGACCCGCCATGCGTGCGGTCTGTCCGGCCACGTCCCCTTCGGCACGACGCGGCAGTGGCCCCGCCGTGTCTTCGGCGCCCGGGGTCAGCAGCAGCGTGCGCGTGTGCGTGCGCGCCGAGAGGGGTACCACGGTCGGCACCACGCGCTCGGGCGCTCGCGCCAGCGCCTCCAGGCAGGTGCGCGCATTGTCGAGCATGTACCACGGGTCGCTGCGACCACTTTGCAGCGTCTCGATGTAGTACTCGAGGCTGACGATCGCATCGGCCAGGCGATCCAGGCTCTCCGCGGGCAGTGCCGTGCCGCCCGGCTGCATGACGCGCTTCAGCTGCTGCGTGATGCCCTCGATGATCTCCACGGCGCGGGTCTTGCCAAGCATCAACAGCCCGGCCTTGATGCCACGCATGAGCTCGGGCCAGTTGTCGAAGCCCGCCGTATCGAGCGTGCCGCTGACGTTCTGTGCGACGTATTCCTTCACGCGCGCAAGATTCACGACGCATTCGCGCAGCACCGCGCCCTGAACCTGCTGGAAATCGTGGTCCTGCGCCTCGGCGTCCTCGGGTGCCTTCTTGCGCGGCAGGATCAGCCCGACGAGCTGATCGTCCAGACGGTCCTCGACCTGAATGAGCCCGGCAGCGACCTGCACGAGCTGGGCCTCACCGCTGGGCTCACGCCCGGCGACCATGGCCTCCAGCCGCTGCGTGGCCTCCTGCACTGCGGCGCGCAGCTCCCCGAGTCCGAGCACGCCGAGCGTGTCGCCGATCTTGCGCAGCAGCGAGACCTGCGGCGCGAGTTCCTCGGCCGCTTCCCCGCCCCGGCGCACGTAGATATCCAGCACGTCCTTGACCTTCGACAGATCCTCGCGGATCGCCGCAGCCACCGTGTGCATCAGCTTGATCGAGGGCGCCGAGAGGTTCTCGCGCTCCTGCTCCACCGATTCGTCCACCGGCAGCAGCTCGTTGAGTCGGAAGGAGGCGCGCACGGCCGCGACACGCGGCCCGGCACTGCTGGAGCGCGCGATGTAGTACAGCACGTTGTTCAGCAGCTCCACCGGCGGGTGCTGCGCATAGCGCGTCTCACCCTGCTCGTAGAGACGCTTCAGTTCCCGGTCAGCCAGACCGAGCAGGCGCTTGACCGAGATACTGCTTTCAACGCCGTTCTCGCGCAGCGCCTCCAGCAGTCCCCCGACCACCCACCAGAGCTGAAATACGGGCTGCGCGGTGGCCGCCTGCTCGAGCTGCGAGGCGACGGACGAGAGGATCTCCAGGTTCTGCTCGGCTCGCTCGCCGCGGATCCAGCCGATGAGGCCGGTCTGATAGCGTGAGCGCAGCCGCCGCGCCCACTGCGCGACACTGAGCGGCGGCTCCCCGGGCGCCGCCGGCGCCGGCTGCGCCTGGCGGTCGGACTTCAGGTTCAGCAGCAGCAGCGTGCCCTCGGACAGCAGGGCGCTGCCGCGCACGGCGCGCAGATCGTTCAGCAGCGGCAGCAGCACCAGGGCCAGATCGCGCCCGCCGGCCAGCACGCGCTCCAGGTACCCGGGCAGCTGCACCATGGCGCGCATCAGCGCATCGAGCGCCTCGGCCTGATTCTTGCGCTCGCTGCCGAGGCCGATCAGGTACTGCGCGACCTGCTCCATCTCCTCGGCGAGCAGCGCCGCCCCATAGATCTCCATCATGCGCAGCACGCCCTGCACCTGATGCAGCTCGTCCCGGCAGCGCTCCAGCAGCAGCATGTTCTGCGGCTGTTCGACGTGCGTCTCGAGCGCACTGCGCCCCTCGGCGAGCGCGACGCTGATCTCGCGCGCCACCGTGTGCAGCGTTTGCGTGGCCAGGTCGGTCATGACGTAGCGCTAGGAATGATCGGCTTGGTTCCCCGGTGCTCCCCTCAGGAGCCGCCGAGCACCTTGATCTTGGGATTGGAGTAGCCGGGCCCGGGGTTACCCGGCGGGCCATTGCCCGGCTGTGTGCCGGCGCTCGCCGCGGCGGCGGCCGCGGTGCTGCCGAGCACCAGCGTCGCGGAGGAGAGGCTCCCGGCACCGGTCAGCGAGGCGTGCGTGCCGCCGGGCGCCGCCCCGGGCAGCTCGCGCGCGGCGCTCTGCGAGAGCGTGCGGTGCATGCCGGAGGTATCGGTGCCACCCGGCAGACGGAAGCCGGCGATCGATCGGCGCAGCGCCGCGGCCAGATCCGCCAGCTTGATGATCGACTGCGAAGTGGCGCTGGTGGAATCGGCCGATTGCGTGCTGATCTCGCGCAGCACCTGCATGTTGCGCGCCAGCGCCTGCGCTGCAGAGGCCTGGCCGCGCGCGCTGGCGGAGATGTTCTGCACCAGGCTTGCGATCTGGTTGGAGACCTGATCGATCTCCAGCAGCGCAGCGCCGGCGTTCTCCGCCAGCAGTGCCCCGCCCACGACGTCGGTGGTGCTGCGCTCCATCGACACCACGGCCTCGTTGGTGTCCGTCTGGATGGTCCGAACCAGCACCTCGATCTGCTTGGTGGCATTCGCGGCGCGCTCGGCGAGCCGCTGCACCTCGTCGGCCACCACCGCGAAGCCGCGCCCGGCCTCGCCGGCCATGGAAGCCTGGATCGAGGCGTTGAGCGCCAGGATGTTGGTCTGCTCGGCGATGTCGCTGATCAGCTCGACGATGTTGCCGATCTCCTGCGAGCTCTCGCCCAGGCGCTTGATGCGCTTGCTGGTCTCCTGGATGGTCTCGCGAATCGCATTCATGCCATCGATGGTGCGGCGGACGGCATCGCCGCCCTTGTGCGCGACATCCACCGAGTGGCGCGCGACATCCGCGGCGCGCTCCGCATTGCCCGAGACCTCTTCGATCGAGGCAGCCATGGCGCCGATCGACTCGCTCGCCGAGCCGATCTGCTTGGACTGCGCACTGGTCGCGCGCGTCAGGTGCGAGGCCAGCGCCTGCGTCTGCCGCGCGGCGGCGTCCAGCTGGATCGCCGACTGCGCGATGGTCGCCACGAGCTTGCGCAGCGCCTCGACCGCGTAGTTGACCGAATCGGCGATCGCCCCGGTTATGTCCTCGGTGACCGTGGCCTGCACCGTGAGGTCGCCCTCGGCGAGACTGGACATCTCATCGAGCAGGCGCATGATCGCCTGCTGATTGCGATCGGTGTCCAGGCGCTGCATCTCGGCGGCCTTGCGGGCGCTCGCGGCCATTGCCTCGGCGTGCTGCAGATGGGTGAGCAGCATCCACAGTGGTACCAGCGCCAGCACCGCGGGCAGCGCCGCCCAGAAGGCTGACTGGCGCGAGAGCGCCAGCGCGAGCGCGAGCGCCGCGGCCAGTAGGGTCAGCGCGATCGCCGCAATCGCCAGTCGCTGCGGTCCGCGCCTCATGCGCTCGCCTCCAGAAACGCGGCATCTTCCACCAGCGTGCGCAGTCCGAGCACCGGCCACTGCTCGTTGGCGCGCCGGAAAGAGCCGGCGATGTAGCGCGCGCAGTTCACGATGGTCGGGGGCACGTCCGCGCTGAATTCTGCATCGGCAAAACGCCGGAACCCCAGTACCTCGTCGACCACGAGCCCTGCGGGGATGTCCCGGTGATTGACGACAATGATGCGTGCGGCGCGTGCGGCCGGTGTCTGCCCGCCCCCGAAGTAGGCACGCAGATCGATGATCGGCAGCAGCGCCCCGCGCACGTTCGCCAGTCCCAGAATCCAGCCCCTGGCACCCGGCACCCGCGTCAGCGGCGCGGGGACGCCCAGTACCTCGCGCGCTTCCTCGCGCGCCACCAGATAAAGCTCGCCTGCCATCTTCAATGCCACGCCGACCCAATCCCCGGCGGCTGCCGCTTCCGTGCCTGCGCTGGCGGTGACCGCCCGCCCACGGCGCTCGAGCTCGGCCAGCAGTTCGAAGGGCCGATCCCGCAGCGCTCTGAGCGTCGAGGTGCTCTCCTGCATGTCAGGCTGCGAGCGTCGCCTGGGCCTTCTCGACCAGCTGGTCCGGTGACACCGGCTTGACCAGATAATCGATCGCGCCCTGGCGCAGGCCCCAGGCCCGGTCGGCCGCCTGTCCCTTCGACGTTACCATGACGATCGGAATCGAACGGGTGTCCGGATCATTCACCAGCGCGCGCGTGGCCTGGTAGCCATTCACGCCGGGCATGACGATGTCCATGAAGATCAGATCCGGGTGCATCTGGCGCGCGAGCCGTACCCCTTCGGCACCATCGGTCGCAGTGGCCGTGCGGTAGCCATGGCGCTCGAGGGCCTTCTGCATCACATGCACCTCGGTCGGCGAATCGTCCACGATGAGGATCAGCGCCATGGCGTCATCTCCGCGTCATCCCGCATCATTTCCACATCATCGCCCGATGTGCGATTCGATCGCATCGAGCAGCTCATCCTTGGTGAAGGGCTTGGTCAGGTAGTGCTCCGAGCCCACGATGCGTCCGCGCGCCCGGTCGAACAGCCCGTCCTTGGAGGAGAGCATGATGACCGGAATCGAGCGGAACACCTTGTTGTGCTTGATGAGCGCGCAGGTCTGATAACCATCCAGACGCGGCATCATGATATCGACAAACACGATGTCCGGCTGATGATCTGCGATCTTGGCGAGCGCATCGAAGCCGTCCACGGCGGTGAAGACCTCGCAGCCTTCCTTGCTCAGCAGTGTCTCGGCGGTGCGGCGGATCGTCTTGCTGTCGTCGATGACCAGCACTTTCAGGCCGCGAAGGGAGGAAGCGGGCGCGCGCGCAGGCGCCGTCACGTGGGCGGCCGCCCCCGAGGCACCCCCGGCTTCCGCCGCCGCGCCACGCTCGTCCGTCGTCGATTCCATGCTCCACTACCTCCGGCCCGGTCCGGCGGCCGGCCTTCAATCCTCGGCTTGATTCGCTCCCGGCGGCGATACCCTAACAGCCGGGACGCCCCTGACGCAGTGCCACGTCCCGCCTTCTGAAATCGGTTTGCGCCGGATCGGTTTGCGTGGCGCAGGCCCCGTCGGCACAATCGCGGCGGGCAGCGAGTTCGCCGCCGCGTGCCGCGCGTTTTAACATATCGGCACACCCCCCGCTATGCCGCCTCCGTCACGGTTTTTGAAGGCCGCGACGGCCAGCTCGCGACCACGGTGGGCAGGTGGAACATAATCTCACCGGCGCCTGGCAGGGCTGCGTTGAGGCCGCACCCGGCGCTTGGCGCGAGGAGCGATAGGAATGGCTACATCGGTGCGATCGGCTTGCGTACGACTGGCCGTGGTCATGGACCCGATCGGGCTGATCAAATACTCCAAGGACACCACGCTCGCCCTGCTGCTCGCGGCACAGGCGCGCGGCTGGTCGTTGCACTACCTGGAGCAGAAGGATCTGCGGCTGCGCGACGGCGTGGCGCAAGGCCGCGTGCGGGCCCTGAGCGTGTGCGCCGACCCGCAGCAATGGTTCACGCTCGGGGAGCCTGCGACAGAGGCCCTCGGCAGCTTCGACGTCGTCCTGATGCGCAAGGATCCGCCGTTCGACACCGAATATATCTACACGACCTACATCCTCGAGCGCGCCGAAGCCGCCGGCGCCCTGGTGGTCAATCGGCCCCGCGGCCTGCGCGATATGAATGAGAAGGTCTACACCGCCTGGTTCCCGCAGTGCTGCGCCCCAACGCTGGTGACCCGCGACATGACCGAGATGGCTGCCTTCGCCGCCGAGCACGGCAAGGTCGTCGTCAAACCGCTGCACGGCATGGGCGGGCATTCGATTTTCGTACTCGAGCGTGGTGACAAGAACGCGCGCGTCGTGTTCGAAACCCTGACCGATGAGGGACGACGCTTCGCGATCGTGCAGAAATACCTGCCCGATATCGTCACGAGCGGCGACTCACGCGTGCTGCTGGTCGATGGCGAGCCCGTACCCTATGCGCTGGCGCGCATTCCCTTGTCCGAGGACAACCGTGGCAACCTCGCCGCCGGCGCCAAGGGCGTAGGCCGGCCCCTGACCGAACGCGACCGCTGGCTCGCGGCACAGATCGGCCCGGCGCTGCGCGAAGCGGGCATGCTGTTCGTCGGTCTGGACGTCATCGGCGGCTATGTCACCGAGATCAATGTCACCAGCCCCACCGGGGTGCGCGAGCTCGAGAGCCAGTTCCACCTCGACATCGGCGCGCTTTTCATCGATGCCGTCGAGCAGCGTCTGCAGCGCCGCGCCGCTCGGGCCGCCTCGGCATGAGACACTGCGCGTCCGTGAGTCGCCGCCCGTGAGTTCACTGCCCATGAGCACCGCGTCCTCCATCGCACGGGGCAGCGCCGCTCCCCGTCTGCGCGAGGGGCGTGCACCGGTGCGCGAGCGGCTCATGGTCATGTTGTTCCTCATGGCCCTGCTGCACGCCATCATCATTCTGGGTGTCGGCTTCTCCAGCAGCGCGCGCGGCAATGGCGGCGAGGTCCCCCAGCTCGACGTCATGCTGGTCACCAATGATGTGCCCGAGGCGCGCAGCAATCGCACCGCAGCTTATCTCTCCCAGCGTACGCAGATCGGTGCCGGCGACACCGATGCGCAGCAGCCGGGCAGCCCGGCGAGCCGCGGCGCACAGGCAGCAGCCGATCAGCCACTGGACGGCAATGGCCCGGCGGCCCACACCGGTGCGGGCCAGAGCGCCGAAGAGCGCCTGCTGGCGACGACCGGTGCGAGCACCGACATCCGCTATTTCGGCGAGATCGAGACCTCCTCGGCGCAGGCGCTGCCCGAGATGCTCGGCGAACTGCCCGGTCCGCCGCGCAGTGGCCGCGGAGACGCCGTGCAGTTGCTGCTTCGCGGCAAATCGAGCGCACAGCATTGGGTCAGCCCCGACACCCAGGCCTCCGTGCTGGCTCCTTATCTGGCCGAATGGAAGCGCAAGGTCGAGCGCGTCGGCACGCTGAACTTCCCCAGCGCCGCGCGCCGGGCGGGTCTATCCGGCAGTCCGGTCGTCGAGGTCGAAATAGCCGCCAATGGCCGCCTGCGTAGCGCCAGGGTGCGCCGCAGCAGCGGCTACGATGCCCTGGACCAGGCCGCTCTGACCATCCTGCGGCTGGCCAGTCCGTTCAACCCCTTTCCCGCCGATCTGACCGCGGAGTACTCCCGGCTGCGCTTCGCCTACCAGTGGGACTTCGAGGCCGGCAACCTGACCTCCGCCACCCTTCCCGCCGGAAATGCGGAGCCGTCCTCACCCAGCAGCACCGCGGCACGACCCTGAGCGAGGCGGTGTGATCAGGGTGTCAGATACGCGCCGGCGCCCTTGAGGCAGTGAGCCCGTGACCCCATACTCAGCTGCATGGGTACTTCTACCTCCCGGTCGGGTCCCGTGAGCCTGGGCACCGATACCCGTGCCGGCGCTCCTGGAACGCTCAATTCTCTGGCCAATCACCTGCTCATCGCCATGCCTTCGCTGACCGAGGGCCTGTTCGCGCAGACGGTGGTGCTGATCTGCGAGCACAGCGAGCAGGCAGCCCTGGGCATCGTGCTGAACAAGCCCCTGGGCATGAAACTCGGCGATGTCATGGCGCAGATGAAGCTGGAGCCTTCGGACATCCGCATCGGTGAGCAGCCGGTGCTGCAGGGCGGGCCCGTGAACCGCGATCGCGGCTTTGTGCTGCACCGGCCCGGCGGTATCTGGGACTCCACGCATCGGGTTTCCGACAACGTGCAGGTCACCACTTCACGTGACGTGCTGGCAGCCATCGCGCGCGGCGAGGGACCGCAGGACGCCTTCGTCGCGTTGGGGTATGCCGGCTGGGAGGCCGGGCAGCTCGAACGCGAAATGCTCGACAATGCCTGGCTGACCATGCCGATGGACGAGCAGATCGTGTTCGGCCTGCCCTTCGAGGAGCGCTGGCAGGCAGCCTGGCAGCTGCTCGGCATCGACAGCTCGAGCGTGAGCCTCACGGCGGGCCATGCCTGAAGGGCGCGGCCGCATCGCCCTGGGCTTCGACTTCGGCCTCAAACGCATCGGCATCGCTTCCGGCGACACCATCAGCGCCACGGCGGCGCCGTGCGCGACCGTGCGCATGGGCCCCACCGGCCCGGACTGGCCGGCGATCGATGTGCTCCTGCACCGCTTCCGGCCTGACGTGCTCATCGTCGGCGCGCCCTGCCACGCCGACGGCGCCGCGAGCCGCTTGAGCGCCGCGGCCGATCG